>NZ_JANVFC010000018.1:0-101644 GCF_025195005.1 Vibrio sp. NC2
ACAGGTCGCGCTTCTATAAAGACGTTATGGCAAGGATGGCTTAGGTTACAAACCATCCTTGAAGGGTATGAACTCGCCAAGTCTCTTGATTAACCAGACTTGTGATCAAGAGACAGGCTTAGACGCTGGCTTTTTCAATCTATTAGAAGCGGTAACCGACAGTCCATGAGAATGTTTCGTAATCTACGTCATCGTAGCTCGCGAATTCAAAGCGCATGTCAGTGTATAGGTGTGGTCCGAATTCAGCACGACCACCTAGGCCAACAACGAAGCTGGTATCGTTGTATGATTCAGTCCACTTCTTGTCTAGGATGCTAATTGAATTATCTTCACTTTGACGAGCTAGGCCCAGAACACCATAAGGTTTCAAAGAGAAGCCATCTAATTCAAATTTATAACCGATATCAGCATCAACTTGGAATTTGTAACCATCGATCTCGGCTTTTATACCTTCAACGTTTTCGTCGTCACTATTCGTTGCGTAAGAAACATTGATACCTACGATACGGTTAAATTCATAACCATATTCAAGTTTGATACCGTTACCCCAATCAACTGTGTCATCGGTTAGCCAGTCGTCTACCTGAGTTTGGTTGTAACCGATACCCACACGGTGTTGGCTGTCAAAGTTGTTTGCAAGAACTGGAACAGAAAGTAGTGAAGCTGAAATTAGGGTAGTAAGTGCAATTTTCATATTAGTCTCTATTTAGGGTTAACTTAACTGCACGATCCTTCGTAGTTCAGTATCCGTTTTGATAGGGCTAATATTAAACAGTGTTTTATTTTTCGGCTAAGTAGATATTGGTATCTCTATAATAAGCATTACTTATTAACCTGAGTTGATAGTGCTTTTTGTATTAACTCAAATAGCCAATTGGTAATAGGGGAGTTTCTGTTTTTAATATGTAAATGGCAGTAAACAGGAGTTTTGGGAGGCTCGCCATCTATCACAACATCGATTCCGCGTAGGGTTGGGTAATTATCAACGAGGAAAAGATTCGAGTGTGGCATGTACATATCTGTGTGTTGAATGACATCAATGACCGCCATAATTAGCTCACTACGGAAACCAACATTATGTTCAACGGAGAGATTAGTTAGGATATCCGATGCCAAACTATGGTTGTCGTTCCAACCGGGTGTGACTAGTGAAGCGATATCGTAGCCTGCCACATCGTAGGGTGTAACGATTTCTTGCTCTAAAGGGTGGTCTTTTCTTACAAAAATACGCCCTGTTAGTTCAATTAACTTTTTCGTATAAACTTCTTTACTCGTTTTACTGCCAAGGTAACTGATCCCCATCAATACCTCACCTTTCTGAATGTCAGAAACAGAAGCATTGGTCCAAGAGACTAATTCTAGATTCGCATTCGGTGCTTGCTCTCTTATCATTTTAAATAAAGAACCAGATAAACAAGATAGCACGATAGGTGATAGCGCTATTTTGAGTGTGTAATCGATCTCTTTTGGATCAAAAGTGTTTGATGTATTGATCGCGACAGATAGACCGTCCATGAACGGCTTTATTTCATTGGTGAGTTGTTCTGAGAAAGCGGTAGGCTGCAAACCTCCATGAACTTTAACGAAAAGGTCATCGTTGAAGTGGTGTCTTAGCTTTTGCAGGGCTTGGCTAACCGCTGGCTGAGAAACGAATAAACGCTCCGCAGCCTTTCTGGTGTTTTGTTCTTGATAAACAATCAGAAATGTTCGTAACAGGTTTAAATCAAGAGAGCTGAATAAGTCTTTAGCCATATCTATCCATGAAAATTTTCTGCGCTATTAAATCTAATATACGTCAGTCAGTTAGATTAGTCAGCGAGGTTCTCTGGATTTGTGTTAGCGACTATTGCCCTAAGCGATGAGAGCGGCTCTCACACTGGATATCTTGCTAGCATCAGTTACTGGTATCTGATAATCATCAATATCATCACTGCCCATTTGAGCGCTTGAGTTGCTTTCCATTAGACTCGGTCTTGTCGATTTACCTGAAAGGTGAAGTGCAGGTACTTGGGTGGTACTTTGAATCATCTTAGTATTCGTTGCATTGACGCCAGCGCCAGCCATGATATCGATTCTGCCATCGGCTTGTTTGACCATATCTGCGAGCACATTGATGCCTTGCTCAGCATTAACAGCGAGCCCTGATGTCAGGATTCTTTCACATCCAAGTGTGATGACCTGTTCTAATGCTGTTTGGTAATCAGAGCTTTGATCAATGGCTCTATGGAACGTCATTCCAAGCTTCAATGAGTGCGCTTTGTCAGCCAGTTGCTGCATTTTTGGCATATCAATACTTCCGTTCGGCGCTAATACACCAAGTACGACTCCATCCAACCCAGCACTTGCACAAGCTTCAATATCTTCAAGCATACAGAGCATATCGTCGTTATCGAAAATGAAGTCGCCTTGTCTTGGTCGTATCATCGCGTAGACAGGAATAGACGAAATTTTTGCGGCTTGCTTCATCATTCCGAAGCTTGGAGTTAACCCGCCAAGTGCCAATGAAGAGCAAAGCTCAATTCGATTCGCGCCACCAGATAGTGCGTTATGTAGAGATTCTAAGTTATCGATACAGACTTCAATTTCGGTGTTCATCATGTTTATCCGTTCAAAAAGATACTGATGAAATCATAGCAATCTAGATACGGATATGAATAGGTGGTCGCAGAGGAAAATAGGGGTAAAGTTTGTTTTTGTAATTACCTCTATTAAATGTTGCAGAGGGAGCTTTGGGGAAATGAAAGGCCGTCGAATAGATATGAAAAAAGCCCGAAGCGTTAACTTCGGGCTTTTAATAGGACTTTACTTCTTAACTGATTGGCGGTGCGCTTTGCGCTATTAGCTTATGCTTTATTTCTCTTTATAGAGAGTCTTCCAACCATTAACCTGAGTTGAGTTCAGGCTTAAGAGGTAATTACTTGCTTAGGTCGTCAGCGTGCTCAGATAGGAACGCAGCAACACCTGTTGGTGATGCGTCCATACCTGCTTTGCCTTCTTCCCATTGTGCAGGACAAACTTCACCGTTCTTCTCGTGGAAGTTTAGTGCGTCTACCATGCGTAGCATTTCGTCGATGTTACGACCTAGTGGAAGATCGTTAACTACTTGGTGACGTACAAGGCCGTCAGCGTCGATTAGGAAAGAACCACGGAAAGCAACGCCTGCTTCTGGGTGCTCAACATCGTATGCTTTGCAGATCTCGTGCTTAACGTCAGCAATTAGAGGGTACTTAACTTGACCGATACCGCCATCAGCGATAGCAGTGTTACGCCATGCGTTGTGAGAGAATTGAGAATCGATTGAAACACCGATTACTTCAACGCCTTTAGCTTGGAAATCTTCTAGACGGTTGTCGAAAGCGATTAGCTCTGAAGGACAAACGAAAGTGAAGTCTAGTGGGTAGAAGAAAACTACAGCTTTCTTACCTTTAGTGAATTCTGCGAAGTTGAAGTTATCAACGATCTCACCGTTACCTAGAACAGCTGCTGCAGTAAAGTCAGGGGCTTGACGACCTACTAGTACCATTTGGAATCTCCTAAAAAATTAGTTGGCCCAACACATCTTTGTTTGGGCTCCGTTTCTACGGGACAAACTATAGTACAATCGGTACTATAGAAAAAAGCGAATTAAATAGATTAAGTTAATCGAAAAAAGCGATGAGCTTAATCTTTGCCCAGTCCTTAGGTCTACTGACCTTTACGTAACTTATCCTACTCATATTACAAAGTAATTTCATGAATAAATGGCCAAGTCTAAAGCAGCTTCATTATCTTGTTACCCTTCACGAAACCCGTCACTTTAGCGACGCTGCGGATCGCTGTTTCGTCAGTCAATCTACGCTAAGTAAAGGCATTCAAAACCTCGAAGAGCTGATTGGTTGTCCTCTTTATGAGAAGAAAGATAAAAAGAGCCCATTGGTTTTCACTCAAGCGGGTGAGCTGGTGGTTAAGCACGGTCGAGAGCTATTGGCGAAAGGGCAAGATCTTGTCGAACTTGGAAATCTATGTAATGGAGACGCGATGCAAGGGCAGCTAAGAGTCGGGTGTATCCCTACCATTGCGCCATTCCTTCTGTGTGATTTGGTTCAAGAAGCCAATCATCGTTTTCCTCAGTTGAACTTACTGTTACGTGAAGACACGACGACTAACTTATTGGCTGCATTACGTCATGGTGAGTTAGATGTGTTGATTCTGGCTCTGCCTGTCGATATCGACAACATGGAGAGTAAAGTTGTTGGGCAAGACCCGTTCAGAATGGTGATCAGTCGTAATCAAGCAGATGGCATTCGTGTTCCGATTAAATACGATGACTTGCCAGATGAGTCTGTATTTTTGCTGGAGAACGAGCACTGCTTAACCGAGCACGCGGTATCAGCTTGTAAGTTAACCGACAAAGAGAAGATAAATCCGTTCACCGCCACAAGCCTCCACACATTAGTGCAAATGGTAGCAAATGGTTTGGGAACCACCTTTATTCCGCAGATGGCCATCGATCATGGCTTATTGGAAAACCAAAACCTAGTGGTTATTGATCCTCCTGGTCAGCAAGCGTACCGAGATATTGGTCTGGTCTGGCGACCAAGTTCGTCTCGTCTAGAGACATTCCATCAGTTAGCGGATGTGGTGTCTGAATTGCTTTAAAAGACTGTCGTCATTTTAGATGTATTCAACCTTACCTTGCATAGTGGCAGGGTAAGGTTCGTACTTAACTATTTTTTGTAAACTGGTGGTATTTTAATACGGCATATAAACATTTTAATGCAATAAAGCTAAGCATTATATTTAAAGGCTCCATTGGCATATCATAAAAAAATCCAATTCCAATGTCCAGCAGTGGGGTTAGCGCTAAAATAATTGCATAGAATCGATTGATGGAACTATTTACATAATAAGATGATAATAATATAACTATAGTTTTTACTAATTCGGTAGCTAAAGGAATTAAAGAATCTCCCCCTGAAATTATTAGGCTCATACCTATGAAAAATAACATAAATAAACTATAAAATTTGAATAATCTACTAGATAACCTGATTGTTTTTATTGAATCCATTCTTTTTACTATAGGTTTATATAACCTATAGTATTTGATGATATTTTTATTCATTACACATTTCTTCAGTGATGGCGAATTTTTCAAATATACCACGCGAGCTTTTTAATTCTAGTTCTGGGCCGCAGTATATATGAGTTGGGCTGTTTATTTTATAATCTTCCATTTTAAAATAATATAGAAAAGAAAGAATTAACGATATAGCAAGTAAAACATATGAAGTTTTATTTTTCATTCTAATATGATCTTTCTTTGTTTTAAATATCAATTTTAATTGAACTATACTTATGAAAAAAGCCCAAAAGAAAGCAGGAGTAAGTAGTATTGATAAGAGATATATTTTATCGGTTCTATAAGAGCCGAGTGGGAAGTATAATATAGGGTAAGAACTGATTAATAATATAATCGTAAACCTAATAGCTTGTTTGTGCTTGCGTAGTTTCATATCTTTTCCTGTGTTCATTCTGCTGCAGTACTGTGTAAGTGCTAGTAAGTGATTGAAATTTATATTTTTTAATTTTATTTAACCTAATTTTTATCGGAAGTTATGACCTGCTGTAAATCTTATTCAACCTCGATAATTTATTCGATAGATAAACCTGAATTTTCTAGTTGTATGGATTTCTAGGTCTTGTGAAATAGTACTTTACGAGTTTATATGACATATAAGTTATGAATGCGATGATACTATAAGTGATAGTAAAACCAAATACAGATTTAAATATATAGAATAGGCTGCTATTTTTACTTCCGAGTATGATTTTTTTGCCATCTTTAATAGTTAAAATATTATATTTCTCATTTTTAATTAATTCAAAATCAAATCCATGAATTGATAAGTTGCTATCTATCTCTAGTTTATAATAATAAGTTTTAGACCCTTTAGTATGAACTTGAACATGATCAAGGCTTACGACTCTGGCTTGCTTTTCTATACTGGACACCCAAAATTGGTAGGTATCTACTGCAAGTCCATAAACTAAAAAAGATAGGAAACTATAGCTAAAGATAACAAGAGAAAACTTAAAAAATGGAAATGATTTATTCATAAACCGTTACCACATTTTTCTTTTGAAAGCGCAAACTTTTCTAAAAGCCCCACAGAACTTCTCAGTTTCATTTTCATTATTGAGCCACAATATATGTGGCTAGTGCTACTTTCCTTGTAATCTTCAACTTTTAAGTAATAAAAAGTAGATAGTGATATAGCGATAATAAAATAAGTACCGAGACGATGATTTTCAGATTGGTGCTTATCGTCTCTATTTTTTATTATTAGTACTAGCTGTACGATAGTGTATGTTAATAAAAAAAATGCAATGAATGAACTAATTACAGTAACAAAGTAAATTCTATCTGAATCATACTCTCCAGAAGGGAAGTATATGAATGGGTAACTGCATACAGTGATGATTACTAGGCATATTATTGAATATTTATAGTTTGATACTTTCATTTGTACTCTCAAGAACCGTAACTTTTTGGGCGCCTCATAATGAGATGCCAGTATATTCTCCGAACCATTAAGTGGACCAAATGAATAGTCGTCAATTGCTTTTATATAAGTTTCCAACACTCCGGAAGAAGCAGCTACATCCTCTACTGTGAATGTAACAACAGTGATACAAGCAATGACAGGAGCTGAATTCGTTATAACCTCTGCATCAAGCCTATTGATAAATATGATTTTTTCACTTTATTACGGAGGTGGTTGTATATGGCGGGTAATATAAACCCCATCAATGTATTATTCAACTAGTTTTATATTTGATATGATGTGCGGATTGGTTGTTTATTGTAATGAGTTACGGGGTAAGCGGCAGTGCATTTCTATCGATTAAAGTTACCTAATATTGAGCCTCATAGTTTTATGAGGCTCTTTCTACTTTATCTATAGCGTTAGATTTTGAAAAAGCTCAGTAAGTCTTTTTGTTTCACTGCTAATGAAGACAGCTCTTCACTCGCTTGCTTGCTTTGTTCGATTCCTGAAACATTTTGGTGAACGATATCAAAGGTCAAAGAAACATTTTGTGAAATATCCTGTGTGACTCCTGATTGCTCTTCAGATGCTGTTGCTACTTGTGTATTCATATCTGAAATCAGGCCAACAGACTCCGTTATTGATGCGAATGCCGTTCTAAGCTGTTCGCTGTAATGACGCGACTCGACGGCTAACGACAGGTTAGATTGCATGAACTGGTTGGCATCTTTTGCTTGTGCTTGAAGTCGAGAGATTATCTCTTGAATATCGACAGTTGATTGTTGCGTTTTAGCGGCCAGAGAACGAACTTCATCAGCAACGACAGCAAAACCACGCCCTTGCTCACCAGCTCGTGCGGCCTCAATGGCTGCGTTGAGTGCTAGCAAGTTCGTTTGTTCAGAGATGGAGTTGATCACTTCAATAACAGTACCGATCTCTACCGAGTACTCTTGCAGTTGATTGACGATATTTGATGTCTCTTCGATTGAGTCTTCAACCTTGCGAGATATATCATCTGAGGCATCGAGTGAAACGCCGCCCTTTTTAACATTGGAAGTTGCACCAGTTGCCGCGTTCTCAGCACTAGCTGCATTATGGCTAACCTCATTCGCAGTACTAGAAAGCTCATTGATGGCCGTTGCTATTTGCTCCATTTGGCTCAGTTCTTGTTGAGCGTTCCCTTCTGTTTGACTCATCACGGCCGTTAACTCGACTGAAGCCGCTGAAACATTGTCTGAAATTTGGTGGAAGCCATCGATGATACGACGTAGTTCTTGACGCATCTCTAAAATGTTTGCGTATATACCCGTTTCTTTGCCTGTTATTGGAATCTGTTTTGAAAGGTCACCGGAAGCGACTTCCTCTACAATTGCTTGAATGTCGCTAGGCTCTCCCCCTACGACTTTCCAGACGCTACGATAAATCGAGATGGCAATGCCAAGGGCAATCGCGATAACAATAATTGAAAGCACACCTAAGATAAATTGAGCGTTTGAAAATCGTTCAACCATGCTTGGTCCGACAGAGTCTTGTTTTGACTTGGTAGAGAGCTTTATTTCTTCAATTGTTTTCGCCGCATTGCTACCAGCAATATCAAGGGTTCCAGAAACGATGTTGTTTCGTTCCTTTATCGTGTTAACAACTTCTGAAAAAGTGACTCGGTAGGTTTTAAAGGCATTATTAAAATCAGCTAAGTAACGAATTTGCTCGGCTGACATCAATTGAGATTCTATGGTTTCTACGAGAAATGTGGCGGATGCAAACTCTTTTTGAGCTCGTTGAGCATCTTCTATTTTGTTGCTAGTCAAAAATTTAGAAGCATACAATCGTGATAACAACACATGTTGTTGAAGTTGCCCTGAACTGACAGCAACTTCTAAATCTTCTTCAGCAGAAGCTTGCATCATCAAGTTAGTCACTGCTTGTCGCATCTTAAGACCTGATGGATCCAAGTTTTCTTTAACTAAGTTGTTCCTAGTATTGACCAGTTGTACAACCTGGTTAAAGCCTTGGCTGTATTGTTTAAGCTGCTTCTCTATCGCTAAAAACTCATTTTTATGTAGGTCGTCGATATGAGCGTCCAATACTTCGTCAATCAACTGAATTGATGTTGTGATGCGCTTATTGAGCTCCGAAGCATGCGATGCAACAGGGTTCTTTATATATTTTAATGCAGATAAACGAGCTTCCAATATGTTGGCTTGGATTCGGCCAGTGGATACACTGGTTAATGCAAGAGAACGATAGGTATTAAACCCATGACTAGATTGATAAAAGCGCAATGAAGCAACGACTGAAATAACCAAAATTAGCGCAAGAATCACGCCAAAACCCAAGGACAGCAATTTCTTTAAACTCATAAGTATCATTCCCAGAAAGGCAGTTTGTTTTTATTGTTAACAAATTTTTACATTATCCAAACGATAGATATATCAATAAATCTAATTAGAGTCTTACATTCTCATATGTAAGAACAATAAGTCAGATAGGTTTGTTGAGATGCTCATTTTTTGGAACAGGTCTCTAAGAAGAAATGAGGGTTGTAGTGAGTTTCACAGTGAATATGTGATAGTTGGACATGTAAAGAGCCTTGGATTGAAAGGCTCTAGGGGGTTAGCGGGTAAAACAACCTTGATTAACCTTCTACTTCTTCCGGTTCTACTTCTTCCTGTAGCTCTAATAAGTTAATCGCTATCGTGACAAAATCGCTGTCTGTAATAATGCCTATTAGTTCGTGGTTTTCTACGACAGGTAAACAGCCCACTTTGTGTTTCTGCATATAGATAGCTGACTCTTTTAAACCCGCACGCGGCTCTACCGACATAACACTTTTGTGCATGATGTCGTTGAGGGGAGTGGCAAGAGTAAAAGATTGAGCTTGTGGGATGTTTTGTAGGCTGGATTCTTGAGCGGCTAGAACGTCTCGCTGTGTGACGACGCCAAGTAGTTGCCTGTCGGAATCAACGACCGGAATATGGCGGATATCAAGCGCTTCCATCATGTGCTTAGCATCGGCCAGTGAGTGTGAGCGCAATAGAGTATGAGGGTTGCGAGTCATCATATCTTCAACCTTGATCATACGAACCTCCTTCTTTTTTATTTGTTGCTATTACTATAGTTTTTTATCCAAAAAATAACTGAGATCTGACGCATTCTTGGGTGAGTTTTATGCAACTAATTTTTTAGTTTGAGGTGGTGAATCAGTGGCATTATTTTACGCCTCTTTACAATAATCCAGTGCTGTAAACCTTGCTATTGCGGCTCGTGTGCCTATACTAGCCCACTGCGAAATTTTTAGTCGTGTTTGTGATGTGTTTCTGGTAACGATTGACTTACCGTAACGATTGATCTGCAACCATGATTTATTATTCGTCAACAGCACAAATCTCATCAACTAAGACAAGACTACAAACATGCAAGTTTCAGATTTTCACTTTGACCTACCAGATGAACTCATTGCTCGCTACCCTCAAGAGGAGCGCACAGCAAGCCGCCTGCTTAAATTAGATGGCAACAGCGGTAACCTAGCTGATGGTTCGTTTAAAGACGTTTTAGACTTGGTTGAGCCAGGCGATCTTGTTGTTTTTAATAACACTCGCGTGATTCCTGCTCGTGTATTCGGTCGCAAGGCCTCAGGCGGTAAGCTTGAAGTGCTAGTGGAGCGTATGCTCGATGAGAAAAGCATTCTTGCGCATGTTCGTTGCTCTAAATCACCGAAGCCGGGCACTAAGTTGTTCCTTGGTGAGAACGATGAGTATGAAGCTGAAATGGTGGCGCGTCACGATGCGTTGTTTGAAATCCATTTCACTTCCGATCAAAGCGTTCTAGAAATTCTTAACAGTGTTGGTCACATGCCACTGCCTCCTTACATCGATCGTCCTGATGAAGATGCAGATAAAGAGCGCTACCAGACTGTCTATAATGAAAAGCCGGGTGCGGTTGCAGCGCCAACAGCAGGCCTTCACTTTGATGACAAGCTAATGGCTGGCATGAAAGAAAAAGGTGTCGAGTTTGCTTACGTGACGCTTCACGTTGGTGCTGGCACGTTCCAGCCGGTAAAAGTAGATAATATTAACGATCACCACATGCACGCAGAGTACGTTGAAGTACCGCAAGAAGTGGTTGATGCCGTTGCCGCAGCAAAAGCTCGCGGCGGACGCATTATCGCTGTCGGTACAACCTCTGTGCGTTCACTAGAAAGTGCGGCTCAAGATGCATTGAAAAATGGCACTGAGTTAGTTCCTTTCTTTGGTGACACAGAAATCTTCATCTTCCCTGGTTATGAATACCAGTTGGTGGATTGCTTGATTACCAATTTCCACTTACCAGAATCAACATTGATCATGTTGGTGAGTGCATTTGCTGGTTATGACAATGTGATGGGCGCATACGATCACGCAGTGAAGAGCGAATACCGTTTCTTCAGCTACGGTGATGCGATGTTCATCAATAAGAAAACGAGCTAATTTTAGCTGGTTATAAACGATATAAGCAGAATTTACGGGTGCTAGCAGTAAGCTAGGAGTCGGGCAGGGTGTCTGTCTAATCTCTCGCAAGGAATACGCGACCGCTCCTCATAGAACTCGCTAGATTGAACTTATGTTTAGCTTAAGGTTCTGAATTATCAGTCAGATTGTTTCTCTGGCATATTGGAGGCTTCGTGAAATTAAAATACGAACTAAAAAAAACAAACAGCGGCGCACGTCGTGGTCAACTTCAGTTTGAACGTGGTAGCGTTGAAACACCAGCATTCATGCCTGTAGGTACTTACGGTACGGTTAAAGGCATGACACCTGAAGAAGTGAAAGACACAGGTGCTGAAATCTTGCTAGGTAATACGTTCCACCTATGGTTACGCCCTGGTCAAGAAATCATGAAACTGCACGGTGACTTGCACGATTTCATGAACTGGAAAGGACCTATCCTGACTGATTCAGGCGGTTTCCAAGTATTCAGTTTAGGTGCGACGCGTAAAATCACTGAAGAGGGTGTTCACTTCCGTAACCCTGTAAACGGTGACAAGATCTTCATGGACGCTGAAAAGTCGATGGAAATCCAAAAGGATCTAGGCTCAGACATCGTAATGATCTTTGACGAATGTACGCCTTACCCTGCGACGCATAAAGAAGCTAAAGACTCAATGGAGATGTCTCTTCGTTGGGCTCAGCGTTCACGCAATCACTTTGACAAGCAAGAAAACCCGAACTCACTATTCGGTATCGTTCAAGGTGGCGTATACGAAGACCTTCGTGACGTATCCGTTAAAGGCTTAACAGAAATTGGTTTTGACGGTTACGCTGTTGGCGGCCTAGCAGTAGGCGAACCAAAAGAAGACATGCACCGTATTCTTGAGCACACATGCCCTCAGCTGCCTGAAGATAAGCCACGTTACCTAATGGGCGTAGGCAAACCTGAAGACTTAGTTGAAGGTGTTCGTCGCGGTATCGACATGTTTGACTGTGTAATGCCAACGCGAAATGCACGTAATGGCCACCTGTTTGTCACTGAAGGTGTGATCAAGATCCGTAATGCGAAGCATAAAACGGATACAACACCACTAGATTCAGATTGTGACTGTTACACTTGTAAGAACTACAGCAAGTCGTACTTGCACCATTTGGATCGTTGTAACGAAATCCTAGGTGCTCGACTGAACACGATTCATAACCTGCGTTTCTACCAACGAATTATGTCAGACATTCGTCAATCTATTGATGAAGACCGTTTTGAAGAGTTCGTTGCTGAGTTCTACGCAAGAATGGGGCGTGAAGTGCCACCGTTAGGTAAAGAATCTTAGTATTTCTTTTTTGCGAGCCCCATCTCTCTTCCGAGAGTTGGGGCTTGAAAATAAAGGGATACAACCCAATTAGACAAACAATTACCAAAATATAATAGAGGATGTTTTTAATGTTTATTTCTCAAGCTCACGCAGCAGTAGAAGGTGCACCAGCAGGCGGCGGTTTCGAAATGCTTATCATGCTAGGTATGTTCGCTGTGATCTTCTACTTCATGATCTACCGTCCACAAGCTAAGCGCGTAAAAGAGCATAAGAGCCTTATGTCTTCTATGGGCAAAGGCGATGAAGTTCTAACAAGCGGCGGTCTAATCGGTAAGATTACTAAGATTGCAGAAGACAGCGACTACGTTGCTATCGAACTGAACGCAAACAACGAAGTTGTTATCAAGAAAGACTTCGTTACAGCAGTGCTACCAAAAGGTACTCTGAAATCACTATAAACAGCTAGAGGATCCTCGCTGTGCTAAACCGTTATCCGTTATGGAAGTATTTGATGGTGGTGTTTGCCATCGCTATCGCCGCGTTGTACGCACTTCCGAATATATACGGTGAAGATCCGGCAGTTCAAGTTACAGGGGCGCGTGGCGCCTCTGTAGATCTGTCTACGCTGGATGCTGTCACCAATGCTCTGGAAGCAGAGAACCTTTCTACTAAATCCGTTGCTCTAGAAAACGGTTCCATTCTTGTTCGCTTTAACGATACAGATACGCAAATTAGTGCCCGTGATATCATCACAGAAGCACTAGGTGATGATGTTATCGTTGCTTTAAACCTTGCGGCTTCAACTCCTGATTGGCTTGAATCTATTGGTGCTGCACCAATGAAACTGGGTCTTGATCTACGTGGTGGTGTTCACTTCTTAATGGAAGTGGATATGGATGCTGCGATGCAAAAGCTAGTTGGCCAACAAGAAGAAGCCTTCCGTAGTGAACTTCGTGAAGAAAAAATTCGTTACCGTGCTATTCGCCCATCGGGTAAAGATGCAGTTGAAGTGATTCTACGTAACGAAGAGCAGCTTGCTGAAGCGAAATCGCTACTGCAATCTAAGCACCAAGATATGACGTTCGTAGATTCAGAATCTAATGGTCGTTTCTCTTTGGTTGCTCGTTTTACAGATGCTCGTCTTCAAGAAATCCGTAACTACGCAGTAGAGCAAAACATTACCATTCTACGTAACCGTGTTAACGAACTTGGTGTTGCTGAGCCTTTGGTTCAACGTCAAGGTGCTAGCCGTATCGTAGTGGAATTGCCTGGTGTTCAAGACACGGCGCGCGCTAAAGAAATTCTTGGTGCAACGGCGACACTTGAGTTCCGTGAAGTTGATAGTAGTGCTGACTTAGCCGCTGCCGCTTCTGGTCGTGCCCCTGCGGGTAGCGAAATCAAGCAAGACCGTGATGGTCGCCCTGTGGTACTTAAGAAGCGCGTTATTCTAGGCGGTTCAAGTATTACTGATGCAAGCTCAAGTGTTGATGAATATGGTCGTCCACAAGTTAACATCTCGCTAGATAGCGAAGGTGGTAGCAAGATGTCTACATTCTCTCGTCAGAATATCGGTAAGCTTATGGCTACGGTATTTGCAGAGTACAAAGACAGCGGTCGTAAAACACCAGAAGGTCGAGTGATCTTAAGTAAGCACGAAGAAGTGATTAACCAAGCGACGATTCAATCTGCGCTAGGTCGTAACTTCCGTATTACGGGTATCGACTCAACGGCTGAAGCTCATAACTTGGCACTTTTACTACGTGCTGGTGCATTGATTGCGCCTATCTCGATTGTAGAAGAACGTACGATTGGTCCATCTATGGGTCAACAAAACATCGATATGGGTATCATGGCGATGGTTTGGGGTATGGCTGCAGTAATGTTGTTTACTCTGCTTTACTACCGTACTTTCGGTTTGATTGCGAACGTTGCTCTGATGGCTAACTTGGTGTTGATTATCGGTGTGATGTCGATGATCCCGGGGGCTACTATGACTCTGCCAGGTATTGCCGGTATCGTATTGACGGTTGGTATGGCGGTCGATGCCAACGTACTTATCTTTGAGCGTATACGTGAAGAACTTCGAGATGGACGCAGTCCACAACAAGCGATTCACCAAGGTTATGCGAACGCATTTAGCACCATCGCCGATGCCAATATCACCACACTACTAACAGCAATCATTCTATTTGCTGTAGGTACAGGTGCAATTAAAGGCTTCGCGGTAACGCTGTCTATCGGTATCTTAACTTCAATGTTTACAGCTATTGTCGGGACACGTTGTATCGTGAACCTGATGTATGGCGGAAAACGCGTTAAGAAACTGTCGATCTAAGGCTAGGAATTAATATGTTTCAGATTCTAAAAGCAGAAAAAATGATCGACTTTATGCGTTGGTCAAAGGTTGCCTTTTTATTCTCAATCTTGATGATTGGTACTGCCATCTTTACCTTAACAACGAAATCGTTGAACTGGGGTCTAGATTTTACCGGTGGTACCCTGATTGAAGTGGGTTTTGAGCAACCAGCAAACCTACCTGATATCCGTAGTGCACTAGAAGCGGAAGGTTTCGGTGATGCAACGGTACAGAACTTTGGTTCTGCACGTGAGGTAATGGTTCGTTTACGTCCACGTGACGGTGTTGCTGGCGAAACGCTTGGTAACCAGATCCTGTCTGCAATTAAAGATGGTACTGGTGAGCAAGTTGAGATGCGTCGTATCGAGTTCGTTGGCCCTAATGTGGGTGACGAGCTAACAGAAGCGGGTGGCCTTGCTATCCTTGTCTCTCTGATCTGTATCTTGATCTATGTGTCAGTGCGATTCGAATGGCGTTTGGCAGCAGGTGCGGTACTAGCACTGGCGCACGACGTTATCATCACACTGGGTGTGTTCTCTCTAATGCAAATTGAGGTGGATCTTACCATCGTAGCAGCCTTGCTAACGGTAGTCGGTTATTCCCTCAACGATACCATAGTCGTATTTGACCGTATTCGTGAGAACTTCCGCAAGATGCGTAAGGGTGAAGCACCTGAAGTACTGAACAGCTCAATCACACAAACATTGAGCCGTACATTGATTACTTCTGGTACAACGTTATTCGTAGTTATCGCGCTGTTCGCTCAGGGCGGTGCTATGATTCACGGCTTCGCGACTGCACTTCTATTGGGTATTACTGTTGGTACTTATTCTTCTATCTACGTTGCATCTGCACTCGCTATGAAGTTGGGTATTACGCGTGAACACCTAATGCCACCACAAGTGGATAAAGAAGGTGAAGAGTTTGACGAAATGCCTTAGGCCTTGGCTTAACAATTTTCGCTGAACCAAAAAAACCGCTAGGCAACTAGCGGTTTTTTTACGACTGTATTCTGTCGATAAACTCAACGTAATTTATCGGCGAAGTGCATTGTGCTCGTCGCAACTAACCGCCATCTTGCTCGTAGCTCGTAGCTCGTAGCTCGTAGCTCGTATCGCAGATACAAAAAAGCCCCGCAATAGCGAGGCTTTGAAATTTCTATGCGCCCTTGAAAAAAGGAGCATTAACGTAAGGTCTGAATTACTTCAGCATACCTTCGTTAGAGTTCTCACGAACGTGCTTAAGAATAGACTTAACACCACGCGCGCTTGAAGCAACAACATTACCAGACGTCATGTAATCAGTGCCGCCAGCAAAGTCAGTCATGATAGCACCAGCTTCACGAGCGATTAGATCGCCAGCTGCTAGATCCCATGGCTTAAGGCCTAGTTCTAGGTAACCGTCAACACGGCCAGCTGCTAGGTAACATAGGTCAAGAGCTGGAGAACCAGTACGACGGAAATCAGCACAATCAACGAATAGACCAGAGATGATTTTCATGAAAGATTCAGAGTGTTGTTTTTGCTTGAATGGGAAACCAGTCGCTAGAACAGTACCTTGAAGGTCTTTAAGTTGAGTAACACGCATACGAGCGTTGTTAAGTTGAGCGCCAGAGCCACGTTGAGCTGTGAATAGCTCGTTTAGCATTGGGTCATAAACACAAGCAACTTCTGTACGACCGTTCATACGAACAGCAATAGATACAGAGAAGTGAGGGAAACCTTTTACAAAGTTGTTGGTGCCATCTAGTGGGTCAACGATCCATTGTACGTCAGAATCTTTACCTTCAGTCAGGCCTGACTCTTCAGAAATAATGCTGTGCTCTGGGTAAGATGATTTGATTGTCTCAATAATCATGTACTCAGCTTCTTGAGCAATGTTAGTAACGTAATCGTTGTTACCTTTTAGAGACGATTCGATCTTATCAGTTGTTTCTAGAGATTTAGCAATATGGTTGCCAGCTTTACGCGCAGCGCGTATCGCAATGTTTAGCATTGGATGCATAGGTTTTTCCCACAAGATGTTAAAGAACAGTTTAAAGCGGCGGCGAGTATACCAAATTTTTTGCAAAAGGGAAGTGGTTGTTTTTTGAACTCTTGAATTCACATTACGAGAAGGGTCTGACCATTTTACTTAGCTATGTGTTAATATCTCGCGATTATTTTTAAAGTGGTGTCATATAGCATGTTAGACAATGTAAAAGTCGTTCTGGTTGGTACGTCTCATTCGGGAAATATCGGATCAGCAGCTCGCGCAATGAAAGTGATGGGTTTGAGTCAATTAGTTCTTGTAGACCCTCAATGTGAAGTTGACGAGCAGACCTTAGCACTGGCTGCGGGTGCTGGTGACATCGCAGAAAACGCGACCATTGTGTCTACATTGGATGAAGCAGTAAAAGACTGTGGTTTGGTGGTTGGTTCAAGTGCACGTTCACGTACGCTTGAATGGCCAATGCTAGAGCCTCGTGAGTGCGGACAAAAGTTTGCCGTTGAAGGTCAAAAGCACCCTGTAGCATTAGTCTTCGGTCGTGAGCGCACTGGCTTGACTAACGATGAGCTTCAGAAGTGCCACTTCCATGTATGTATCCCAGCCAACCCTGAATACAGTTCACTGAACCTAGCAATGGCGGTACAAACGCTAAGCTATGAAGTTCGCGTGGCACACCTTGATATAGTTGCGAGCCAATATCAACCACAGCAACAAGATGAGTACCCACGTCACGAAGAACTAGAAATGTTCTATGAACACCTTGAAAAAGTGATCATTGATACCCAATTTATCTCTAAGGATAAACCGGGTCAGGTGATGAACAAGCTACGTCGTCTGTTCAGCCGAGCTCGTCCTGAACTGCAAGAGATCAATACTCTACGTGGTATTTTGACTTCAATTGAGAAGAGCAAAAACGACAAATAAAACCCACTCTGCTTGTAGGGATGAATACCTGACTAAAATAGTCAACTAAATACTTGACCAATTTAGTCGGGTATGGGAAAATTCCAACCACATAAACAATGTGGATACGGTGTGATATGAAACTTACATCTAAAGGAAGATATGCGGTAACAGCTATGCTAGATGTAGCACTGCATTCGCAAAAGAGCCCAGTTCCTCTGGCTGACATTTCAGAGCGACAAGGCATCTCGTTATCTTACTTAGAACAACTATTTTCTAAGTTACGTAAAGCTGGCTTAGTTGCTAGTGTTCGTGGTCCTGGCGGTGGTTACCGTTTAGGTGCTGAAGCGAGCGACATCGCTGTCGGAACTGTGATTGCTGCAGTAGACGAATCAGTGGACGCAACTAAGTGTCACGGTCGAGCAGACTGCCAAGGTGGTAGTCGTTGTTTAACTCACACTTTATGGCGTGATTTAAGCTCCCGAATCAGCAGCTTCTTAAACGACATTACGCTCGGTGAGCTAATGAAAGATAACGAAGTTTTACAGATTTCTGATCGTCAAGATATCGATCTTGCGGTTAATAATGGTTTTGCACATAAAAATACGAGCACTACAACGATTAGTGCAGCACCTCACGGTGTTAATGCCCGCTCTTAGCGGTCAGTTTTTACATTGGAGTAGAAAATGAAACTGCCTATTTACTTTGACTATTCAGCTACATGCCCAGTCGATCCACGTGTTGCTGAAAAAATGGTTCAATGCATGACGATGGACGGTAACTTCGGTAACCCTGCATCTCGTTCACACCGTTACGGCTGGCAGGCAGAAGAATCAGTAGATAATGCTCGTGAGCAAATTGCCGATCTACTAAATGCAGACCCACGTGAAATTGTTTTCACGTCAGGTGCTACAGAGTCAGATAACCTTGCTATCAAAGGTGCAGCGCACTTTTACGAGAAGAAAGGTAAGCACGTAATCACGTGTAAAACAGAACACAAAGCAGTTCTTGATCCATGTCGCCAACTAGAACGTGAAGGTTTTGAGGTTACTTACCTTGAGCCAGAAGCAAACGGCATCATTGATCTAGACAAGCTACAGTCTGCAATGCGTGAAGATACTGTTCTAGTTTCTATCATGCACGTAAACAACGAGATTGGTGTAATCCAAGATATCGGTGCAATCGG
Source organism: Vibrio sp. NC2 (assembly GCF_025195005.1). Lineage (NCBI taxonomy): Bacteria > Pseudomonadati > Pseudomonadota > Gammaproteobacteria > Vibrionales > Vibrionaceae > Vibrio > Vibrio sp. NC2. The sequence goes on from NZ_JANVFC010000018.1 coordinate 18,744, forward strand.
CGAGTTATGTCGTGCACGCAAGATCATCTTCCACGTTGATGCGGCGCAGTCTGCGGGTAAAATCCCACTAGACGTAAAAGAGATGAAAGTTGATCTTATCTCTATGTCTGCACACAAAGCATACGGCCCTAAAGGCATCGGTGCTTTGTACGTTCGTCGTAAGCCACGTATTCGCCTTGAAGCGCAAATGCACGGTGGCGGTCATGAACGTGGTTTCCGTTCTGGTACTCTTGCTACTCACCAAATCGTGGGTATGGGCGAAGCGTTTGCTATCGCTAAACAAGACATGCAGAAAGATTACGATCACGCACTAGCACTTCGCGAGCGCCTACTGAAAGGTGTTCAAGATCTAGAAGCAGTAACTGTAAACGGCGACTTAGACCAACGTGTACCACACAACCTAAACGTGAGCTTTGCTTTCGTTGAAGGTGAATCTCTGCTTATGTCTCTTAAAGACCTAGCAGTATCATCAGGTTCTGCATGTACATCAGCAAGCCTAGAGCCTTCATACGTTTTACGTGCTCTTGGTCTGAACGATGAACTGGCACACAGCTCAGTACGTTTCTCATTCGGCCGTTTTACAACGGAAGAAGAAATCGACTACGCGATTGCACAAATTCGTGTAGCGGTAAATAAATTACGCGACATGTCTCCTCTATGGGATATGTATAAAGAAGGGATTGATTTGAACACTGTTGAGTGGGCTCATCACTAATCTCACGGAAATAGAGGATTCGAGGTAACTATCATGGCATATAGCGAAAAAGTAATTGATCACTACGAAAACCCACGTAACGTAGGTTCGTTTGATAAAGAAGACCCAAGTGTAGGTAGCGGCATGGTTGGCGCTCCAGCTTGTGGTGACGTAATGAAACTGCAAATCAAAGTATCTGCAGAAGGTATTATTGAAGACGCAAAATTCAAGACTTACGGTTGCGGTAGCGCAATCGCTTCTAGCTCACTAGTAACTGAGTGGGTTAAAGGTAAAAGTATTGATGAAGCAGCTGCAATCAAAAACTCTGAAATCGCAGAAGAGCTTGAGTTGCCACCAGTAAAAGTTCACTGTTCAATTCTTGCTGAAGATGCGATCAAAGCAGCTGTTGCGGATTACAAAAAGAAGCACTAATCGCTTCAATACCGTAATCACGTCGAAAAAATAAGTAATATTTGGGAGCACCCTTTGTGCTCCCACCTGAGTTCTCAATTTATATAAAACACAAGGTTGTAGTATGGCCATCACCATGACAGATACGGCAGCAAGCCGAGTTCAAGCTTTCCTAGATAACCGTGGTAAAGGTCTCGGATTACGCTTAGCAGTAAAAACTACTGGCTGTTCGGGTATGGCGTATGTACTGGAATTCGTTGACGAGCTTAACGAAGAAGACGAAGTGTTTGAGCATTCAGGTGTTAAGGTCATCATTGATCCAAAGAGCCTAGTATACCTAGATGGTACTGAGCTTGATTATGTAAAAGAAGGCCTAAACGAAGGTTTTGAATTCAACAACCCGAACGCGAAAGGCGAATGTGGTTGTGGTGAGAGCTTCAATGTTTAAACGCTTGAATCGTTAAGCGTTGTAAGCGAAGAATAAAATTAGGCTCTGAACAAAGAGCCTAAACTTAGGACCACCTTTACATGAATCATTTCGAATTATTTGGGCTACCACTTCAGTTTCAACTGGATGGTAGCCTTCTTTCTTCTCAGTTTAGAGATCTGCAACGCCAATTCCATCCTGATAAATTTGCGATAGCTTCTGAGCGAGATCGCTTATTAGCAGTGCAAAAAGCGGCACAAATCAATGATGCGTACCAGGTATTGAAGAATCCAATCAGCCGAGCAGAATACCTGCTGGTTCAACACGGTGAAGACATTCGTGGCGAACAACAAACCATGCAAGATCCGATGTTCCTGATGGAGCAAATGGAACTGCGTGAAGAGCTAGAAGACATCGCAGACAGTTCTGATCCCGAAGATGCGCTATTTGCATTTGAAGGCAAGGTTAGCAAAATGTATAAACAACAATTAAGCGCTATCCAACAAGAACTCGAAAGCGAAGCTTGGCTTGAAGCTGCAGACCGAGTAAGAAAGCTTAAGTTTATTGCAAAATTAAAGAATGAAATCGAATTAGTTGAAGATCGTTTGATCGGCTAGTTTGTATAACAAGGACACCTCCATGGCACTACTTCAGATTGCAGAACCAGGGCAAAGCGCCGCTCCTCACCAGCATAAGCTTGCTGTGGGTATTGATTTAGGTACAACAAACTCGTTGGTTGCTGCAGTACGCAGTGGCGAGGCGAGTACACTCGTTGATCAACAAGGTCGAAGCATTTTACCTTCAGTTGTTCACTACCAATCGGAATCTTATACGACTGGTAATGAAGCGCGTGCAAATGCACAAACTGATCCTAAAAATACCATTATCTCAGTTAAGCGATTAATCGGTCGTTCACTGTCAGATATTCAACAGCGATACCCGTCTCTGCCATATCAGTTTGAAGAAAGTGATAATGGTTTGCCTGTGATTCGCACAGAGCAAGGCAACAAGAACCCAATTCAAGTATCAGCAGACATTCTGCGAGCGCTAGGTCAACGTGCTGAGTCAACACTAGGTGGCGAGCTATCTGGTGCAGTGATTACCGTTCCTGCGTACTTTGATGATGCACAGCGTGCCGGTACGAAAGACGCTGCGCAACTTGCTGGTCTTCACGTGTTACGTCTTCTTAATGAACCTACTGCCGCAGCGATTGCTTACGGTCTGGATTCCGGTAAAGAAGGGGTAATCGCCGTTTATGACTTGGGTGGTGGTACGTTTGATATCTCTATCCTACGCCTATCTAAAGGTGTCTTTGAAGTTTTAGCAACGGGTGGTGACTCTGCGCTAGGTGGTGATGACTTTGACCATTTGATTGCAGAACATTTCCAAGCGCAAATGGGCTTATCAGAGCTAACGGCAGAACAGAACCGTATTCTTCTAGACGCAGCAACAGAAGCGAAGATTGGCTTATCTGAAGCTGAAAGTGTTGATGTTGACGTACTAGGTTGGTCTGGTTCATTAACTCGTGAAGAGTTCGAAGAGCTCATCAAGCCATTAGTTAAGAAAACGCTACTTTCGTGCCGTCGCGCACTGAAAGATGCTGAAGTTGACGCGGACGAAGTTCTGGAAGTGGTTATGGTTGGTGGTTCAACTCGTACCTTACTTGTCCGTGAAATGGTGGGTGGCTTCTTTGGTCGTACTCCATTAACCAGCATTAACCCTGATGAAGTGGTTGCGATTGGTGCGTCGATTCAAGCGGATATCTTAGTTGGCAACAAGCCTGACTCTGAGATGCTACTTCTAGATGTTATCCCACTTTCCTTAGGTATCGAAACTATGGGTGGCTTGGTCGAAAAGATCATCCCTCGTAACACCACGATCCCTGTTGCTCGCGCACAAGAATTTACCACGTTCAAAGACGGTCAAACGGCAATGACAGTGCACACCGTGCAAGGCGAGCGTGAAATGGTCGACGACTGTCGTTCACTAGCTCGATTTGCTCTGAAAGGCATTCCGCCAATGACAGCAGGTGCTGCGCATATTCGTGTCACTTACCAAGTGGATGCTGATGGCCTGCTATCGGTTACCGCGATGGAGAAGAGCACTGGCGTTCAAGCTGAAATCCAAGTTAAGCCTTCTTACGGTCTAAGTGACAACGAAGTGGCTAGTATGCTGAAAGATTCGATGACGTTTGCAAAAGAAGACATGCAAGCGCGTGCTCTAGCTGAGCAACGCGTAGAAGCGGACCGCGTTATTGAAGGGCTAATTGCTGCAATGCAAGCCGATGGTGACGAGCTGCTTAATGAGCAAGGCAAAGAACAACTTGTTCAAGCGATTGAAGCACTGATTGAAGTGCGCAACGGCGATAATGCCGATGCCATTGAACTAGAAATTAAGAATACCGACAAAGCGAGCCAAGACTTTGCTTCTCGTCGTATGGATAAATCAATTCGAGCTGCACTGTCAGGTCAGTCAGTCGATAATATTTAATAGTTAGAGAATAGATAAACATGCCAAAGATTATTGTTTTACCTCACGAAGATCTATGTCCAGAAGGCGCTGTTTTAGAAGCAAAAACTGGTGAGACGGTTCTTGATGTTGCATTGAAGGCCGGTATTGGTATTGAACACGCATGTGAGAAATCGTGTGCATGTACTACATGTCACGTTGTGATTCGTGAAGGTTTCGACTCATTAGAAGAAAGTGATGACCTAGAAGACGACATGCTAGATAAAGCATGGGGTCTGGAAATGGAATCTCGTCTTGGTTGCCAAGCTAAAGTGGCGGATACTGACCTTGTTGTTGAGATTCCAAAGTACACATTGAACCTAGCTTCTGAAGAGCACTAAGAACTCAGCTCGGCTAAAACTGTTAGTAAAACTGGCATAGAATATAAATCATGAAGATGACAAATCGTCGCTGATAAATATAAGGAAGTGTTATGAGCTTGAAATGGATTGATTCGCGAGATATTGCGATTGAACTATGTGATTTATACCCAGGTACCGATCCTAAAACCGTACGTTTTACGGACTTGCATCAATGGGTGTTAGATCTTGAAGATTTTGATGATGAGCCGAATCACTCGAACGAGAAAATTCTAGAGGCCATTATTTTGTGCTGGATGGATGAGATGGACTAGCCCTCTTGTTCTATAATTTGGCCGCTGGTTGGAATTTATCCAATATAAAACACAGCCAAGTTAACAATTCTTACTAAAAAAAGCGGACCTTATGGTCCGTTTTTTTATCAAAATGACATTTTCCTCCTACATAATGCTAACATCAGTGCGCTAATAAAAAATAATCAGAACCACACACTCAAGGTGGTTCATGACAAGGAGAAATCATGTCTACACAGATGTCAGTATTTTTAAGTCAAGAAGCTGCCCAGCCTCAGTGGGGAGCAAGAGCTATTTTATCGTTTTCTGAAGCGGGAGCGACAATTCACATTGGTGAAGGCCACGATTTAGGGGCGGTTCAACGTGCTGGTCGTACGCTTGACGGACAAGGTATCGCATTGGTTTCACTTAGCGGGGAAGGGTGGGATTTAGAAAGCGTTTGGGCTTTCTACCAAGGCTACCGTGGACCAAAGAAAAAGAATGCATTGGAATGGGATACACTTTCAGAAACCGACCAAGCTGAGCTAGAAGCTCGCATTCGCTCTACTGATTGGACTCGTGACATTATCAACAAAACCGCTGAAGAAGTGGCACCTCGTCAATTAGCGACGATGGCTGCGGAATACATCAAGTCAGTGGCTCCTGCGGGCACAGTTAAAGCGAAAATCGTTAAAGACAAAGACCTACTAACCGAAGGTTGGGAAGGCATCTACGCGGTAGGCCGCGGCTCTGAGCGTACTTCTGCAATGCTTCAACTGGACTTCAACCCAACTGGCGATGAAAACGCACCCGTGTTTGCTTGTCTTGTGGGTAAAGGTATCACTTTCGACTCAGGCGGTTACAGCATCAAGCCAGGTCAATTCATGACAGCAATGAAGGCTGACATGGGCGGCGCGGCGACTATTACGGGTGGTTTAGGTCTAGCGATTGAACGCGGCCTGAACAAGCGTATTAAGCTTATTCTATGTTGTGCAGAGAACATGATCTCGGGTCGTGCATTGAAGCTTGGCGACATCATTACTTACAAAAATGGTAAGACGGTTGAGATCATGAATACCGATGCTGAAGGTCGCTTGGTTCTTGCTGATGGTTTGATGTACGCAAGTGCACAAAACCCTGAGTTGATCATCGACTGTGCAACGCTTACCGGCGCGGCTAAAAACGCACTGGGTAATGATTATCACGCACTATTGAGCTTCGATGATGAGTTATCTCACCAAGCACTAACGGCGGCAAATCAAGAGAAAGAAGGTCTATGGCCATTGCCTCTTGCTGACTTCCACCGCGGCATGTTGCCTTCAAACTTTGCTGATCTTTCAAACATCAGCTCTGGTGATTACACACCGGGTGCAAGTACCGCTGCTGCGTTCCTTTCTTACTTTGTCGATGACTACAAAAAAGGTTGGATTCACATGGACTGCGCGGGTACTTACCGTAAGTCATCAAGTGATAAGTGGGCTGCAGGCGCGACCGGTATGGGTGTTCGTACACTGGCTCGTCTTCTTATCGACCAAGCAAAATAATAATAAGAGTGAGCGGTATTTCGATACCGCTTATTCATAAATTCAGATCGAATGATCTTAGTAATTTCAGTATTTAATAACAAAAAAATGAAGTGAAGGAATCCCTATGGCTCTAGAAAGAACGTTCTCAATTGTTAAGCCGGATGCAGTTAAGCGTAACCTTGTTGGTGAAATCTACCACCGCATTGAAAAAGCAGGCCTACAGATTATTGCCGCTAAAATGGTTTCTCTTACTGAAGCGCAAGCAAGTGGCTTCTATGCAGAACATGAAGGTAAAGAGTTCTTTGGACCACTAAAAGAGTTCATGACTTCTGGTCCTATCATGGTTCAAGTACTTGAAGGCGAAAATGCGATCGCTCGTTACCGTGAACTTATGGGTAAAACTAACCCAGAAGAAGCGGCATGCGGCACTATCCGTGCTGACTACGCAATCAGCATGCGTTACAACTCAGTACACGGCAGTGATAGCCCTGAATCTGCTGCACGCGAAATCGAATTCTTCTTCCCAGAATCTGAAATTTGCCCGCGTCCAGCTGAATAAGCAGACAGCAGCAAGTATCAATAAAGGCTTCACTTCGGTGAAGCCTTTTTCGTATGTGGACTTTGCATTCTCGATAATCTATTTAGTCGTCATTCTCGAGAGCGACGTAGGAGTGTAAGCGGAATCTCTGTTAGTTGTTGGAGATTCCAGATACCTCGTTCCTCAGTTCTGGAATGACGGGCTTTGAGGAGTTCATGACCTGATAGCGATGAATGGCGGGAGCCACAATCTTGTGGTAAGTATTGGTGAGCTTGTGGAGATTATTTACGTCATTCCCGAAAGCGACGGAGGAGCGTAATCGGGAATCTTTTCTTTAATTTAGGTATTCTCAGACCGAACAAAACAATTGTTCAAGTTTTAATCGCTTAACTTTGAATGTCTTAATAAACACAGGGTTTTACAGCGCTTGTTGAAGTTGCGTAAAGCCTGTACAATTCGCGCCCTTAATTATTGTTCCGTCATTGAGAGGCATCATGACCACAGCTAAAGTCAATCTACTCGATTTTGATCGTAAAGGTCTTCGTAAATTTTTCACAGAAGAACTGAATGAGAAAGCGTTTCGAGCAGAGCAAGTGATGAAGTGGATTTATCACTTCGGTGTCGATGACTTCGAACAAATGAACAACATCAACAAAAAATTACGTGAGAAACTGCTGCATCGCTGTGAGATTGTTGCACCTATCGTTTCTGAAGCTCAGCACTCTGCAGATGGCACCATTAAATGGGCTATGAGCGTTGGTGACCAAGACGTTGAGACGGTATACATCCCTGATGGTGACCGTGCGACGCTATGTGTATCTTCACAGGTTGGTTGTGCACTAGAATGTAAATTCTGCTCTACGGCTCAACAAGGCTTCAACCGTAACCTGAAAGTTTCAGAGATCGTTGGTCAAATCTGGCGCGCTGCACGTGAAATCGGTTTAGAGAAAGATACGGGTCGTCGTCCAATTACTAACGTCGTAATGATGGGTATGGGTGAGCCTCTGCTTAACATGAAGAACCTAATTCCATCATTAGAGCTGATGCTTGATGATCTAGGATTCTCACTGTCTAAGCGTCGTGTGACAGTATCAACATCTGGTGTTGTTTCTGGTCTTGATCAGATGACAGACAACATCGATGTAGCTCTGGCGATTTCTCTACACGCACCAAACGATGCACTACGTAGCCAAATCATGCCAATCAACGACCGTTGGGATATCCAAGATTTCCTAGCATCGGTTCGTCGTTACATTGCTTCTTCAAATGCTAACCGCGGTAAAGTAACGGTTGAGTACGTTCTATTGGATCATGTGAATGATGATATGGACCATGCTCGTGAACTTGCTGAGCTAATGAAAGAGACGCCTTGTAAGATCAACTTGATTCCATTCAACCCTTATCCGGGTTCGCCTTACAAGAAGCCAAGCAACTCTCGAATTGATCGCTTCCAAAAAACGCTGATGGAATACAACTACACAGTAACGGTTCGTAAAACACGTGGTGATGATATTGATGCCGCATGTGGTCAGCTGGTTGGTGATGTCATTGATAGAACCAAGCGTACTAAAATGCTGAAAGCCGCCTCTGAAGCTAACTTAATCGCAGGTGATGTGATTCAAGTAAAAGCGGTTTAAATACCATTTAGAACTAAACAAGCCAGAAGGAATCCTTCTGGCTTGTTGCTTTTCTGGAAGGTGAATTTCCAATAATTGGATTTTTTCCCCACGCTTTCTTACATTTTTCGTTAAATTTTGGACAAAACCATGAGCTGACGGTAAATTTTGTCGAAAGTGTTTTTGCCTTGTAATGGCATTAGCTTATGATTAAATAATCTTAAATTAATTTAAGTGCTCGCTTGTTACCCGATAATCGTCAATGTGTCTATTTAGGTTGGCTACTTGATAAACTAGCTTCCTGAGAAAGTCGCTCACCAACAGTGTGTGGTTTTCTACTTTAAGGGTTGATGAACCGGGTGACAGGAAAAATTCCACATAGTAGGTTGTAAGATTGAGCTTAAACGAAAATAAAAAATGCTCTCATCAACCTGCAATAATACTTTAGAAGTTCACTCTCTATGAACACAGAACAAGAAACACAAACGCAAGAAACTGTCGCTCCAGCAATTGAAGCGGGAACGCTGCTCAAAAATAAACGAGAATCTCTTGGTTTAACACAAAAGCAGATCTCTGATCGCTTGAAGTTACGCGTTACGCTTATCCAGCAAATTGAAGAAAACCAATTCGAGTCAGATCAGGTTGCCACCTTTATGCGTGGTTACATTCGTTCATACGCGAAATACGTCAATCTTGATGAAAAAGTCGTGTTGAATGCGCTTCATCATTCTGGTGATGCCCAACATCAAGAACAAGAAATGTTGAGCTTCTCTCGTAAGACTAAAACCGAGAAGCACAACAGCCGTATTATGCTCCTTACTTGGAGCATCTTCGCTGTGATTGTGGGTATCTCCTCACTTTGGTGGTGGCAGAACCAACAGCAAGACACCTTATCTCAATCTTTAGCCAATACTGAAAGCTCGGAAGAGCTAGTGGTAGAAGAGTCGCTTGATCCTGAGCTGACTTCACTCGAAGTGATTGAAGCAGAACAAAACGCAGAGACATCTCCTGCTACTGAAAATTCTGATGAGCTTACTGAAGTGAGTTCAGCTGAAGATTCAGTAACTCTTGACCCCGTTGAAGTCATTGAAGAAGCACCAGAAGCAGCAGACGTTGCTTCTGTTACTGCGGAACCAGAGACTGTAGCGCCTGAAGCTGTGGTTAACGAGCTAGTGATGCAGTTCTCTGCTGATTGTTGGGTCCAAGTGAAAGATGCTTCGGGCAAAACATTATCTACTGGCATTAAAAAAGCAGGCCAGACATTAAATCTTTCTGGAACTGCACCATATAAAGTGATTCTGGGTGCGCCTGAAGGCGTATCGATGACATTTGCAAGTGAACCTGTCGACCTTTCTGGGTATACTTCAGGCAAAGTAGCTAGAATAACCTTACCTTAGAGTTAATATGCAACACGAATCTCCTATTATTCGTCGCAAATCAACCCGTATTTATGTGGGTGATGTGCCGATCGGTGATGGTGCACCAATTGCTGTGCAATCCATGACCAACACAAGAACAACAGATGTCGCCGCGACCGTCGCTCAAATTAGAGCTTTGGAAAAAGTGGGGGCAGATATCGTTCGCGTATCTGTACCGACTATGGAGGCCGCTGAAGCTTTTAAGCTAATCAAGCAGCAGGTCTCTGTTCCTTTGGTTGCTGACATTCACTTCGACTACCGTATCGCTCTTAAAGTGGCAGAGTATGGGGTTGACTGTCTGCGTATCAACCCAGGTAACATCGGTAACGAAAGCCGCATTCGCTCTGTTGTGGATTGTGCTCGTGATATGAATATCCCGATTCGTATTGGTGTTAACGGTGGTTCTCTTGAAAAAGAGATCCAAGAGAAATACACAGAGCCTACAGCAGAAGCGCTAGTTGAATCTGCAATGCGTCACGTCGATATCCTAGACCGTCTGAACTTTGATCAATTCAAAGTCAGCGTGAAGGCTTCTGATGTATTCCTAGCCGTCGGTTCTTACCGTTTGCTTGCTAAGCAGATTGACCAACCACTTCACCTAGGTATTACTGAAGCGGGTGGAGCTCGTGCGGGTTCTGTGAAATCGGCTGTAGGTTTGGGCATGTTATTGTCTGAAGGTATCGGCGATACGCTGCGTATCTCGCTAGCAGCAGATCCAATCGAAGAGATCAAAGTTGGCTTTGATATTCTTAAATCTTTGCGCATTCGCTCACGTGGTATCAACTTCATTGCGTGTCCGAGCTGTTCTCGCCAAGAATTCGATGTTATCAACACTGTTAACGCCCTTGAAGAGCGCTTGGAAGACATAGTGACTCCAATGGATGTCTCTATCATCGGTTGTGTCGTTAACGGCCCTGGTGAAGCTGAAGTGTCTCACTTAGGCCTTGCGGGTAGTGCTCGTAAGAGTGCCTTCTACGAAGACGGTAAGCGTCAGAAAGAGCGTTTTGACAACGATGACCTTGTCGACAAGCTTGAAGCGAAGATCCGAGCAAAAGCATCGGTGCTTGATAAAGCAAATCGCATTGATGTAGAAAACTTAGAAGATTAATACAACGCGATGGGGTGTGTTTGTCTATTCGCACTAACACCTGATCGTGAGAAATTACGGAATAAATACTGTGGCTAAAAATATCCAAGCAATTCGAGGCATGAACGACTGCCTACCAACTCAATCACCACTGTGGCAGAAAGTAGAAAGCGCAGTTAAAAGTGTGGTGAGTGCATACGGTTACAACGAAGTACGTATGCCTATCGTTGAAGAAACGAACCTATTTAGCCGTGCGGTTGGTGAAGAGACAGACGTTGTTTCTAAAGAGATGTACACCTTTGATGACCGTAATGGCGACAGCCTAACGCTGCGTCCAGAAGGCACAGCAGGTTGTGTACGTTCATGTATTCAAAACAGCCTTATCAACCGTGATGAGCAGCGCCTATGGTACATGGGTCCAATGTTCCGTCACGAGCGTCCTCAAAAAGGTCGTTACCGTCAATTCCACCAATGTGGTGTTGAAGTGTTTGGCCTAGACGGTCCAGACGTTGACGCAGAACTTATCATGATGACAGCACGTCTATGGCGTGAACTAGGCATCGATAAGCACGTTCGCCTCGAGCTAAACTCAATCGGTTCTCAAGAAGATCGCGTAAGCTACCGCACTGCGTTAGTGACTTTCCTTGAGCAACACATTGATGTGCTAGATGAAGACTGCAAACGTCGCATGCACACTAACCCTCTACGTGTACTTGATACTAAGAACCCGGATGTTCAAGCTATCTTAGGTGACGCACCTCGACTATCTGAATATTTAGGTGAAGAATCGAAGCAACATTTTGCTGGTTTGTGTGAACTTCTTGACGCTGTTGGTATCGAATACCAAGTTAATGAGCGTCTAGTACGTGGCCTAGATTACTACAACCGCACAGTATTTGAGTGGATCACTGACAGTCTTGGTGCTCAAGGTACAGTTTGTGGCGGCGGTCGTTACGATGGTCTTGTTGAGCAACTAGGCGGCAAAGCAACCAATGCTGTTGGTTTTGCTATGGGTCTAGAGCGTCTGGTTCTTATGATGGAAACGCTAGAGCTAACAGAAGTTCGCCGTAGCGTTGACGTATACGTGGTTGCTGCTGGCGAAGGTACTATGATCGCGGGCATGCAGTTAGCGAATCAATTACGCGACACCGTTGAAGGCGTACGTGTAATGAACCACTTCGGTGGTGGTAACTTCAAGAAGCAATTCAAACGTGCTGACAAAGTAGGTGCTGTTGTAGCACTGGTACTTGGTGAGAACGAAGTTGCTGACAATACAGTTGTGCTAAAAGATCTGGTTGGCGGCGAGCAAGAAACCGTGTCTCAAACGGACGTTGCAGAGAAAGTTGCTGCGCTAATCTAATTAGCCATTGAGCAAACGCTCATCATGAATATCAACGTCAGCACTATGCTGGCGTTTAAAGAATTAAAGAGGACAGGAAGTGGAACTTTACGATAGCGAAGAGCAACAAGTTGAAGCCATTAAAGATTGGTGGAAAGAGAACGGTAAAGCCGTAGTCTTTGGTGCAGTTATTGGTTTAGGCGGTCTATTTGGCTGGCGCTATTACCAAGATTCAGTCGTTGAAGCGCGTGAAGTCGCTTCAGAAGGCTACACCTCTGTAATTTCAGCTCTTGATGCTAAGGGCGTTGATGCTCAATCTGATATTCAAGCTTTTATCGACGCTAACAAAGACGCTGAATACTCTGTACTTGCTGCTATGCAATTAGCAAAAGCGCAAGTTCAAGCGGGTGACCTTGCAGCTGCACTTGAACAGCTTGAGTGGGCAAAATCGGCAACTAAGGATGCGGCACTTACGCCTCTACTGACTTACCGTGCTGCACGTATCAAAGCTGAGCAAGGTGAATTTGACGCAGCATTGACTGATCTTGAAGCGATGACTGACGAATCTTGGACAGGCCGTGTTGCTGAACTGCGTGGTGATATCTCACTTCGTAAAGGCGATACAGATGCGGCTTACAGTGCTTACTCTGAAGCACAACAAGCAGCTGATGCGAGCCAAACGCTTCAAATCAAACTTGACGACCTAGCTAAATAAGGCGCTTTGAATGAAGAAGATGTTTCCAAAAGCGGCGTTGTGTGCGATTGCTCTTGGCCTATTGGCTGGCTGTGCGGGTGAAGAAGACACCGTCATCATGGCGCCAGTACCAACAGTAAATAGCGAGTTCACTCCTAGTCAGGAATGGTCTACGTCGGTTGGTGATGGTGTTGGCCACTACTTTTCAAAACTAACGCCAGAATTGGCTTACGACAAAGTGTTTGTTGCGAGCCGTGAAGGTATGGTTAAAGCGCTTGACCCTGAAACAGGTAAAGAGCTGTGGAAAGTCGATCTTGAGAAAGAAGTACTGGCTCGTTTATCGGGTGGCTTAACGGCGGCTTACGGCAAAGTATTTGTTGGTTCTGAAAATGGCGAAGTGATCGCGATGGATGAATCAACTGGTGAAGAGCTGTGGCGTGTATCAGTGAATGGTGAGGTGCTTGCATCCCCAGCAACTGAAAGCAACATGGTTATTGTTCATACCAGTCGCGGTATGCTGATCGCGTTAGATCAAGAAAGCGGCGAACAAAAATGGACGATTAGCACTGAAGTTCCAAGCCTAACACTTCGTGGCGATAGCTCGCCTGTTGCGGTTTCTGGTGGTGTATTCTGGGGGACTGCAAATGGTCGTTTAGCAGCCGCTATTGTTGACCGTGGTCAGCTTATTTGGCAACAGCCAGTAGGCACACCAAAAGGTGCAACGGAAATCGATCGCTTGGTTGATGTTGATGCATCACCGATTGTTCTTGGCGGAACCCTGTATACCGTAGGTATCAATGGTCAACTAATCGCTATCGATCTCCGTTCTGGTAAGCCAATTTGGAAGCGTAACTACTCGTCAGCGATTGACTTAGCGAGTGATGGTAGCCGTTTGTTCGTTGTTACCGACAAAGACCATGTGGTTGCGGTTGATGCGCGTAGTGGTACTGAACTTTGGAGCACTCCATTGTTAGAAAACCGCTTACTGACAGCACCTGCTATTATTAATGGTTATGTAGTTGTTGGTGATACAGAAGGTTATCTGCACTGGTTAGATCGTTCATCGGGTGAGTTTGTTGCTCAACAGCTCGTCGATGATAGCGGCTTTGCGGTTGCGCCAATTGAAATGCCTGAAGGCTACTTAGTGACGACTCGCAATGGCGATGTAAAGAAACTAACGATTAGCCAATAAAAGCGTGATACAATTCACAGTCGGCTCCTGGTTGGTAACAGCTAGGAGCCGTTTTGTTGTTATGAATTAATAAACCGTGTGGTTATAGGTAAGAGTTTAAACTTGCGATCAAGTGCTTACCTATAACTACATTTAGAGAAGAAATTGTAGAGGTTGTTATGGTACCTGTTGTTGCTCTAGTAGGGCGTCCGAATGTAGGTAAATCTACGTTATTTAACCGATTGACTCGAACTCGTGATGCATTGGTTGCGGATTTCCCTGGCTTAACGCGTGACCGTAAATACGGTCATGCTCATTTTAGCGAGCATGACTTTATTGTTATTGACACTGGTGGTATCGACGGTACCGAAGAAGGTGTTGAAACTAAAATGGCTGAACAGTCGCTAGCGGCGATTGATGAAGCTGATGTCGTTCTATTTATGGTAGATGGCCGTGCGGGTCTAACACCTTCAGACGTGGCTATTGCTAAGCACCTTCGTCAACTAGAAAAGCCTTCAATGCTAGTAGTAAACAAGGTTGATGGTATCGACCCTGATGCTGCAAGTGCTGATTTCTGGCAACTAGGCGTAGAAGACATGTACCAAATCGCTGCAGCGCACGGTCGTGGCGTAACAGCGTTGATTGATCTTGCTCTTAACCCGTTCGCAGAAGCGTTAAAAGCAGAGAATGGCGAAGTAAGCGATTTAACTGAGTTTGAAGACGAAGAAGAAGAGCAAGTTGATTTCACTGAAGAAGAAGCTGAAGAAGAATTCAAGCGCCTTCAAGATCAACCAATTAAGCTAGCGATCATTGGCCGTCCTAACGTTGGTAAATCAACACTAACTAACCGTATTCTTGGTGAAGAACGTGTTGTTGTTTACGATATGCCAGGCACAACTCGTGACTCTATCTACATTCCAATGCAGCGTGATGAGCGTGAATACGTTCTGATTGATACTGCAGGTGTTCGTCGTCGTAAAAATATCAACGAAACAGTAGAGAAGTTCTCAGTGGTTAAAACACTGAAAGCGATTGAAGATGCTAACGTTGTATTGCTGCTTATTGATGCTAGAGACAACATCTCTGATCAAGATTTAAGCTTGTTAGGCTTTGCGTTGAATGCTGGTCGTTCAATTGTTATTGCAGTAAACAAGTGGGATGGTCTAGACAGCGATGTTAAAGATCGCGTTAAGAAAGAACTAGACCGTCGTTTAGGTTTCGTTGATTTCGCACGTATTCACTTTATCTCTGCACTTCACGGTACAGGTGTTGGCCACTTGTTTGAATCTGTTCAAGAAGCTTACAAGTCAGCAACGACTCGTGTTGGTACTTCTGTGCTAACTCGTATCATGAAGATGGCGACTGATGATCACCAACCGCCTATGGTTCGTGGCCGTCGTGTTAAATTGAAATACGCGCACGCTGGTGGCTACAACCCACCGATTATCGTTATCCACGGTAACCAAGTACGTAACTTGCCAGATTCATACAAACGATTCTTGATGAACTACTACCGTCGTTCACTAGAGATTATGGGTACACCTATTCGCATTCAATTCCAGAACAGCGAGAACCCATTTGAAGCTAAGACAACCAAGCTGACAATTTCTCAAGAACGCAAACGTAAGCGTATGATGAGCATGGTTAAAGGTCGTAAGTAAACCTTTCCAATAGATTTGATACCCGAGCCTGTCTCGGGTATTTTTTTAAGTAAAATTCACGTTAAGCCATAACCTCATATCTCCATATCGTGATGGGTTAACGAATTAGACTCAATTTCAAAAGAAGAACGATATGACCACTAGCGATCCAATGACACCAGCGACATCCATGAAACCAATAATAGTTATCACACCAACCATTACTCAATT
This sequence comes from Vibrio sp. NC2, assembly GCF_025195005.1. Taxonomy (NCBI): domain Bacteria; kingdom Pseudomonadati; phylum Pseudomonadota; class Gammaproteobacteria; order Vibrionales; family Vibrionaceae; genus Vibrio; species Vibrio sp. NC2. Next base: position 34,636 of record NZ_JANVFC010000018.1, read on the forward strand.
TTGCCATCAGGCTTGGCAGATCAATGCAAAGGCGTTGTACGTTGAAAACGATGACAGCAAAACCTACCTGATCACCGACATGACACCTTTCCACCCAGTAAGTCATATTTGGCCAGACCACCCAGCAGACCAAGGTTTTGTGAATGTTGGTGACGTGCAATATCCAGTTGAAGACTGTCTTGTTGGTGCAATAGAACAATCTACTGGCAAGCTTCATATCGCAGAAGATATCCCTGTTAAGCGTGATACGGAAGGGTGGGCGTTTGTGGTTGTCCACCAGCTCCCCGCATCTGCTTCTATGATTAAGGTTAGCGACGAAGTCCTGTTGTCGGTTGATAAAGAGTATCAAGCTAGTTTGAGCCGTGGTCACAGCGCTGGCCACATCGCTTTCCTAGCCTTGAATAAAGTATTGGCTGAGAGTTATTGGCGTAAAGATGCAGACCGAAAAGATCCACTTGGCAGCTACGATTTCAATAGCTACGCGCAAGTGACTAGCTTTGTGACTCCAGAGTTGTGTACCGATAAGTATCGTTTGGGAAAAACCCTCAAGAAGCGCGGTTTGAACGTTGCAGACATGTTAACCAATCTTGATGGTATCGAAGCCGACATTAATCAAATGATTAAAGGTTGGCTTGCAGACTCAACGCCAGTAGCAATGAGACTGGAAGGTGAGGCATTAACAGACTCTCGCTATTGGGAATGGCAGTTGGATAGCGACACTTTAGTGTCTATTCCGTGTGGTGGTACTCACATCGAGAATACGTCAGAGCTTAAGTCTTTATCGGTTAAGTTAACTCAGTTAGATGACCAGCATATTGAAATGCTGACGCATGTAATGCGATGATTTAGACTACAGATCGAATTGGCTTGTGCTGTTTATTTTGTTTTTATATGTAACTTTTAATATAAATGACCATTTAAAATTGAAATGCAGCACATGTAACTTATGCTTTCGGTGTGTGGTGATATAAATATTCTTTTTGGGGTAGATCGCTGATCAAAATAGATAAAGCGAAAGATCAACCTATGATCTTCGATTGTGTGTACGGCTTATTTAGTGTGTTATTATTAACCAATAGTAAGCTTGCATAAGAACAAGCTGTACCCTATTACACAATTGAAAGCTTTAGTGAATGGAACAACAATTTTTATTAGAAGGCCACCGAGCCGTCAATAGTTTGCTGCGCAAGCTTGCTCTTGGGATGGATCGCAAAGATTTAAATCATAAGATCATTCAGCTTACCGAGCAGATTTTTGGGCAGCGTATGGCTTCAATTTTACTGCTCAACTCAGAGTCTAAAACTTTGCATCTTGAATATGCCCCAAACCTGCCTGATTTTTACAATCAGCAGATAGAAGGGGTTGGGATTGGTACAGGGATTGGTTCTTGTGGCGAGGCGGCTGCACTCAAGAAAGCAGTGATGGTCTCCAACATAAATGCACACCCAAACTGGGCACCTTTTTTAGCCCTCACCAATCAAGCGAATCTGCATGCCTGTTGGTCGGTACCCATTATCTCGTCGCGCGGTCATGTACTGGGTACCTTTGCCATTTATAGCCAGTACATATCTGAGCCGCATGAATTTGAGCTCGAGATCTTAGAACTACTGGCTTCCCTGTATTCGGTAGCACTAGAAAAGTTCGAGTTGGAGAATCAGCTTAACTTTTTCGCCAATCGTGATTCTCTTACCCATTGCTTGAATCGTCGCGCATTGTTTAATGAAGCTGAGAAAGTGTTGGCTAAGCGATGTTTTTCAGAAAAGGTGATGGCGTGTCTGTTTGTTGATGTCGATAAGTTCAAATCGATCAACGATACCTATGGTCATAGTTTTGGTGATGATGTGCTGTTGGCGGTTGCCGAAGTTCTTGATGAGGCAACCACAGCATGTGCCAAGATAGGGCGTTACGGTGGCGATGAGTTTGTGGTGTTCTCTTGCTTTGATGATCAAGAAAGCGTTGTTAGTTTCTACCACAGCTTAGAGAAAGCACTGCAACAAGCGCTTTATATCAATGATGTGCAGTTCTCAGTGAGTGTTGGGTTGTCTTGTGAGAAAGATCCTCAAGGATTAGACCTGTTGATCGCACAAGCTGATAAGAACATGTACCAAATCAAGCAAGCGAAGTCTCAGCGGTAGTAGATTGTAAAAATAGTCGTAAATTAGGAAATGCTAATGAGTGAAAATATCTGCCCTAAGTGTCAGTCTGAGCTAGCTTGGGATGGCAAGTATCACTGTGAAAGTTGTCAGGCTCACTTTACTAAAGTTGGGTTTTGCCCTGAGTGCAGCAGCCAACTTGAGAAGCTTCAAGCCTGTGGTGCGGCGAGTTATTTTTGTAATGCCGATTGCAACGAATTGAAGTCTAAGTCGAGAGTAAAATTCGAATTCCAACCAGCGGAATAGCCTTAAACAGCATGGTTTGAACGACCATTGGTTATGTTATACCAGAGACCCAATACCAAAGTGTTGGGTCTTTTTTGTATCTGATGAACAGGAATGTGTCATCTTGGTTCATTCTCATCGTCACTGCACCAGTATGAAACATAGTGACATGATTGCTATGCACTTTATTGGTGTGGCTTGCTATTAAGTTTAATTAATACAAAAGCTTATAAATTTATTGATTGCTTTTTAAGTTTGGCACTCTTCTTGTAACTCTGTAATTGAATAACAAAAATACAATTATGGAGTAATATCATGAACAAGGTGTTCAATTTATCGCTAGCTGCACTGTGTACAACACTTTCATTTTCTTCTGCAACAGTGTTTGCTGCTGATGAGACCATCAAGGTCGGTGTTCTACACTCACTTTCTGGCACTATGGCGATCAGTGAAACCACGCTAAAAGATACCGTGCTAATGCTTATCGAAGAGCAGAACAAAAAGGGCGGTTTGCTTGGCAAGAAGCTAGAGCCTGTCGTGGTTGACCCTGCGTCAAACTGGCCGCTATTTGCAGAAAAAGCACGTGAGCTTATCGAAAAAGAGAAAGTGGATGTGGTGTTCGGTGGTTGGACATCGGTATCACGTAAATCCATGCTGCCTGTTTTTGAAGAACTCAACAGTATCCTTTTCTACCCAGTACAGTATGAAGGCGAAGAGTCTTCTAAAAACGTTTTCTACACCGGTGCCGCGCCAAACCAACAAGCGATCCCTGCAGTGGATTACTTGATGGAAGAGCTTGAAGTTGAGCGTTGGGTACTTGCAGGTACCGATTACGTTTATCCACGTACTACCAATAAGATCCTTGAAGCCTACCTAAAAGATAAAGGTGTCGCAGAAGAAGACATCATGATCAACTACACGCCATTTGGTCACTCTGATTGGCAATCTATCGTTTCTGATATCAAAAAGTTCGGCGAAGCAGGCAAGAAAACCGCTGTGGTTTCTACTGTGAACGGCGATGCGAACGTACCTTTCTATAAAGAGCTAGGCGCTCAAGGCATTTCATCTGAAGACATCCCAGTTATTGCATTCTCTGTTGGTGAAGAAGAACTGTCAGGCATGGACACAGAACCACTGGTGGGTCACCTAGCGGCATGGAACTACTTCATGAGTGTTGATACTGAAGCCAATGAAGAGTTCGTTGAAACGTGGCAGTCGTTCATCAAGAGTGAAAAGCGTGTCACCAATGATCCAATGGAAGCGCACTATGTTGGCTTCAACATGTGGGCTCAAGCGGTCACTAATGCGGGCACAACCGATCCTGAATCTGTGCAAGATGCCTTGATTGGCGTGTCTGTTCCTAACCTTTCTGGCGGCTACTCAACCATGTTGCCAAACCACCACATTACTAAACCAGTCCTGATCGGTGAAATCCAAGACGATGGTCAATTCGATATCGTTTGGGAAACCACAGGTCTAGTGGCGGGTGATGCTTGGTCGAGTTACTTACCTGAATCGGCAAAACTGTTCTCTAGCTGGTCGAAGCCATTCTCATGTGGTGCGTTTAACGTCGAAACGAAGAAGTGTTCTGGCGGTAACTAGAGCGTCAATTCAGGAATATTGAGCCTTTCGGTTTGGGAAGAACGCGTCTGTTTAACGGGCGAAGCGAACGGAAGGCTCATCGTTTCAGGTAACAACCACTATCCACACATCCTCCAAGTAAAAATAACAATATCTAACTTGGTTGGTTAAGGAAGCAGGGATGAAAAACGTATTAAACGTATTTAAAGCGCTGTTGCTCATGGCAGTCAGTGCTCAGTTGGCTTTTGCTGGAATAACGGATGAAGCTAGCTTTACCAAGGCGCTAGTTGGTAAGAAAACATCGGATAAAGAATTAGCTATCGATTGGGTGATTGAGACGCAAACGGAAGATGTGTCGAAACCTATTTTAGATGGCTGGTTAAACGGAAACCTTTACTACTTCAATGAGAAACAGAGCGAGCAGTACAAACAGCTCTACCTCATTCAAAACATCAAAACGGCAACGTCAGCTCAGTCAGTATGGACTGATTCAACGCTTAATATCGAGAATGCGAGACAGTTTAAAAAGGTTCGTGTGAATAACAAACTTCGCGGGATATTACGCGGGGAAATTGCTTCTATTGGACTGAACAGCGGCAATCCTGATGTGCGTTATAAAGCGGTTTTGGATTTGTTAGGAACCAAAGACGCTGACATTATCGAACGACTAACTGAACTCAGAACCAATGAATCAGATGGCAAAGTAGCTGAGCTAATGGATTTGTCGTTAGCGATTGCCACCTCTCTTAATAACAGTGCCACCATTGAAGATCGTGTGGCTTCAATTGAACGAGTTGGCGACTTCAAACACTCGGTCGTTCTGAAAACACTGAACCAACTACTGAACAGTGAGCAAGATCCAAGCATTACCGCTGCAGCAGAACGTGCGATGGATAGCTATCAACAAAGCCAAGCACTCTATTCGGGTGTAGAAACGGTATTCTTCGGTTTGAGCTTAGGCTCGGTATTGGTGCTGGCGGGCATTGGCTTAGCGATTACCTTTGGTGTGATGGGTGTTATCAACATGGCTCATGGCGAGTTGATCATGATTGGCGCTTATACCACCTATGTCATGCAATTGTTGATGCCCAATCATATTGGTTTGGCACTGATACTCTCTATCCCTGCTGCGTTTATTGTTTCTGGTTTGGTGGGCATTGTGATCGAGCGAAGTGTGATTCGTCATCTTTATGGTCGCCCATTGGAAACCTTACTCGCGACCTTTGGTATTAGCTTGATCTTGCAGCAAGCCGTTCGCTCGATTTTCTCTCCTTTGAACCGCTCAGTGAGCACACCTGAATGGATGTCTGGCGCACTTCAATTGAACCCAATGTTGTCCCTGACTTACAACCGACTTTATATCATCTTGTTCTGTGGTTTGGTGTTTATGGGCTTATTAATGGTTCTGAAAAAGACACCACTAGGCTTACAGGTTCGTGCGGTTTCTCAAAACCGTGGCATGGCTCGTGCGATGGGTATTCGTTCTGAGCGAGTTGATGCGATGACCTTCGGTTTAGGCTCTGGCGTTGCGGGTGTCGCGGGTGTGGCACTTTCTCAACTGACCAACGTGGGTCCAAATATGGGGCAGGCATACATCATCGACTCATTCATGGTGGTGGTGTTCGGCGGTGTTGGCAACCTATGGGGCACGCTAGTCGCTGGCTTAAGCCTTGGTCTGTTCAATAAGATTTTAGAACCATGGGCTGGTGCGGTTCTCGCTAAGATCCTGGTACTGGTTTTCATCATTCTATTTATTCAAAAACGCCCACGTGGACTCTTCCCACAACGTGGTCGTGCGGCTGAAGGTTAAGGACAACATCATGCAGTCAAAATCATTTGTACTTTCGGCGATGCGTGGTGACAAAGGTGGCCAACTGACCATCCTTGCCATTCTTGCGGCCGTCATTCTTATCCCACTGGCTAACACCATGTTACCAAGTGGACACCCGCTTCATGTCGAGACTTTCACTATCTCGCTGATGGGCAAATACCTGAGCTACGCAATGTTGGCGTTGGCGCTCGATCTTGTGTGGGGCTATCTCGGAATATTGAGCCTCGGCCACGGTGCTTTCTTTGCGCTTGGTGGTTATGCGATGGGCATGTACTTGATGCGTCAGATTGGTGACCGTGGGGTTTATGGTGATCCAGTCTTACCAGATTTCATGGTGTTCCTTGATTGGTCTGCGTTGCCGTGGTTTTGGCAGGGCTTTGATCAGTTCTGGTTTGCTTGTCTGATGGTGGTGCTAGTGCCGGGCGCATTGGCTTACTTGTTCGGTTATTTAGCTTTCCGCTCTCGTGTGTCTGGTGTGTATCTTTCTATCATGACTCAAGCGTTAACTTACGCATTGATGCTGGCATTTTTCCGCAACGAGATGGGCTTTGGTGGTAACAATGGACTGACAGACTTCAAAGACATCATAGGTCTGAGCTTGCAGAGTGATGCGGTCAAGATAGGTCTGTTTGTCGCGACTGGCATTGCGCTCATTTTTAGCTACATCGCTTGTCGTATGGTGGTGACCAGTCGATTAGGTCGTGTGGCATTAGCGATTCGTGATACAGAGTCACGTACTCGCTTTATGGGTTACGACGTCGATGGCATCAAGCTGTGGGTCTTCGTTCTTTCTGCGGTTATCGCGGGTATTGCCGGGGCTTTATATGTTCCTCAAGTTGGCATCATTAACCCGGGTGAATTTGCTCCGCTTAACTCGATTGAGATTGTGGTTTGGGTTGCCTTAGGCGGTCGTGCCACCCTGTTTGGCGCCATTGTTGGGGCATTGATCATCAACTACGCCAAGAGCTGGTTTACGGTTGAGTTCCCAGAGGTGTGGTTATTTGCTCTGGGTGGATTATTCGTTCTCTCGACCATGTACTTCCCACAAGGTGTAATTGGCTTTGTCAGTGAAAAATGGCAGCAGCTACGCAAGGCATCAAATGGGAAAAACCAAGATAAAGATAAGGATGATCAGCACAAAGCCAAGGAGGTGATCGCATGACCACATTTAATAGCGTAAAGGAATCGGTTCAGGCGTTCACTCGTCGAGACCAAGTCTTTGATTACCTTAAACCTGATATTCATCCCGCCATCGATACTCGCCATAACGTGTTGTTGTATGTGGAAGGCGTCAACAAAAGTTTCGATGGTTTCCAAGCGATAAACGATCTCAACCTCTACATCAATGAAGGAGAACTGCGCTGCATCATTGGCCCTAATGGCGCAGGTAAAACCACCATGATGGACATCATCACAGGTAAAACTAAGCCAGATACTGGCGAAGTGTGGTTGGGTTCGAACATCAACTTATTGAAGATGAACGAATCCGAAATCGCCAATGCAGGCGTTGGGCGTAAATTCCAAAAGCCGACCGTGATTGAGTGTTTAACCGTGTGGCAGAACCTTGAGTTAGCCATGGCTGGTGACCGTTCAGTGTGGGCGACGTTCACTGCTGTGATGTCTGGTGAACAGAAAGACAAACTTACCTCTGTGCTTGAGCTGATTCATTTAAAAGACGAAGCGGCGAATTTGGCAGGTAACCTGTCTCACGGACAAAAGCAGTGGTTAGAGATAGGCATGTTATTGATGCAAAACCCTAGGCTATTGCTGGTGGATGAACCCGTTGCAGGGATGACTCACCAAGAGATGGACCGCACCTCTGAGTTACTTAACTCACTGGCAGGCAAGCACTCAGTGGTCGTGGTTGAACACGATATGGATTTCGTTCGTTCGATTGCTAGCCATGTCACCGTGCTTCATCAAGGTCACGTGTTGGCTGAAGGCACTATGGATCAAGTGCAGGCTCACCCTGAAGTTAAACAAGTTTATCTCGGAGAATAGGATGCTAGAGGTTAAATCAGTTAATCAATATTACGGTGAGAGCCACACGCTGTGGGATTTGGATATGCAGATCCCGGAAGGCAAGTGCACAGTGTTAATGGGACGAAACGGTGTCGGTAAAACGACGTTGCTGCAATGCATCATGGGGCTAGTTAAGGTCGAGAGCGGTGACATTTCGTTATCGGGTGAGCCGCTTCTTAAAACCGATGCCGAAGAGCGTGCTCGCCAAGGCATCGGTTATGTGCCGCAAGGTCGTCAGATCTTTCCGATGCTCACGGTTCAAGAAAACCTAGAAGTCGGCTTGCCGATTCGAGAAAAGGGCGACCGTAAGATCCCAGAGTTCATCTTCGATATATTCCCAGTGTTAAAAGAGATGCTGCATCGTCGCGGTGGTGATTTATCTGGTGGTCAACAGCAGCAACTCGCGATTGGGCGTGCGCTGGTGGTTAATCCAAAACTGTTGATCTTGGATGAACCAACAGAAGGTATTCAGCCCAATATCGTGCAAGAGATTGGTGACATCATTCTCATGCTCAACGAGAAGATGGGACTCACCGTCCTGCTTGTTGAACAGAAGCTGCCATTTGCGAGAAAGGTCGGTGACCGATTTTGCATTCTCGACCGTGGTCGTCAGGTAGCTGAAGGTGAAATGACAGGGCTAAATGAATCCCTGATTAAGGAGTACCTAACCGTATGAGCTCTCTATATTCTTCGAGCGAAGCAATAAATGCTTCTTTAGCGGGAGTGTTGTCTCTGAATGAGACCATCGAACAAGATATCCGAGACGGTTGGCAGGCGAGCTTAAACCTCACCTTTGTCGACCGTGGTGATAAAACCGTATTAAAGAATCGTCAGCAGTCTGGTCCGCTTGCGGTGCAACGTCCCTTGTATCCTGATGGGGTAACGTGTCACACCTACTTACTTCATCCCCCCGGCGGAGTGGTAGGAGGTGACACTCTCAATATTGAAGCGACCATCGAAAGCGGTGCGCATGCGTTGATCACCACACCCGGTGCGACCAAGTTTTATCGCTCAAACAACAAGTACGCCAAGCAGAAGCAGACCCTACGAGTGAAGAAAGGTGCTCGCTTGGAATGGATGCCGCAAGAGAACATCTTTTTCCCGAATGCACACGTTCGTTTAGACACTGAAATTCGCCTAGAAAAGGGTGCACAATTTTGGGGTTGGGAGATGCACTGTTTTGGACGTCCTGCACAGAATGAGGGATTCGAGCATGGTCACCTCGTTGGGAAAACAGAAATCTATCTTGATAATCAAAGGCTTCTGACTGAAGGTTTTAATTTTCACGGTGGCGATAAGTTAATGATAAATATGGGGTTACTTGATTATTCAATGATGGGAACCTTTTATATCACCTCAAATGAGAAGCAAGATTTAGAGTTGGTACAGAGCTTGCTCTTATCTATTACACAGCAAGCTTCACAGCAATCAGTTACATCAAAAACGTCGAGTGAACTCACATTAATATTGGGCGCGACTCAGATAGAAGGATTGATTGTAGTGCGAGCCTTGGGTAATTGGAGTGAAGATATCCTCCAGGCCTTTGGTCAGATATGGCAAGCAACTCGCTCTCATTTATGTGGTACGACTCCTGATTTACCAAGGATTTGGGCGACTTAGCGATTAGCCCTTTTTGTACCTAGGGTGACTTCCGACCCTAGGTACATTTTTTCAAGCTTGCTGTGATTGAATCCCACTTACTGCTCATGTGTTTTTGAGCAATAAGAAAACAACACTAACAGCGGGCGGCTAAATGGAATTAACACCAAGAGAAAAAGATAAGCTACTTATCTTCTGCGCAGGAATGCTGGCACAGCAGCGCAAACAAAAAGGCTTAAAACTCAACTATCCAGAATCTATTGCACTGATCAGCAGTGCCATTCTCGAAGGTGCCCGCGAGGGTAAAACCGTTTCAGAGTTGATGGATTTTGGACGCACACTGCTTACTGTCGATGACGTTATGGAGGGGATCCCTTCCATGATCCCTGATGTACAAGTCGAAGCCACTTTTCCTGATGGCACCAAGCTGGTGACCGTTCATGAACCTATCGTGTAGGGAGAAGTAATATGGCTGGTTCAACAAAACAATACTCAGGATTCGTTCCCGGAAAAGTCGAAACCGCTCCCGGTGACATCACTCTCAATGAAGGCCGTGACACAACGTCCGTTAAGGTTCAAAACATTGGCGATCGTCCTGTTCAAATTGGCTCTCATTACCACTTCTATGAAGCAAACCCTTCGCTGATCTTTGACCGAGAAGCCACTAAAGGCTTTCGACTCAATATCCCTGCTGGTACTGCAACCCGCTTTGAGCCGGGTCAGTCGCGCAGCGTCGAGTTAGTGCGTTACGCCGGTAAGTTAGAGATCTATGGCTTCCAAGGAAAGGTGATGGGCAAGCTCTAAGCGCTCCCACGGAATAATGAAAATAACAAAGGATTGAACATGGCGACGATATCCAGACAGGCTTATGCCGAAATGTTTGGGCCAACAGTCGGTGACCGAGTGCGTCTTGCTGACACTGATTTATGGCTAGAAGTTGAAAAAGATTACACCGTATACGGCGACGAAGTGAAGTTTGGTGGCGGTAAAGTGATTCGTGATGGACAAGGGCAAAGCCAACGTCCAAGTGCTGAGACACCGGATTTGGTGATCACTAACGCGATTGTGTTGGATTACTGGGGCATCGTAAAAGCAGATGTCGCAATCAAAGATGGCCGCGTTCAGGCATTGGGCAAAGCGGGCAACCCAGATGTTCAACCGGGCGTTGATATTGTGATTGGCCCGGGCACGGAGATTTTAGCCGGTGAAGGTTCAATCCTGACTGCTGGTGGCATTGATTCACACATCCACTTTATTTGCCCACAACAGATTGAAGAAGCACTGGCGTCGGGTGTGACTACCATGATTGGCGGTGGTACCGGGCCAAACACAGGTACCAACGCAACCACATGTACGCCGGGGCCTTGGAACATGCACCGCATGCTGGAGTCACTCGATCAATTCCCTATGAACTTTGGCTTGTTAGGCAAAGGCAATGCAAGTCAGCCAGAAGCTCTACGCGAACAAGTAGCGGCAGGTGCCGTGGGTTTGAAGTTGCATGAAGACTGGGGAACCACTCCCGCTTCAATCGATACCTGCTTGAATGTGGCTGACGAGATGGACGTACAAGTTGCGATTCATACCGACACTCTGAATGAATCGGGTTTTGTTGAATCGACACTTGGCGCAATCGGTGATCGCGTGATTCATACCTATCACACCGAAGGTGCGGGCGGTGGTCATGCTCCCGATATTATTCGTGCTGCAGGTGAGCCGAACGTTTTGCCCTCCTCAACCAATCCAACACGACCTTACACCATCAATACCGTCGATGAGCATTTGGATATGTTGATGGTGTGTCATCACCTTTCACCATCGATTGCTGAAGATGTCGCGTTCGCCGAATCGCGTATTCGCCGTGAAACCATTGCCGCAGAAGACATTCTTCATGACTTAGGCGCGTTCTCGATGATCGCTTCGGACTCACAAGCAATGGGACGTGTAGGCGAGGTGATCACTCGAACTTGGCAAACCGCGCACAAGATGAAAGTTCAGCGCGGCAGCCTAAAAGAAGATTCAGACTACAGCGATAACTTCCGATTAAGACGCTATGTCGCTAAGTACACCATCAACCCAGCGATCACTCATGGTATGTCTCATGAAATCGGCTCTATTGAAGCAGGAAAGCTGGCGGATTTAGTGTTGTGGAAGCCCGCTTTCTTTGGTGTGAAACCGAGTGTGATTTTGAAAGGCGGCATGATCGCCATGGCGCCGATGGGTGACCCAAACGCTTCAATCCCAACCCCTCAGCCAGTTCATTACCGCTCTATGTTTGGTAGCTACGGCAAGGCATGTCAAAACACATCAATGCTGTTTGTCTCTAAGGAAGCCAAAGCGCAGAACATTGATAAACAGTTGGGTCTGCAGAGCTTGATTGGTGTTGTAAGTAACTGCCGAAACATTAGCAAAGCCGACATGAAGCTCAACGATTGGATGCCGAAGATTGAGGTGGATTCTCAGACGTATCAAGTACGTGCCGATGGTGAATTACTGACGTGTGAGCCTGCTGAAGAGCTGCCAATGGCTCAGAGATACTTTCTGTTTTAAGAGCTCGACAGAAGGCTCTTTGATTGAATAATGATCTTATTTTAAACGTTATAAATCTCACAAGGAGATTGAGGTAATAGCATGATTGAACTGACTCAACTGAATACTCAAATACAAAATGCACCGGACGGCTATTTGAGCCTGCCGATCGATAGCCGCATCAAAAGCCGCCTTAAGGTGATGTTAGATGACGGACGTAATGCCGGCCTGTTTCTACCACGAGGTCATATCTTGCGTGGTGGCGAACAACTGTCAAGTGAATGTGGCTTGGTAGTGGAAGTGAAAGCGGCACCAGAAACCGTTTCGACTGTTTACTGTGAAGACTTGCTCCTGTTAACACGAGTGGCGTACCACCTTGGTAACCGTCATGTTCCACTGCAAGTGGAAGCGGGCTGGGTTCGTTATCAACACGACCATGTTTTGGATGAAATGGTTGAAGGCTTAGGCGCGAAAGTGACCACCGAGAAACAACCGTTTGAACCAGAAGGCGGTGCTTATGGCGGTCGCTCTGGTGGACATCATCACCATCATTAATCGAGTCATTGATGACTCACTAAACGATTTATATAACAACAAATATTAATAACTATAAACGCAAGGAACTCGCGATGAACTTTAAAACAGCTGCAGGCTTATGCACTTTCACAATAGCTTCTCTAACAACATCAACATTGGCTTTCGCTCACCCAGGACATGGAGCGCACTCAGTTCATGAGTCTCACTCATTTATGTCTGGCTTAACTCACCCAGTGACAGGTATGGATCACCTGATCATGTTGATCGCTTTTGGTTTGTTAATTGGCGCACTGTCATTTTCCACCAAGACAAAAGCCGCTCTGATTGGCGGCGGGTTGGCGTCTTTGGTGGTCGGGCTTATCGCAGGCCAAGCCTTAGGTTTCTCTGTGATTGTTGAACCTGCAATCATCGCTTCTCTATTCGTTGTCAGCTTATGCTTATGGCACGTGTTCTCACCATCGACTAAGCGAGTGAACAGTGTATTAGCGGCTTCGATTGGTATGTTGTTTTTCCATGGTTATGCGCATGGCGTTGAAGCGGCAAGTAACCTAACTCAGTTTGCAACAGGCATGAGTATCAGTGCTTTGGCTCTGATGGTTATCGGTACTTTTGTTGGTCGCGCGGTTTACTCTAAATGGTTGTCAGTCGGCGTGGCTTCAGCAAGCGCACTATTGCTGTTAGGCGCGTAGGCTCTCGAACTTATTTGATTCTGGAAGACTGAGGGCACGATTATGACCACAACAGAAAATGTAGCCGTCTATCGTCTGTTTCAATTGATCAGTCCATCGTTGCCGATTGGTGGGTTCACTTATTCGCAAGGCTTAGAGTTAGCGGTTGAAGCGGGGTGGGTGACCGATCGCAACAGCATGGAACAGTGGCTTAATACCATCGTCAGTTCCAGTGTCGCAACTTTGGAATTACCTATCTTAGAGCGTCTTTATCACGCGCTAGAAAAGGGTGAAATCGATGAGATTGAGCATTGGTGTAACTACTTATACTCAAGCCGTGAAACCAGTGAATTGCGAGCGGAGGAAAAGCAGCGTGGGCATGCATTGAACACCTTGTTGAAGCGCTTGGATATCGATATTTCGCTGGTGGATTCTGTTGATAGTCATCCAAACCAATTGTTGGGCATGTGTATGGCGGCTCAGCATTGGGGTATTGATTTAGAGAGCCTCAAGCAGGGTTATTTATGGAGTTGGCTTGAAAACATCGTTACCGCAGGGGTCAAGTTAGTGCCTTTAGGTCAAACCGATGGTCAGTTGGCACTGATTAATATCACCAATACGTTTCCCGAGATCATTGAGAAAGCACGCACGATAGAAGATTGGATGATAGGCAGCTTTTCGCCTTCGATGGCATTAGCGAGTTCACTGCACGAAACACAATACACACGACTATTTCGTTCGTAGCGGTTAGCGCGAACGATGTAGCAGAAAGAATATAAGGAAGTAGACAATGGAAAGTTATAAGCAACCCCTTCGAATTGGTATTGGCGGCCCGGTAGGGTCTGGTAAAACAGCATTGTTAGAGGTGCTATGTAAGGCGATTAGAGACAAGCTCAACATTGCTGTAGTAACCAATGACATCTATACCCAAGAAGACGCCAAGATACTTACACGAGCTGAAGCTCTAGAGCCTGACCGTATTATTGGTGTTGAAACTGGCGGTTGCCCACACACGGCGATTCGTGAAGATGCCTCGATGAACCTCGCGGCAGTGGAAGAGTTGGCCAAGTTACATAAGAACCTCGATGTGGTATTCGTCGAAAGCGGTGGCGACAACCTCAGTGCCACGTTCAGCCCAGAGTTAGCCGACCTTACTATCTATGTAATCGATGTAGCGGAAGGGGAGAAGATCCCACGTAAAGGTGGCCCGGGTATTACACGATCCGATCTGTTAGTCATCAACAAGATCGATTTAGCACCGTATGTTGGTGCGTCACTTGAGGTGATGGAGCAAGACACACAACGCATGCGTCCAACCAAGCCATATGTGTTCACCAACCTAAAAGAGAGCCAAGGCTTAGATTTCATCATCAACTTTATTGTGACGGAAGGAATGCTGACCATGAAGGAGCCTTTTACGACTGAGTCGTGAATCATGAGTAGGGAGTAGGATTTGAATCAGGTCGTCTCTTTTGAAGCCAGTAGATACAAAAAAGCCCTGTCGATTATTCGATAGGGCTTTCTGGTTTTAAATGATTTTTAACGTCCTAGTTGAATCTAAAGCTCACTCTTAGCGACTCTTGTTGTCACTTGCGACTCAATTACACCGTCTTCAACTTGGGTGGTGATCACTTCACCAACTTCGACATCGTTGATTGATGACACGGTCTTGCTCGATGCTGAATGAGTAATGCTGTAGCCACGCTTTAACGTGGCAAGTGGACTAACGGTCTCTAACTTCTCGGCAGCCATGGCTAGCTGGTGGCGAGTGGTTAGCAGTGTTTTATCCATCGCATCTAATAGCTTTTGCTCTGAACGTTGTAGATGCAGTTTTTGTTCACCCAAGCGCTTAACAGGCGAGTTCAATTGAAGCTGGTGCTGTTTACGTTCAACACGCTGTGCATGTTGTTTTAGGTATTGAGTCATACCACGACGCAAACGCATGTCTAGGTCATCAAGCTGCTGACTCTGCTTTTGCAGTTGGTAGCTCGGGTGTTGTTTCTCTAAGCGGTATTTCAACGTTTGAGTTGATTGTGCTTGTTTGATTAGCACATGACGAATCGCACTCACTAAACGAGCACGTTTAGACGCATAAGCTTGCTCTTTATGACTGTTGTCACGACTAACCAGTTCAGCGGCTGCTGATGGCGTTGGAGCTCGCATATCTGCGACGAAATCCGCGATAGTGACATCGACTTCATGCCCAACGGCACTGATAATCGGGATCTGGCTTGCTGCAATGGTGCGAGCGACGATCTCGTTATTGAAACACCATAAGTCTTCTAATGAACCGCCGCCACGACCAACGATCAATACGTCACACTCGTTGCGCTCATTGGCACGTCCAATCGCTTGAGCGATCTGAATCGAAGCTCCTTCACCTTGTACCATGGTCGGATACACGATGACTGGCAATGACGGGTCGCGTCTTTTCAGTACATCGAGAATATCGAAGAGGGCTGCACCTGTTTTAGAGGTGATAACACCAACGCACTTAGGATGTTCTGGCAGAATTTGCTTACTGGACTGGGCAAATAGCCCTTCTGCAGCGAGGTTCATCTTAAGCTTTTCAAACTCTTGCTGAAGCTTACCATCACCCTCTGGTTGCATGCTTTCGATGATGAGTTGATAGTCACCGCGTGGCTCATAAAGAGACAGACGTGCTTTGACTAAAACTTGATTACCGTTCTGAGGCTTAAAAGTCACACGGCGGTTATTGCCACGAAACATAGCGCACTTAACTTGAGCGCGAGAGTCTTTAAGCGTGAGGTACCAGTGACCAGAGACAGGTGCAGAGAAATTTGAGATTTCACCAACGAGCCAGACTATTCCCATTTCGTTTTCTAATAGGAGACGAACCTCTGAGTTGAGGCGAGAAACAGTAAAGATGTTTGGATTAGTCATAGAAGCACTATCTTTCCTTGAAGGAAGGTCTTTCTTGGAATCTCACAGGGCGTGAGTATGGAAGATAGCGGCAATATAATACATAGCAAGGGGGTAAATGCAAATTAAAAATACAAAAATGTGTAGCCAAGCGATTTCGTTGGCCGTATAATCCGTCCGCAATATCTAATCCAAATGCAGTTTGATTTTCCTTAATTGGCTGCCCTCATTAGGCGAAACGATGAGATTGGATTGTTTCTTTTTACTCCTATTATTGTGAGATATTGCAAATGCTAAGAATTGCCAAAGAAGCGCTGACATTCGACGACGTACTGCTAGTGCCAGCACACTCCACCGTTCTCCCTAATACAGCTGATCTTCGCACTCAGCTGACGAAGAATATTTCCCTAAACATCCCAATGATCTCTGCATCGATGGATACTGTGACAGAAGCTCGCCTAGCGATTGCACTGGCACAAGAAGGCGGAATAGGCTTCATTCATAAGAACATGTCTATTGAACAGCAAGCTGAAATGGTTCGCCAGGTTAAAATTTACGAAGCAGGTGTGGTTTCTCACCCTGTTACTGTAAACCCTGATGCGACAATCGCTGATGTTGTAGCCCTTACTCAAAAACACGGCTTTGCCGGTTTCCCTGTTGTTACTGAAACAAACGAACTTGTTGGTATTATTACTGGCCGTGACGTTCGCTTTGTGACTGACCTTTCTAAGAAAGTTGATGTAGTAATGACGCCTAAAGCTCGCCTTGCTTCTGTTAAAGAAGGTGCAACTCGTGAAGAAGTTCAAGAGAAAATGCACGAAGCGCGCGTTGAAAAAGTTCTTGTTGTAAATGATGACTTCCAACTAACGGGAATGATCACTGCAAAAGATTTCCATAAAGCAGAACGTAAACCAAACGCTTGTAAAGATGAGCGCGGCAGCCTACGTGTAGGTGCAGCTGTTGGTGCTGGTGCTGGTAACGAAGAGCGCGTTGCTGCTCTTGTTGAAGCTGGCGTAGACGTTCTACTTATCGACTCTTCACACGGTCACTCTGAAGGCGTACTTAACCGTATCCGTGATACGCGTGCTGCATACCCTGATCTACAAATCATCGGTGGTAACGTAGCAACTGGCGCTGGCGCTCGTGCTCTTATCGAAGCGGGTGTTAGTGCGGTTAAAGTAGGTATCGGCCCGGGTTCAATCTGTACGACTCGTATCGTTACTGGTGTTGGTGTTCCTCAAGTAACAGCAATCGCAGACGCAGCTGAAGTAGCAAACGAATACGGTATTCCAGTAATCGCAGATGGCGGCATCCGCTTCTCTGGCGATATCTGTAAAGCTATCGTTGCTGGCGCATCTTGTGTGATGGTTGGTTCAATGTTCGCGGGTACTGAAGAAGCACCGGGTGAAGTTATCCTTTACAACGGTCGTTCTTACAAGTCTTACCGTGGTATGGGTTCTCTTGGCGCTATGTCTCAAGGTTCTTCTGACCGTTACTTCCAATCTGACAACGCTGCAGACAAGCTTGTTCCAGAAGGTATTGAAGGTCGTATCGCATACAAAGGTCGTCTAAAAGAGATCGTTCACCAACAGATGGGCGGTCTACGCTCAAGCATGGGCCTAACCGGTTCTGCAACTGTTGAAGACATGCGTACTAAAGCTGAGTTTGTTCGTATCTCTGGTGCGGGCATGAAAGAATCTCACGTACACGATGTTCAAATCACGAAAGAAGCACCTAACTACCGTTTAGGTTAATAATACGTCCAAACGTTTGAATAATGTGCTGATTTAGTCGGCACATTAATATACCAATCGTAGTAAATAACTGGTCATCCTAGCTTGTTAAAAATCTCGATAACTTCGTTAGAATTTTTGATTGTAGAATAACTACTTATCAGAAAATTCTGCCTCGTTCTCAAGCTTTTTCCTACGCTATTCCTGAACACTTACTTACTGTGATTGGTATTATATCTACCGCCTGTTTTGTTTAGAGAGTGATTCTCACAAAACATTGCCTTATAGATAACTTACGAAAACGTTTGCTTTATTTCTTGAAGAGTTAATCAGAGGTGAGTAAACTCGCCTCCGTTTTATCACATAGCCAATAAGACTGCTTACAATGACTAAAAATATTCATGACCAACGTATTCTAATTCTGGACTTCGGTTCTCAATACACACAGCTAGTAGCTCGTCGTATTCGTGAGATCGGTGTTTACTGTGAACTTTGGAGCTGGGACGTAGAAGAAGCGGATATTCGTGAATTCAATCCAGACGGTATCATCCTATCTGGTGGCCCTGAAAGTGTAACGGAAGAGAATTCTCCACGTGCACCTCAGTACGTATTTGATTCAGGTGTTCCTGTCTTCGGTATCTGCTACGGCATGCAAACGATGGCTGAGCAACTTGGCGGTAAAGTAGCAACGTCTACTGAGCGCGAGTTCGGCTACGCTGCTGTACAAGTAACGGGTGAATCTGCACTTTTCGCAGACCTTGAGACAACTCAAGACGTTTGGATGAGCCACGGTGACAAAGTGGTTGAAATCCCTGCTGATTTCACAAAAATCGCAGAGACAGACACTTGCCCATACGCAGCAATGGCAAACGAAGATAAGAAATACTACGGTGTTCAATTCCACCCAGAAGTAACGCACACTAAAAACGGCCTAAAAATGCTTGAGAACTTCGTTCTTAACGCGTGTGGTTGTGAAGGTCTGTGGACTTCAGCGTCTATCATTGAAGATGCAGTTGCACGTATTAAAGAACAAGTAGGTGACGATGAAGTTATCCTTGGTCTTTCTGGTGGTGTTGATTCATCAGTAGTAGCGATGCTTGCTCACCGCGCTATCGGCGACAAACTAACATGTGTATTTGTTGATAACGGTCTTCTTCGTTTAAACGAAGGCGAGCAGGTTATGGACATGTTTGGTGACCAATTCGGCCTTAACATCATTAAAGTTGATGCTGAAGAACGTTTCCTTAACGCTCTGGAAGGCGAAGCTGAACCTGAAGCGAAACGTAAGATCATCGGTCACGTATTCGTAGATATCTTCGACGAAGAGTCTAAGAAACTGAAGAATGCTAAATGGCTTGCTCAGGGTACTATCTACCCAGACGTAATCGAGTCTGCAGCATCTAAGACTGGCAAAGCACACGTAATCAAATCTCACCACAACGTTGGTGGTCTTCCTGATGATATGGAAATGGGCCTTGTTGAGCCTCTACGTGAGCTGTTTAAAGATGAAGTACGTAAGATCGGCCTAGAGCTTGGTCTTCCATACAACATGCTTTACCGCCACCCATTCCCGGGTCCAGGCCTAGGTGTTCGTGTACTTGGCGAAGTGAAGAAAGAGTACTGTGATTTACTGCGTCGCGCTGATGCTATCTTCATTGAAGAGCTTCACGCTGCTGACCTTTACCACAAAGTATCTCAAGCATTCACGGTATTCCTACCAGTACGTTCAGTTGGCGTAATGGGCGATGGCCGTAAGTACGATTGGGTTGTATCTCTACGTGCTGTAGAAACTATCGACTTCATGACTGCTCATTGGGCACACCTACCATACGACTTCCTAGGTAAGGTTTCTAACCGTATTATCAACGAAGTTAACGGCATTTCACGTGTTGTTTACGATATTTCTGGTAAGCCACCAGCAACTATCGAGTGGGAATAATCTCTTAGAGATTTAACCAGTTTTGATTTAGCTATTATTTGACTTAGCCATGATTTGACTTAGTTATTAAAAGCCTCGAACTCAGTTCGGGGCTTTTTTATTTCTGACTCAGGGTATTAAAAGCTTATAGCTGACAACTAAACACCAAATCAGTTGGAAACTAGATATCAGCTCAAGAAACCATGAGACGCTTTGTTGTGTTGAGCTATATATCAAAAAGATCACTCGCACTTTTTATAAATTCACACCGCTACAGCTAGGCCATTTCACATGTGAAGCATACTCTTTGATGGACTTATTAAGGACAGATAAGAGAATCCATCATGTTAAAAATCAAATATTTGGCGACAGTGCTCGGCTGCACATTGGCAGCGCAAAGTCATGCGTCTTTGAACATCCAACCTGATCCGCAAAACCCGAATGGTTACCTTGTTGAAAAGTCGGCCCTACAAGCTGCTGAACAAGCGAAAACATCCGATCCTATGTATGCGATCTGGTCACAAGCATTACAGACTCGTCCCAATAGTATTGTTGAAGCGATAGAACCGGGCTTAGCCTCGAATCCTGAAAACGTGAAACGAGTCGAGCGTGTTTTCCCCCAATCTGAATGGGGTTTCCTCACTCAGATGGCAGCGTCAGAATATACTTACACTCGCTTCTTACGTGCGATTGGCAAGTTCCCAGCCTTCTGTGGAGAGTACACCGACGGCCGTGACTCCGACGCCATTTGTAAAAAGTCCATCATTACGGCCTTTGCTCATTTCTCGCAAGAGACGGGCGGTCATATCGCGATAGACAACACCTCTGATAACCCATTAGCTCTAGAAGAGTGGCAGCAAGCGCTGGTGCATGTTCGTGAAATGGGTTGGTCTGAAGGCCAAGAAGGTTATACCACGGGTTGTGGTCAGAACGATTGGCAGAATGCACGTTGGCCATGTGCCGCGGGGCAGGGTTACTTCGGACGTGGTGCTAAACAGCTTTCTTACCATTTTAACTACGGCGCGTTCTCGGAAGTGATGTTTGATGGTGATGCGACGGTTCTATTGAATAATCCAGGCTTGGTTGCTGATTCTTGGTTGAACTTGGCTTCTGCTATCTGGTTCTTCCTTACGCCTCAAGCTCCTAAACCAGCCATGCTGCACGTGATTGACCGTACTTGGACTCCCTCTCAACGCGAGTTGGGTGCAGGTATTGGTTATGGCTTTGGTACCACAATCAACGTGATTAATGGTGGTATTGAATGTGGTGAGCAGAACAAAGATAAAGGCCAACCCGTTAACCGTATTCGTTACTGGGAAGGGCTAGCGGCGCACTATCAAATTCCGGTAGAAGCGGATGAAGCCAATATTTGTTGGCAGCAAACGCCTTACGGAAGCTTGAATCTCAACGGCGCGACCGATGTGTTGTACACCAACTGGGATGGCAACTGGAAATACTACGCAGACCGCCCAGAAGGCTACTCATTTGAATGTGAGCTTGTGGGCTTCCAAACCGCTTATTCTGCGCTGGTGGCTGGCGATTACGAGAAGTGTGTGACCAACTTTTATGGTTCTCATGCGAGTTGGCCTGAAGTGAAAGTGGTCGATAAGCTGGATCCGGTAGATCCTGGTACTGATCCCGGTGGTAACGGTTGGAGTGCGACCAAGGTTTACAACGCTGGCGACCAAGTTACTCACAATGGTGCAACCTACGAAGCGAAATGGTGGACACAAGGGGATGACCCTGCCAATGGCGGCCCTTGGAAATTGGTTGCTGGAGAGCCAACTCCACCCGTGACAGATCCATCGCCAGTTGACCCTGCACCTGTCGATCCTGATCCGGTTGACCCAACACCAGTTGAACCACCTGTTACCGAGCCGCCTGTCGTCGTTGACCCATCGGTGTTTATCACATGGCAAGCGGGCGTTAGCCAAGTGAGTAACGGTGATAAAGTGACGCATAACGGCAAGTGTTTCGTGGCTAAAAACGGCCCAGGTGTATGGGAAAGCCCTGTTCAGTCGAATTGGTTCTGGGATGAAATTAGCTGTAATTGATCGTTTGAATACTGAAAAGCGGTCTAACCGACGAGTTCAGTAGTACGACCATAATGATATAAATAATCAAAAGCCGAAAGTTTCTACTTTCGGCTTTTTTTCGTTTCGAACTTGGCTATCTAAGGAGGGCTATTGGTCTATTTGGCTATGTTGAAGCGCATTCAAAGACTAATTATCCAGTTAGAGGATAAAGTTCTGTACAAATGGTAGTTGTGAATTTATATTCAAATTTAATTTATATTTATTCCTTTTATTTTAGGGTTAAGGTGTACCTATGGAACAGACAGATATCACGTCACTCATCCCCATTGTGATTACTTTAGTGTTGTCGTTGGCGACAAGGAATGTGGTGATAGGCTTATTTGCAGGCGTGCTGAGTGGTGTGGCAATGCTCACTGGTATGTTTAGCGAACTTAACCCGCTTGATACGTTTGGTACCATGGTGAAAGGTTACTTAGTCCCTCAACTTACCGACAGCTATAACGCAGGTGTGATCATGCTGTTGGTGTTCATCGGTGGCTTTGTTGCTCTGATGGAGAAGTCGGGTGGTGGTGTTGCGTTTGCAAAACGTGTTACTCAATGGGTAAGCAACAAATGCCAAGCTCAAATTTCAGCATGGTTGGGTGGAATCGTGATATTTTTCTCAGACTTAGGCACCCCTTTAATTGTTGGCCCTGTTTTTCGTCCTCTTTTCGATAAACTAAAACTCTCAAGACAGAAGCTAGCATTCATCATCGACTCAACCTCGTCGCCTGTTGCTATTCTTATCCCTTTCATTGGGTGGGGCGTTTACATCATGAGTCTAATTCAAAAAGAGTTCACGGCGTTGAATGTCAACATGTCTGATTGGGATGCTTTCATCGGTGCAATTCCTTTTCAGTTCTACGCATTCCTAGCGATTTTCATCGTCCCGTTAGTGTCCGTTAAAGGTTTAGATTTTGGGCCAATGGCAAAAGCTGAGCGTGATTGCCAAGCGGGAATTAACTCTGGCGTGAATAACGAATCACTAAATCCGTTCTCGCATAAAAATGCAAAGGCATCTTTTGTCTGGGCACCATTGTTAGTGATGCTGGTGGTGTTGTGTGCGATGTTAGTTCCTCAAGGCTTCCCATTCCAAAAGGTCGCGGGTTCATCGTTCAGAGCTGCTTTATCATCGGCTTACTTCTTTGCGGCGATTACCTTAATCTCGCTAATGGCTTACTACGGTGTAAGAAAGCTTTCAGATGGTGTTTCTGTGTACTTAAAAGGTATGGGAAACATGATGCCAGTCGCGATCATCTTGGTATTGGCTTGGGCATTAAGCACCGTTGGTAAAGAGTTGGGTGCAGCGGCTTATATTGCTGAACAAGCGCAAAGTGGTTTCCATACTGGTTAGTACCAGCGGTCGCTTTTTTGTTGTCGGCGATTATTTCATTCGCAACGGGATCGTCGTGGGGAACCTTCGCGATAATGATGCCATTGGTTATTCCAACCGCGATTGCGATTGATGCACCGCTACTCGTCGCAATTGGCGCTGTGTTGTCTGGTGGTTTGTTTGGTGACCATTGCTCACCGATCTCTGAAACAACGATTCTTTCTTCAACCGGGGCAGGGTGTGACCAGTTTGAACACTTTAAGACACAGCTTCCTTATGCGTTGATGAACGGTTCGATTGCTCTGATTAGTTTTGTAGTGGCAGGCTTTACAGGAAGTGCATTGGTTGTGTTAGGCGCTCTTGTTGCTCAGCTTATCCTTGTGACTCTGTTAGCTAAACGAGATGCGAGTAAAAACGCTTCTTCAGAAGTTCAATCTCCAGTGTCTGAATCTAAACCACAACAAGCGTAATTTAAGATTACAGGAGAGGGCGAGATTCCTGATATCTCGTTCCTCGATTCTGAAATGACGATTCAATGAATAGATACGGGATGCGAGTAAACGGGTAACGAAAAGCTCGCCCTATTATTACTCGTGTTTGCTATTTAGTTTCACGCTTACTCAATCTCAATACGCTCTTCGTATCTCGTTACCCGCATCTCTAGGCCAAACCTCGTCATTCCCTACAGTGAGGAACGAACGCGATAGGGAATCTCTTGCGTTTATCATCGGTGTTTTTGCTTAAGGAGATTCCAGACATTTCGTCCCTCGATTCTGGAATGACGACTGAGTGAGTAGATACGGGATACGAGTAACGAAGAGCTCGTCCTCTGTTGCCTACGTTTGCTATTAAGGGGGCGCTTACTCAAATCTAAAGACTCTTTTCGTATCTCGTTACTCGCATCTTTTTTATAGCGTGATAGGGAATCTGCTTACTTATAGTTTCTATGAATTAATTAGCGTCGTTATGAAACTAATTTTCCATAGGATCATTTACACAATCTTAGTTTTCGATAACTGGATTATCCTTTATGGCGGTTTATAGATTAAAATTTTCTTACAAATTTTATCGATTTTTTTTAATCAACCACTTTAATAAGGTAAATTCGCAATGTCGACCAAACTAGCTAACCCAGCGCCACTAGGCTTAATGGGTTTCGGTATGACCACTATTCTTCTTAATATCCACAACGCAGGTTTCTTCCCAATGGATTCAATGATCCTTGCGATGGGTATTTTTTACGGTGGTTTGAGCCAAGTTATCGTGGGCACAATGTGTTTCAAACGTGGTGACACGTTCGGTACAACTGCATTTACTTCTTACGGTCTGTTCTGGTTGTCTTTGGTTGGTTTGATTGTAATGCCTTACATGGGTCTACCAGCAAGCCCTGCAGCATTCATGGGTTGGTATCTACTATTATGGGGCATCTTCACAGGCTTCATGTTCATCGGTTCTCTATGCTACCCAGTAGCGAAGCAGGTAGTATTCGGTTCACTAACTATCTTGTTCTTCCTACTTGCAGCTCATAATTTCACGGGCAGCTCTTTGATCGGCACTATCGCTGGTTTTGAAGGTATCTTCTGTGGCGCTTCAGCTATCTACTTTGCAATGGCACAAGTAATCAACAACGAATACGGCCGCACAGTACTGCCTGTTGGTGAGAAGAAAGCACCTCAAATGGCAACACAAGAAATCGCTGCTTAATGCTCTAACTTGGGAACAGTTAGTTTGTTATAAGCCGTTTATTGGTTATGAATAAAACAAAAGGGGTTAGCTGAAATGGCTAACCCCTTTTTTATGCGTTATTAATAGCGCTATTTGTTAAAGCGATCTATTTGCTAAGGAAAGCTTAAGCTGAAGGTTGCTCTACAGGTTTAGTGTCTGCAGCTTCTGCTTCAGGAGACTTGCCTGTTTTACGCTTGTACTTCTCTTCCCAGTAAGTAGCACCTTTAATGCCTAGTTTTACAGGGTTGAATGTGTACTCAGTTACGCCTTGTTTCTGCTGTTCTTCGTAGTCTGCTAGCGCTTTAAGCGCAGGCTTAGACATGAAGAAGATGATCAGAATACCAACGATGTTTAACCATGCCATCAAGCCAACACCAACATCACCCATTGCCCATGCAAGGTTAGCTGTTTTGACTGTGCCATAGAAAACCGCAGTGATAAGAACAAGCTTAAGTACGAACATCATGCCAGGGATCTTGATGGTACGACGTAGGTAAGCAATATTCGTTTCTGCGATGTAGTAGTAAGCAAGAATCGTTGTAAATGCGAAGAAGAACAGAGCAAATGCGATGAATGGCTTACCAATGCCTGGTAGTGCACTTTCAATAGCAAGCTGTGTAAATACAGGACCATTCGCACCAATGTTTGCTGCTAGGTTCTGAACAAGGAACACACCTTCAGCGCCGCCGTGAACGTTGTAAGCACCAGTGATGATGATCATGAACGCTGTAGCAGAACATACTAGAAGAGTATCGATGTAGATAGAGAACGCTTGTACCAAACCTTGCTGAGCTGGGTGATCGACATTTGCCGCTGCTGCCGCGTGAGGACCTGTACCTTGACCCGCTTCGTTTGAGTAAACACCACGCTTAACACCCCAGCCAATTGCAGCACCAAAGCCCGCCATAGGTGTGAATGCATCACCAAGAATCATTCCGAAAACAGCTGGCACTTGGCCGATGTTTAGCAAGATGATAACGAACGCGATAATGATGTAAGCCAATGCCATGAATGGAACAACAATTTGTGTGAAGTTCGCAATACGTTTAACACCACCAAAGATGATGAAAGCAAGGATGATAGCAACAACAGTACCAGTGAAAATTTTAGCGAAACTGAATGTACCGATAGCTGTTTCAATCATGTCGCCTGAGCCAAATGCAGCTTCTACAGCATTACCAATACTGTTTGACTGAACACCTGGAAGCAAAATACCACATGCAAAAATAGTCGAGATAGCGAAGATCCATGCGTACCACTTCTGGCCCATTGCTTTTTCAATGTAGTAAGCCGGACCGCCACGGAACTGGCCTTCGTCTTCTTCTTTGTAGATTTGCGCTAGCGTAGATTCTGCGTAAGCAGTCGCGGCGCCAAAGAAGGCTACAACCCACATCCAGAATACTGCACCCGGGCCACCGAAACCGATAGCGGCAGCAACACCAGCAATGTTACCTGTACCTACACGGCCAGATAGCGAAACGGCAAGAGCTTGGAAAGACGAGATGCCTTTTGCAGAGCTTTTACCTGATAGTAGCAAGCGCCACATTTCAAAGAAGTGACGGATTTGAACAAATCGAGTCATGATGGAGTAGAACAAACCTGCACCTAAACATAGGTAGATAAGTACTGGGCTCCAGATTATTCCATTCAAAAAATCAACGAATGACTGCATGAGTATTTTCCCTGTTAGTTTTACTTATGATTGTTTTTCGAACAACACAATACTTCACTTGTAACCCAAGTGTTAAATTATTTAACTGCGCATTAGGATTACTGTGACATAAAGCAAGTTACAGAGGGGGTTTGTTAACGCTTAGTTCTAATTCGATAATCGTTCCATTTAACTTTATATGCAATTGTGTGTATTTGTTGGCGTTTTGCAGAGTGAATAAATAGTGATTAATACAAAAATGGAAATTTGAGCCATGCAGAAGAGACAAAATCGAGAAAAACAGCGGTTAAAATCGCTTAGCATGAACGGCTGATATATGAGTGGTGAGATGGATTTGATTGGAATATATCACCTGCATCGAGTGATCTCGCAGGTATAAGAAACTGTGTTTTTTGAAGGTTCGATAGTTGAGGACTTCATGTTTACTGAGTGAAAGTGGCTAGTTTGATGCGTGTTTCAAACAACCACAAACCCTCGCTCCTTTAGTTCTTGAGCGAATTCAGACTGAGTATTTGGCTCACCGTGAATCAAATGCACCTCTTTCGGTGGAGTCGCGATGCCTTCTATGAATCGGTAGAGATCTTCTTTATCGGCATGAGCTGAGTAGCCAGACATGCCATGAATTTGAGCATTAACCTCAACGTCTTTGTTATCAATAAAAACCTGTGTTTTACCTTGTTGCAACTCACGCCCGAGCGTTCCGTGTGCTTGATAGCCCGCTAAAATGACATCGGTGCGTTTATCTGGAAGCAAAGCCGATAAGTAGTTCATGATCCTGCCGCCCTGACACATCCCAGAAGCTGCAACCACAATTGCGGGTTCACCTGTCGACTTAAGGCGATTAACGATTTTCTTGTGCATTCTATGCCCATCAACAGTAATGCATTGTTCAAAAGCGAGTGGGTGACGTTTCAGTTCAAGACGTTGCTTTGCTTCTTGCCCCCACAACTCTTTAAAGCGTCGGTATGAACGCGTCACTTTCTGAGCCATAGGTGAGTCGAGAATAATAGGAATATCGCTGCTGAGTTGATGCTCAAAGATCAGATTTTCGATATCAAACAGCAGTTCTTGTGTTCTGCCGATGCTAAAAGCCGGAATTAAAATAACGCCACCATCAAGTAGTGAACGATCAATAATTGCCTTGAGACGCTCAGATCGCGTAGCAATATCATCATGTGTACTGGTGCCGTAAGTTGATTCGATAAATAGGTAATCGGCTTGTTGTGGTGGCAGAGGATCGGGCAGCAGTGGTGTGTTAGTTGGGCCCAGGTCGCCAGAGAAGACTACGACCTCTTGGCTTGGTAACTTAATCTCTATATAGGCCGAACCTAAGATATGCCCTGCAGGTTGAAAACGGGCATACAGAGTATTTAGCCTGTGATGACCCTTTCCGTTGTTTTGCTGTGTGGACGTGATGGGAAACCATTCCCCGTAGGGCTTGGGAGCTATCAACGAATGAATCTTTTTGAGTATCAGCTTCGATTGTTTATTGCTGAGCCCTTGTAGTTTTAACCCATCCTCAATCATTAAAGGAGCGAGTTCGGCGGTGGCTTGCGTGCAATAAATTGGCTGGTTAAATCCACTGGCGAGTAACCAAGGTAATCGGCCAATATGATCAATGTGGGTATGGGTCAGCAGCAGAGCGTTGAGGTGGGAAGTTTCAAATTCAATCTCAAGAGGGCGGGTGTCCGAACCTTGAATCTTTTTGCCTTGAAGATCTGAACCTTGAAAAAGGCCACAGTCGATGAGCACCGCTTGGCCTGAATCTCTTAGTTCGTGACAAGATCCGGTGACAGTATGTTTTCCGCCATGGTGAATCACTTCCATCGTTTACTCCCATTGCTCTTTAAAGCCATTAACGCCTGTTTTTATTTTGCGGATAAGCGCCGGCATGTAAAACAAGAACAATGAGAGTTGCGATCGTTGAGTGTCTTTTAAAGTAATTGAGCGATGACTCAGTGTATTCGTTGCGAGTTAGCTCTTGTTCCTTCTGTGACTACCTTGTTAGCGCGTAGAAGAACGGTCTGAATCCAGCTCTGGATTTTGTTGAGCCTCTATACGAGCCACTTCGGCATCAAGCTCTGCTATTTTTTCAGCCATGATTGCGTGACAGCGATTGGCCAGTTCTCTAGCGTCGCTGATCTTGTAGCCAGTCACATCGATAGGTTCAAGCATCTCGGTGATCACAACGCCATTATTAACTCGGTTGAGGTCAATCTTATTGTGTGTGGTGCTGGTACACATCGGGGTGATAGGCACGCCAGCTTCAATCGCCATTCGAAAAGCGCCCGTTTTGAATGGCAGTAGTCCACGCCCTTTACTGCGCGTTCCTTCAGGGTAAACCCAAACAGACAGATCTCGCTGATGAATGGCTTCTGCCACTTGCTTGATGGTATCGCGTGCTTTGGATTTATCTTCGCGGTTAATCATGATGTTACCGGTGATCCAATACAGCAGACCAAAGAAAGGGACATACAACAAATCGCGCTTGCCCAATGAAACAGTGCGAGGTCTTAGCATTCCTGGGTCGGTCACAAAGTCTAATATGCTTTGGTGGTTAGAGATGTAGACGCTTTTTTCTGATGTCGGCGCATTGTCTAGGCCGCGCTGCATCAGTTTTACACCGACGATCTTTTGTAGCTGGTTGAACCAACGACAGAAAACGTACACATGCTTGGGGTTCTTGGGGCTAAACAAGCAGTAAACAAAAGCACAGAGGGTGGTGAAAATAATAAACACCGTAGCCAAAATAATACGAAGAACAGCAAGCACAATTCACTCCTTACTCACCGCAAGATGGCAGTGATTAAATAGTTTTAGATGCTTGAAGTTTTTACTCTATTTAACCGAATTGCAACAATTAACTGTTATAGGGTTCTGTTTTTAGATCTTTATATAAAACAAGGACTAACAATGGGTGTTTGACACGATCATCGAGCTTACACGTGTTCACCAGTAGGTAGGCATGTTCACCAATACTGTTTATTTGGATCCGACTTTTCTATCCATTCAGGATCTTGACGCGACTCTAAATAGAGTTGTAGGCCGTTATAAGACATGAAAGCCGCAGGGCCACCAAGATGCTCGAAATAGTCAAAATAATCATCCTCGAGCGCACAAAGGTGAGCTAAATCTTTAACGTTATTCATCATTGCCCATTGAATGGCAAATACAGGCGCTATTGAGCCTGAAATACTCACCTCTTCGACATTTGGGTTGAACAGTGAATTGGCTTGTTCAAGCTGTATCTCTTCTTGCTCAGACTCTTGCTGTAACACCTCTTCGACGATCTCTGAGCGTTTGGTATTAGAGACATTCTTGTTCAGCTTGGCGATTCGAAGCGCGTAGCTAAAACGGTCTGTTGAAACGATGTCGACAAGTTGCGATAGCAGCTCTTTGTCTACGCCCGCAGCCTTAGTGAAATAATCGATACACGAATTGATTGAAGCATAACGAGTACCGTCGAATTCAAAGCCACTGGTTTCGTCGTAGACCTCGATTACAATGTCATCAACCGATAAAGGCCAACCTTTATAGTCGATTCGCTGTTTGGCGATTTGATACATCTTCCAAGCACTGCGCCCAAACCCGCCAAGTGTCGAACCTGAAAAGTCAGAATCAATAAGCTCTTGTTCCGTCCAGTTCTCACCTATGCCTAGGTGCTTTGCGTACTTATCGATGAGTGCGTGTTTTATCTGATCGCGCACAGCCCAAATTGAGGTTAGATCCTTTGCATACCTAACACTCGCGCACTCCTTGCAAGCAGGCAGTGCAATCGGTGAATAGTCTATCTTGGCAATAGCCTGAGCAATCTTAGGGAATTCAACAACATCATTGGAAGGTTCACCACAAAACCAACAGGTGTGGCGCAGGTTAAATGGGATGTCTATATACGAATATGTGGTCATTAGTCTTTATCGGCTGGGGGTTTGAGGTTGGTTTAATTATCAAAACAATTATCCCTGTTCGCGCGTCAGCTTGCACCTTGTTTATTTTTGTTTTGCTGACGAAACTGATTCGTGATGTGACTCGCCTGATGAGCTCATTAGGTGGATATTGATATAAAACAGTCACTAACGATAAATATTGATTGGTGTGGCTGAACTTACATGAGCTGCTAGCAATCGCCTTAGCTCCCCATTACTATTGAGATAGACTCCTTACCCCAATAGCGCATATGTCCTCATCGATTCCTTTTTACGATAAAAATGCTCACACACTTTGTGAACAGTACAACTCAGTGACGTTCGAGACGGTGCATAAAAGCTGGCAAGCTTATTGGCCTTTAGAGGGCGATAAAGTACTAGATGTTGGTGCAGGAAGTGGTCGTGATGCGCTATGGATGCACAAAGCCGGAGCTGATGTTATTGCGATAGAACCAAGTGCTTTATTACGCGAACAAGGCTCTAAATATACAAGCCCAAGTGTTACCTGGATTGATGATTCACTTCCCTCGCTTGGCCGCACTGAAAACCTCGGAATGCGTTTTGACTTGATATTGGTGAGCGCAGTATGGATGCACTTAGCCTCGTCTCATCGAGAGCGTGCATTTAGAAAGTTGTCTAACTTGCTGGCTCCAAATGGCAAGTTGGTGATCACTCTGCGTCATGGGGAGTTTCAAGACAGTCGACAAGGTTATGAAGTCTCGATTGAAGAGCTCGAGCGTTTATCAAAAAACAGCGCCTTGTTGGTTCGTCATGTTGATGATAGCCAAGATACATTGAACCGCAGTGAAGTGTGGTGGCAAACCGTGGTGATGACATTGCCAGACGATGGCTCCGGTGATTTGAACAAGGTGCGCCACATTATTGTGAATGACAACAAGTCGGCCACATACAAGTTGGCTTTGTTGAGAACGTTACTGCGAATTGCGGATGCTCATTCAGGCGCTGTGATTGATCGAACTGATGGGAAAATTTCTCTACCAGTGGGCTTGGTCGCTCTGTATTGGGTAAGGCAGTTTAAGCGTTTGATTGATATCGACATAGAAGGCGTCGGGATTCAGCAAAATAGCAACACAATGAAAGGACTTGGGTTTGTAAAAGAGGATGGGTGGAATAAACTCAAACACTTAAGTGCTGATGATCTAGCGATAGGCGCTATGTTTCTCGGCGATGAAGCTAAGGCTCTACAAAAGCTATTTTCACAAACGATCAGCACCATTAAATCAGGACCTGTGACTTTCATTTATCAAGGCTCGAAAGACAACCGACTATTCGATATATACCCACCTCACAAACGACGGAAGAGCCGAGAATCACTGGTCATTGATAGTGAGTTCTTAGAAAGCTTTGGTTATTTCACTCTCGATGAAAGCTTATGGGAGTGCTTTAGAATCTACCACTCTTGGATTGAACCACTGGTGGTGAATCAATGGGTCATGGAGATGCAGCGTTTCGAGTTGAACCGACAGCGAAGTATCTCACTACAGACTTATCACGACTGCTTGGTATGGATCGATCAAAACCATGATACTCGCGATGTGCGTAAACGTGTCGAGCAACTTAGATATGATCGTGCCGACATTGTTAGCGTATGGAGTGGAAAATCATTAAAAAATGAGTATCACGTTGATCACTGTTTGCCTTTCGCTTACTGGCCAAACAACGATAAGTGGAACCTCTTTCCTACTACAAGCAAAGAGAACTTAAGTAAAAGTGACAAAGTTCCTACGGCTGAAAAGCTACGCTCGTCTAAGTCGCGGATTCTAGAGTGGTGGCAACTCGCTTGGAACGATTCGGCTCATTTTGAACAACAATTCTTTTCAGAAGCCGCTCTTTCGTTACCTAACATCCCTGCGAAGTGTCGAGACTTTGAAGAGGTGTTCGATGCAATGGGCTTGCAGGTACGTGGTGTAAAAAGCAGACTGCTGATTAGTGAGTGGCACTGATCATTAAGTGGGCTAGTTATCCCAAATAACCCTCAACAAAATAATCATCGAGAACATAATGAAATACATCGGAATTGATGGCTGCAAGGCGGGTTGGATCGCTTGGATTGTCTCTGGCAATGAGATACCTACGTTTAAAGTGGTAAACACCCTCGATGAGTTGGTTGATGAATTTGCAGGTTCGACGATGTTAATCGATATGCCGATTGGCTTTAGTGACTCGCTCACTCCAGATAGGTTATGCGATAAAGCAGCAAGGCGCTTTCTAACCAACAAGCGTGGCTCTTCCGTTTTTCCTGTTCCGTGTCGTGAGGCGGTTTACCAAACCGATTACATCGCAGCGTGTGATGCTAATGTGGAGCAGCTTGATAAGAAGTTTTCTAAACAGACTTGGGGAATTGTGCCCAAGATCCGTGAGCTTGATGAGCTCATTGAAATTCATCCTAATCTTTCTATCAGGGAATCACATCCTGAGGTGGTGTTTGCAGCTTTGAAAGGCGAACCGCTGACCTTTTCAAAACGAACGCAAGAAGGTAAAGAGGAACGGCTTTCTATTATTCAGCAACTCGCCTCTCAATGGTGTGACGGCTTGTCGTTGGCCATTTCAAATACCAAGCGTAAAGACGTCGCGATAGATGATATTTACGATGCTTTTGTACTGATGTTGATCGCCTATTACGCTCCGCAATTATCGACCTTACCTGAACTTTCTGATGTTGGTGGAGAAGCGGATGTCGACCAGAACGGACGAGTTCGAGAGATTGTCTATTGGAGTAAAGCGCGCTAACAAAGCGTGCGCTCAACTTGGCTTAATATGCTATTTTCCAACTTCTGCTACTTTTCACTCTTACTATTTTTGAGTCTTTGATATGAAACGTTTTATTGTCGGCTGGCTGGCCATTGTGCTCAGTGCTGCGACTTATGCCCAAGTTGCCCCTATATCTCAATGGCAATGCGACACGATGAAAAAGAACAATGTCTTGAGTAGTGGCGCGCCTGTTGGTTGTGAGCGACTATCTAAGGTGGATTTCGATTTCATTAATTTCAAAGGGGAAATGCAACAGGGCAATATGATCGTGCTTGATGTTATTGCGCCTGCTGTTGAACAAATCTTTTCAGAGCTTAAACAGCGCAATTTCCCTCTTCATTCTGCTCGCTTAATGCGTGAATTCAGAGGTGACGATAACGCCTCAATGGACGCGAACAACAGCAGTGCGTTTAACGCTCGTCCTATTACAGGCGGAGGAGGTTGGTCGAAGCATGCCTATGGTGTGGCAATCGACATCAACCCAGTTCAAAACCCTTTCTTAGAGTTCGATAGCAACGGAAAAATAACGGTAAAGCCTTCACAATCTGCGACAAGTTATGTGAACCGTACTCGCTTTCGTGCGCGTGATGAAATAGAACGCAGCGGCATGGCAGAAGATGTAGTGGCGCTGTTTGCCCATCACGGATTTATGATCTGGGGAGGGGATTGGAATAGCCCCATCGATACTCAACATTTTGAGGTCGGCTCAAGAAAGTTCGTCAATCAACTGCTCTTTAAACCAAAACCTGAAGCCAAGGTGTTATTTGAGCGTTACGTCGAATCTTATCGACAGTGCTATCTCAAAAATAAAGGTGAGGACGCAGAAAAAGCTCGGGCTATCTGTGCAAAGAAAACAGTCGGGACTTTTTAGTGCTATGTTTATCTAGAACCGTTTGTGTTTTAGCAAGTTAAACTCGCTTCAGGTGTGTTTTGAATAGCTAAGGTCAGCGCTCGTCGTTGGCCTTTTTTGTATTCATTTCTCCAATAGAACACCGAGCATTGAAAAGGTTATTGGGTATCCATTAGTCAATAATCGATAAGCGAATGCAGCGCAAAGTCATCGGTTTGTCATTGAAAAACTCATAGCGTTAACGTTTTGTGAGAACCATTACTGGTGGGGGAACTCTTTACCGAATCGCCAGTATTATTAGTGAACTGATCACAACGGACCAACTAATGAAAAAGATACCTTTGGCTCTAACTCTTTTAAGCACTCTACTTTTTTCACAATATACTTTGGCTACTGATACTTCACCTACCACTCAAAACCCGACTTACGAACTCGATGGTAAGGCGGTATTAGGCCGTACAGAGAATGTGTACCTCTCTAGCGTTCAAGGGCTTAAAGACGTTCCTTTCATTGGTAAAATTGATACCGGTGCAGAAACCACTTCTATGCATGCGGAAGACATTCATGTGAAGAGCACGAATGCCGATTACAAGAATCTTAAAGACAAAGAGTTGATGGCGGCGTTAACCGAAGACTTGTTGAATAATTCCGATGTTGATTACGATGATTGGGATGGCAGTACCTTTGCGAAATATGAAGCTGTGGTGTCTTTTAAGGTTCAAAACCCACGTACGGGAGATATGGTATTAATCGAAGCGCCTTTAGAGCGTGTCAGCATGATACGAAGCCGCACCAGCAGCACACCTTTACTTCGTCCTACCGTAAAAATGTCGCTCACCATTGCAGACCAAGAGCTAAAAACCGATGTTAACCTGACCGACAGAAGCCACTTCTCTGCGCCAGTATTGATCGGCAAAACCTTCCTTGCTGACAACGCTTTAGTGTTTGCGGGCTATGACTACTTGCAAGAGCAGGAAAACGCGACCGTTGTTGGCCGAAAAGAGGTGGTGTCTATCTCTGGAATGGCGATGAACGCGACCTTCTCATTAAAAAATCGCTACAGCATCCTTCATGCAAAAGACATCGATGTAGATAAGAAGAACAGTGAAGTGACGTTTGATATGTTCGACAACGATGGCAAGCAGAAAGAGATGACACTGCCATTAGTTCGCATGTTAAGCGTGAGTGGTAAGAAAAGGCCTTTGGTGTATGTGCCGGTTCAACTCGATGAAAACACAACTAAAGACGTTCTGGTGTACCTACGTGAGCGCTCGAGTAGTGAGTCGCAGTTGAGATTTGGTACCAGTACCGCCAGTGAACTCTTCATGATTGATACCAATGCAGAAAATATTCTTTCTGAAGGTTCAGAGAGCTTTAGTGATGTTGCTAAAAAGAGTGAACCTTTGGTTATTTCTCCAGAAGAGGACATCACCCTTGATGACTTCCCTCTAAAGGCCGTTGCCTCATTCACTGTCAACACGCCTTTGTTGAAGGTCGACAGTTTTGAAATGACAGGTAAAGGCAAAGATGCCTCCGTTGAATTTTACCTTACGGATGTAAACGGTGAGAAGCAGAAGGTGACCAAGCCAATTATTAAGAAGCTTAAAGTCGGTGATGATACTCGTCCGGTTGTGAGTGGTGAGTTTGCGGTCTCTGGAAACGTTCGTACGCAAGAATTTGCCATCGATGTACTCAATACGAATGAGAAAGAAGCGTACTTTATTTTAGGCAAGAAGATGGCAAAAGACGGTGTGTATGTGAACACTCGCTCTGACTATCTTTTGAAAGCTGAGCCTTTGTTTAAAGTTGGGCACATTGAAGTGGTTGAAGTGAACGGCATGAAGTTCCCGGCCAAGCTCGACACGGGCGCGGATGTGAGCTCAATGAATGCAGTCAACATCAAACGATTTAAGAAAGATGGCCAAGACATGGTGAGTTTTACCTATCAAAACAACCAAGGCGATAAGAAAGATTTCACCAAGCCAGTGATTGATGTAATGCGCATTAAAGCCAAGAAAGGCGAGAAGGTGAACATTCGCCCTGTAGTAGAAATGAAGGTTAAGCTCGGAGACTTAGAGAAAGAGGTGAGGGTAAACCTTCAAGATCGCTCTCGCTTTGAATACAGCATGATCCTAGGTAAGAACTTCTTGAAGCACGGCGCGGTAGTGAGTAGCGATGAAGATTACTTGTTGGGTGATATGGATTAACACCTAAACTTCTTTAAGTTCGTTCTAGAACAGTTTAAACAGCCACACATTTCAGCAACGGGATGTGTGGTTTTTTATTGAGAGCCTAAACGGCTAACCATCAATGCCTTGTGAACAAGTTAAAAAAAGCGGCTCCTTAGAGAGCCGCTTATTACTTAGTCATCACCTAAATAATCATCATTATTTGGGTTATGTGCATCAGACCAATCATCCATATCAGCATCGTTGTTTGGGTTGTTGATATCTGACCATACATCGAGCTCGTCTTGAGACATATCACTTGAGTTTGGCATATTATTTCTTCCCTTGTTGATTAGGGTTTAGTTGTTTACCGCGGTTGCCTTTGTTCTGATCATACTGACGGTTAGTGCCGCTTGTTCCCTTGTTGGCATTAGGGATGTTTGCTGCATTGTCTGCTGGTGTGATTTTCTTAGCCATTGTCAATTTCCTTGTTTAATAACTAGCCTTGCGGATTTGTTTAATGATTCGCTCAAATCCTTGCCTAGTTGTGATTGCTTTGGGATAAAGCCCATCAGGAGCAACACGCCAAACAAACCGGAACCCTCTACCCAACTTAAACCTAATATAGGTCGGACAAGAGCGGATCTTCTTACCCCCTAAATTTGGGTATAAAGCTCCAGCTCGGAGTTGGGCTTCAATACTGAAAGCTCGCTCTGCATAGCATGGAGGGAGTTGAGATTGGAATGTATCAATAAGCTGTTTAGTTGAAGTCATTCTTGCTCTCCCTGATGAACTGATAGCAAGAATGATTGAGTGCACTGCACTCGCAACAACTAATTTAATAAATTATTTAATAGGTCATCGAACTCGACGGCTTCGAGGTATTTCTGCTTGATAAGGGTTTGGTATTGAGCCAGCGCAGGAGTTGTATTTCCTAGAGAGCATGCTGCAAGGTAGGCTTTTTCTATATCCTGATTGAAAAAGTGCATGATCATTGATTCACCTTGTGTCAGCAGGGCGCTTTGAGCCAATAGAGCCTGCATTACACTGGTTACACCATTGAGAGAAAGTTGCGGTAACTCTTGAAAAGGGTTTGGTAATTTTTCTTTACTCAGGTCGATGTGTTCTGATTTTAATTTTACGATCAGTTCTGACAGCGCAGTCGTTTGAATGCCAACTGCGAGAATAGATTGTCTACCCATGACGACTGTTTCTAAAAAGTCCGCTGCTTCTATGCGTTTTTTTGAATGAGAAAAGATCTCTTTGACTCGTTTACTATCAGCAAAGAACCCTTGTAGCAAGACGGCATTATGGAGTTTGGTTAGGCTATTACTTGCAATGAGCAAGTTGTTCTTTGTTGAGCCCAGCGCCATAGGCTCTTTTTTTACCTCAAAGAAACCTTTGCTTCTTACTAGTGGGTACACCAAATCTTTGAATGATTTATGTTCGGCTAGCTTTATGTTGAATAGCTTCTTAATTGCATCAGGCGTTGAGATGTAGCTATCGGTTGAGGTGTAGCTATCGTTAGATTTCACACGATAGCTCCAATAGTTTTCGCTCTGGCAACGGCTTATCTTTTAATGACTCGCGTGCAATAAACTGTGCTCGCTCATACCAATCTGAACGGCAGCCATATTCGGACTTTTCATATTGGTCAATCACTCCCAAGCAGTATCCTGCACGTAAACTTTCTGATAGCGATGTGGTTTGTGCCGCTAACAATCGTTTCGAACTTTTGGAGTCATAAATATTGATAAGTTCAACACAGCTATCGACCAGAGAGAGTTTTTTAGCATTGGAAACCATTGGTAAGATCGCTAGTGCAATAGCAAGCATGGCGTGTTTTTTATTGAGCATTTGTTACCTCAGCGTCCGTTTGTGCTTGTTTAGTATCGTTGTCGTTATTTGGGGTTTCTAATGGGGTTTCTAATGGGGTGTCTGAGCCTGGGTTTAGAATCAGATCCTGGCTTGGAACTGCAATATACAAGCACAGTAATACAATGCTGAAAGAAAAGATTTGGTCGTAACTTTGCTCTAGCAATAACAGGTTTTTAAAGTGCTCGGTACCTTCGAATAGGTCAATAAAAACAATCGTACTGGCACAAAGTAACGCAGCCGTAATGAATTTTCCGTGCCATAAAAACGGGGTGCTAATGATATGCCACCAGCGAAGTGAGGTTTGTTTTGTATATACCCAATAGCGTTTTAGCAACACAAGAAATGAGATAAAAAAGATAATCTCGATGGTTGATACATCAGAGAACCCATCTTGATATTCAAAAATATTGAGTAATTCAAAACTGATGACTGCAATACTCATACTGACGAGGAAAATGTAAATTAACGCTTTTAAAATAAATCCTAGCAAGCGACTTAATGTCCAATCAGCCTGCTGTAAATAGTGTTTTAAAGAGGGCGTAGCCAATTTGGGCTTCGGGGTATCGTTGTTGATAGTGCTCTGCTCATGATTTGTTTACGTAATAGATATTTTACATACATCACGGGTGTTTAATTGCATAAAAAATAGATATTAATATGAAATGTTATGCAAATCATGGATTGCATCGATGATTTGTTGTGTTTGCACTCTTTCATTGCCCCACCAGCCCTACGACAATGCGAGAGTATGTGTCAGGTGAGTCATTGCCATACTTAGGGCGGAATTATCGCTTAAAAGTGCTAAAAGGCGACTTAAAGCCTACAAAACTACTTAATGGACGTTTTACGGTCACCGTTCCCGACCCATCCACACAAACGCACTATATTCGCCGAGCTTTAACGAATTGGTATAAGCAGCCATGCTGATAAGAAGATTCGAGAGAAGGTAAGGCGTTACGAATCGTTGGTGGGCGTTGAAACGGGAGTTGTTCGTACTAAAGAGTTTAAGAGTAGATGGGGCAGTTGTACCCCTTACGGTGATTTAGAATTTAACTGGGTGATTGTCATGGCTCCCAACAGGGTTGTTGATTACGTAGTGGTGCATGAGCTTTGTCATCTAATCCACCATGACCATTCGCCACAGTTCTGGAAAGAAGTTGAACGAGTCATGCCCGACTATAAAGAGCATAAAGAGTGGCTTAGAGGAAATGCACAAAATCTAATCATATAGTGCGTACGTTCACTAATGTAAAAAGACATCCTCAAATGAGACATAAAAAAAGGGCCAACTCTTTCGAGTTGGCCCTTTCCAAACGTTTGGTGGAGCTGGCGGGAGTTGAACCCGCGTCCAAAAATCATTCATCATTGGTACTACATGCTTAGTCGATCTTTAATTTCACCAGCAACCTGCGAACCGACACGCTAGTTAAAGGCTAACCTGAATTGTTATTCGCGCTTTTCCTCTCAGGTGGGAGAATCCGCGCTAGCTAGTTTGGGTTTGATCTCTTATTGGTCCCCGTCTTACGAGCGGAAGCTAGGGTAAGAGAGCTCTGAGCAGGTTATTAAGCTGCTAGTGCGTAGTTTTCGTCGTTTGCGACTATTTTTTTGCGGCTTTTAACGTGGCCAACCGCCCCACGGCATGCACCTCAGACTTCAAAATTCCTGTCGAATCCTAAATCAGCCCCAAGTGTTATTTGCATAGTACCAGAAAAGCATTGCCTGTCTAGCACTGTGCGTTTAAGTGCTTAAAATTAACGCAAATTACTCTTCATAATTCGTGCTTTATCTCTCGCCCAATCTTTTTCTTTCATATCAGTACGTTTATCGTGCAGCTTTTTACCTTTCGCTACGCCAACTTTAATCTTCGCCCAAGAGCGAGACCAGTAAAGCGCGGTTGCGACAAGTGTCATGCCTTCACGGTTAATACGACCGATAAGGTTATCGAGCTCTTTTCTCGACATAAGTAGTTTACGGATACGTGTTGGGTTCGCCACGATATGAGTACTCGCCTGAGTGAGCGGAGTGATCGTCATACCACTGATGAATGCTTCGCCGTCTCGGATGTAGACGTAGCTTTCTGCGATATTGGTTTTGCCTTCACGTAGGGATTTTACTTCCCAGCCTTGTAGCTCAAGCCCCGCTTCTATCTCATCATCGATGAAATATTCGTGGCGAGCTTTCTTATTAAGCGCAATGGTATTACTACCGGCTTTTGATTTTGATTTATTCTTTGCCATAATGGCCTCATTATACGGATTGCACCCTAGTTGGGGAATCCTTTTTATTTGCGCTCTGGCCCAATACAATTAAAATTGCAGTTTGTGTTAATGTAACGCTGTCTTTAACAGGAGTCTATATGCCAAAGGTTACTCGTTCAGCATTAGTGTCGTTTAGTGCCGACCAGATGTTCAGCTTGGTCAATGATGTTGCTCGTTATCACGAGTTTTTGCCAGGGTGTTCTGGTTCACGTGTGATCGAATCTTCAGATTCAACTATGGTGGCTTCGGTTGATGTCTCTAAAGCTGGTATCAGCAAAACATTTACCACATCGAACCGCTTAGCAGATGGTGCTGAGATCTTGATGGAGCTGGTGGATGGCCCATTCAAAAAACTGCAGGGTGGTTGGTATTTTACTCCGCTCGATGAGCAAGCGTGTAAGGTTGAGCTTAAGTTGGAGTTTGAATTCTCTAGCCGAATGATTGAAATGGCATTTGGTAAGGTTTTCAATGAGCTGACGAGCAATATGGTCAGTGCTTTTACTCAACGCGCGAAA
Organism: Vibrio sp. NC2; assembly: GCF_025195005.1. Classification (NCBI taxonomy): domain Bacteria; kingdom Pseudomonadati; phylum Pseudomonadota; class Gammaproteobacteria; order Vibrionales; family Vibrionaceae; genus Vibrio; species Vibrio sp. NC2. The sequence goes on from NZ_JANVFC010000018.1 coordinate 75,484, forward strand.
CAGGTTTATTAAGCCATGACTATTGAATCGGATATGATCCACGTAGAGGTTGTGTTTGCGCTTCCGCACGAGCAGCGTGTGTTTACCTTGGTGGTGAACAAAAACGCGACTGTGGAAGAGATTATTGCGCAGTCTGGTGTTTTGGAACTGTATCCAGAAATCGACTTAGCGAAAAACAAGGTTGGCGTATTCAGCCGTAACGTTAAGCTAGATGCGACGGTTCGTGATAAAGATCGTATCGAAATCTACCGTGCACTGTTAGCCGATCCAAAAGAGATTCGTCGTAAGCGTGCTGAGCAAGCGAAAGCGAAAGCAGCAGCGGCTAAATCGTAATGCTAAACAAATTCGACTAAGAAGAGAGCTCGCTATATTGGCGAGCTTTTTTGTGCCTGTTAGTTAGACAACGCAGCTAATTTGTTAGCAGATATTAAAAAGCCTGCTCGTGTTAGCAGGCTTTTGCGATTCTTGCTTTGTCGACCGATAGCTTTGTCGACTGATAGCTTTATCGGCTAAGAGCTTTGTTGACTGGAAAGCTTTGTTGGTTGAAAGCTAGCGAAGGCTTTCGAAGAACTCATCACTGGCTTCAAAATCACCGTTGATCGTTACTAGAGTGCCTGTGGCATCAAAGTTAACGACTAGGTTTTTCTGAATAGGGTCTTCATGGCCTTTTTGGTGGTGATAAATGTAATACCACGTATCTGGGTAGCCGTTTTCGATAAGCATTGGTGAGCCCATAACGTAACGAACTTGTGTTTTTGTCATGCCAAACTTGAGCTGATCGACAGCTTCTTGTTCAACATAGTTACCCTGATTGATGTCAATTCGATAAACCAACTTCTCTAGTAGAGAGCAACCGGTCAACATTGTTAGTGCAAGTGGAACTGCAACTAACCACTTTTTAATTCGCATAGTTTGAGATCTTTCTTCGCTAAAATACTGCCTGATAATAAACAAGCTCCAGCAAGAAGTAAAAAGCTCCTTGCGCTTTGAGCTTGTTATGACTGGCAATTTTGAATTAAGTTGCAAAATTGCCAAGAATTTTCGGTAAATTATCAGAAAGTTGCCGAATATGTAACCTAAGCTGCGATTAATAACTCTTTTGCATTGGCCAGTGTCGATTCGGTAATTTGGCTGCCACCAAGCAGTCGAGCAAGCTCTGAAACGCGTTGTTGTTCATCAAGCGTGTGCATTTGAGTCTCGGTTTTACCTGATTTTGTGTTCTTCGCAACAAACAGCTGTTGGTGACCGCAACCGGCAACTTGAGGTAAGTGAGTCACACACATTACCTGCGTAGATTCGCCCAGCTTACGTAGCATTTTTCCGACAACCGCAGCCGTTGGTCCACTGATACCCACATCGACTTCATCGAAAATCAGGCTTGGTGTATCCACTTTTTGCGCTGTGATCACCTGAATCGCCAGTGAGATTCGTGATAACTCACCACCAGAGGCCACTTTAGCAATTGGCTGCATTGGTTGGCCTGGGTTGGTCGAAACAATGAAGGTCACGTTATCCATACCCAATGGAGAAGGGTGTGTGTTTGTGTTGTTCACTTCAATGGCAAACTGCGCTTTTTCCATGCTCAGTTCGTGCATGCTTTGCGTGATCAGTTTGTTGAGCTCTTTTGCATAACGAGTTCGAGATTTATGAAGCTTCTCTGACTTGGCAACGAACGATTGGTATTGGTTTTCTACCTCGTTTGCTAAGTCTTCGAGTTTTTCATCCGAGCAATCAAGCGCTTCAACTTGTTGTAATAAGTCTTGATGGTGCTTATAAAGCTCTTCTGGTAACACGTGGTGCTTACGAGACATCGACATCACTTTAGAGAAACGCTCTTCAACGTAAGCCATACGACCCGGATCGACATCAATGCTGTCTAGGTAGGTTCTTAATTCGTTATTGGTCTCTTCAATCTGAATAATGGCTTCAGACAGTAAGCTCGGCAATTCAGCCAATCTTTCATCAAGCTCAGCTAACTGAATCAGGGAGTTATTGGCCGATTGCAGAATACCAAGCGCATTAACTTCTTCGCCTTCATAAATAAGCTCGATAGCTTGCTGACAGGTTGTGGCCAATTCTCCGCTATTGGAGAGGCGCTTATGCTCTTGTTCGAGGTCTTCATATTCTTCCTCCCCAATAGACAGCTCATTTAACTCTTTGATTTGGTATTCAAGAAGTTGTTTTTGAGCTTGGTTTTGCTGGCTATTTTCACGTAACTCTTTTAAGTGGTTATCGGCTTGTCGCCAGGCTTGGTAAGCGTTACGTGTCGATTTCAACAGGTTCAAGTGGCCTGCGTATTGATCAAGCATCGCCATTTGGTAATCGCTTTTCATCAACTGGTGATGCGCGTGTTGACCATGGATGTTGATCAGCAGTTGTCCAAGTGATTTCAATTGCGAAAGAGGGACAGGACTACCGTTGATGAATGCACGAGAACGACCTTCTTTTGAGATGGTTCTGCGCAGGATGCACTCACTGCCATCAAGCAATTCGTTGTCTTCTAACCAGCGAGTAGCGTGCAGATTGTTCTCAAGTAAAAAAGCGGCACTGACTTCGGTTTTTTCTTCACCTTGTCGAACCATTCCTGCATCGGATCTTCCCCCAAGACATAAGCCTAAAGCATCGATAGCGATAGATTTACCCGCACCAGTTTCTCCGGTGATTGTTGTCATGCCTTTAGAGAGTTCTAGCTGTAAAGACTTAACAATAGCGAAATTATTAACACTTAGATGAGCCAGCATTTTTATTTACCTGTATAACTGAACAATACTGTATATAAGCTCAGTATATACTGTTTCTTTATACAGTAAAGTCGACAGGTGAAAATTTTTTGTGACCGATCTCAGAATTGAGGTTGTCTGTAGATCACTGAAACCGCTATAGATTCCCAACTCAGTCGTTCCTCCCTCTTGGGAATGACGATGTGGTGGATTGGCGTAAAGGTAGAGGCGGTGGGCTTTTAATCGGCAATAAAAAAGGCTGACGAATGTCGTCAGCCTTTCAAGTTTTCGGTTACCACTGGAGCGTTTATTCTTTTAGAACAGCTTACTCGACCAGCCTAGTTTGTTACGTAGAACATGGTAGTAGTTGTAGTCTTTAGGGTGGATCAGCTTTAGCACATTCGGGCTTTGGTAAATATGGATCTCGTCGCCAGGAGAAACCGGTAGCGAGATTTGGCCATCGCAGCTGACTTCCTGTGTACCGCGGTTATCAGGCGATACGATAAGCTTGATTCGACGCTTGCCATCCACCACCAGTGGGCGGCTTGAAAGGGTGTGCGGGAACATTGGCACTAGTGAGATAGCATTTAGGCTTGATGACAGGATAGGGCCGCCGCCAGAAAGCGAATAAGCGGTAGAACCTGTCGGTGTTGAGACGATCAAGCCATCAGAGCGCTGTGAGAAGGCGAAGCTGTCATCGATATACACTTCGAACTCGATCATGTGCGCGACTTGGCCGGGGTGTAGTACAGCCTCATTAAGGGCTGCATTGTGGCTTTTTATCTGGCCGTGACGATGAATTTCAGTTTCAAGTAAGAAGCGCTCTTCTTCCATGAACTCTCCCTTAAGCACATCAGTCAGCGCGCTCTGGAAGTTTTCAGGGTTGAGATCGGTTAGGAAACCAAGATTACCTCGGTTAACACCTATCACTGAAATGTCGAAACGTGACAAGATTCTAGCGGCACCGAGCATATTTCCATCACCACCCACAACAATTGCGAGATCGGCACGTTTACCCAATTCAATCAGGCTAGAAAAATGTTCTTGTGGGATATCGTCCAAAATGCTGGAGAGCCTATCATCAACAAACACTTGATAACCCTCAGTACTTAACCACTGATAGAGCTCTCTATGAGTCTGAATTGCTTGCTGATCTCGAGGTTTACCAATAATTGCGATGACTTCAAATGGCTTTTTCATAACGTTTCCAAACGAATTAGGCTTGAATCAAAATTCTTCATCCCCATAATAAAGGCAAGTTGAACGTCTATGCGAGTGTTTTATATCAATTTGAGGCGCAAACACGCCTGTCACTGGCATTGAAAACGAATTCTGGAGATATCATGAGCAACGAAGAAAACAAAGTAACCGAAGAAGAGCTAGATCAGATCATTGCTGAAGCTGAGAAAGTTGAAGAAGCTGAACTGAATGAAGACGCGGCTGATGAGCAGGAATCAAAAATTGCTCAACTAGAAGCCGCACTGCTTTCTAGTGAGTCTAAAGTGAAAGAGCAGCAAGATTCTGTTCTTCGCGCAAAGGCTGAAGTTGAGAATATGCGTCGTCGTACTGAGCAAGAAGTGGATAAAGCACGTAAATACGCGCTAAACAAATTCGCTGAAGGCCTACTACCTGTTATCGATAACCTAGAGCGTGCAGTACAAGCTGCAGATGCTGAGAACGAAGCGGTTAAGCCGATTCTTGAAGGTGTTGAGCTAACTCACAAAACGTTCGTAGATACAGTGGCTAAATTTGGTCTTACAGAGATCAACCCTGAAGGTGAAGCATTCAACCCTGAATTCCACCAAGCAATGTCGATTCAAGAAAGCCCAGACCACGAGTCAAACACTGTGATGTTTGTTATGCAGAAAGGCTACGAGCTTAACGGCCGTGTTATTCGCCCTGCAATGGTAATGGTTGCTAAGTAATTGAGTAGCCGCTTGCTAAGCAGTCGATTATTACAGTTGTGAAGTAAGACAATAGCGGCGACAAAACAATTCACTGGTTAACGTGAAATGAAAAGAGAGGCATATGCCTCTCTTTTTTTATGCCTGTAACTTGAGAGTCCACGTGAATAGTCACCAAAATCGCATTAAGAATGTCGTTCTTTTTATTTTATCCAGAACAGTGATTTAGAGTTTTATATTATGAAACTGGTTGTTAATGAAGAAATGTTTTGATGTCACACTTGTAATGTTTTTGTAAATAAATGCTTTTAATTGTTACCTTTGTATGTAAAATCCACTGCAATATAGCGATTTGGGTCGCATATATAACTATAAAAGTACAATTTTTAAACACAACAAACTGGAGAAGAACGATGGATAAATCGCTCTCAAGTAAGATTTTTGTAGGCTTGTTTGCCGGCCTTATTATTGGTACTGCTATTCAGTACCTATTCAGCGGCATTGCTATTTTTGATACGTACCTACTCGGCGCTGCTGAAGGTGCTGGTGGTATGTTCGTATCACTTATCAAGTTGCTTGTAGTACCTCTTGTATACGTATCTATTGTTTGCGGTATCGTTGAGCTAAAAGATATTCGTTCATTCGGTCGTCTTGGTGGTAAAACCTTTGGTCTTTACATTATTAACACCATCATCGCGATTTCAGCTGCTCTAACGATTGGTCTTATTTTCCAACCGGGTGCTGGTGCGAATCTAGCGGGTACAGTTTCTGAGACAATTGCGCTTACAACAACTGAAACGCCAGATATCTTCTCTCTTGTTGTTAATATCGTTCCTAGCAACCCTGTAGAAGCATTTGCAAGTGGCGACATGCTGCAAATCATCTTCATGGCTATTCTGACTGGTCTTGCTATCCAAGCTCTTGATTCTCGTGGTGGCCCAGCTATCAAGACATTCAAGATGGCTAACGAAATCATGATGAAGCTTATCGGCCTAGTAATGAGCCTTGCGCCATACGGTGTATTTGCTCTGATGATTCAATTAGGTGCAACACTTGATGCAAACACGCTAATGTCAGTTGCTGGCTATGTCGCGCTTGTTGTGGCAATGCTTGTGTTCTGGATCTTCTTCTTCTACCCAATGATGGTTGGTTCATTCACTGGTATTTCTCCAAAGCAGTTCCTACGTGCAACTCGTGAGCAAATCCTTTTCTCACTATCGACTGCAAGTTCGAACGCGACGATTCCAGTAACAATGCGTACTCTGACGGACAAACTGAACGTATCTAAGTCAGTGGCAGGTTTCGGTGTACCACTAGGTGCAACAATGAACATGTCTGGTGTATCTATCTACATCGCACTAGCAACTATGTTCGTAGCAAACGCATTCGGTCAGCCAATCAACACTGCTGATATCTTTACTCTAGGTCTAACTATCTTGCTACTGTCTATCGGTGCTGGTGGTGTTCCTGGTGGTGGTGTGGTTATGGTCGGTGTTCTATTGCACCAACTAGGTTTGCCACCAGAAGGTCTAGCGATTGTTGCTGCTGTTGACCGTATCTGTGACATGTTCTGTACTTCTTCTAACGTTGTTGGTGATACTGCGGTTAACACTATCGTAGCGAAATCTGAAAACGAAATCGGCGTTGAAGCTAACGAAGAAGCTGAGCTAAAGAAAGCAGAAGCATAATTCTTAATTAAGATTTGATAATTAGAAGCCCCGCTCAATGAGAGCGGGGCTTTTTGTTTCTGATGATAAGTGCTTTGGGCTATCTGATAACTTGGCTAAAAATATCTTTGATTGGTGTTAAGTCTCATTTTTTCTTTTTACTCGTGCCGAATTGGCCATCAGTTTTCAATCTTTAATATAGATCACATATAATAATACAATATTATTTTATTGTTCTGGCAACCTACATTATGACGACATAAAGGAAACCCAATAATGAAGCTGTCTTACCTTAGTCTACTGACTGCCAGCCTTTTAGCCGCTCCCGCTCTTGCTTCTAATCACGATATTGGTCAACAGTTCAATCTTGACCCTGCAAAAGCACCAGCACAAAACTTCGATTTATCTAAATGGAAAATTAACTTACCGGAGCTGACGACTGAAGGGTCTAGAAAAGGTAAAACGTTGGAGATTGGTAAAAAGGAACTGTCGAATGTAGACACGCCTTACGTTCACCCTAAATGGTTCTACACGGATGCCGAGTCTGGTGCGATGGTGTTTGTGGCTCCGAATACAGCTCCAACGACGCCAAACAGTAAAAACACGCGTAGTGAGCTAAGAGCGATGCTAGCGGATAGCTACTCTGCGCCGAGCAACAACTTCGCGATTTCAAGCCATAAGAACGCGGAAGAGTTTGGCTCTATCGGTGGGCAGATGACGGCAACACTTTCTGTTGATCAGGTGAGCACCAGCGGTAACTATAAGAAAACCGGTGCATTCTCTGTGGTTATTGGTCAAATCCATGGGTCGGATAATGAACCTCTGAAAATTGTTTACCGCAAATTGCCAGAGCATGAGCATGGTTCGTTAACGTGGAACTATGAATTAAATCCGCCGACAGAGATGAAAAATGCGAAGGATGAAAATGGTAAGAAGCTTCGTAAAGACATTCGCCATGATGTATTTGGCCAATACAATCTGAAAAAAGGCAGCTCGGATCCTACTGATGGTATCAAGCTAGGTGAAGTGTTCTCATATGATGTGAATATCAAAGATAACATCATGCACTTAACCTTTACTAAAAATCCAAACTCAGCCGAACCTGTTGTGAAGACCTATGATGTTGACTTGGCAAAGGGTAAATATCAGGGACACGATATCGATCTTGGTTACGGTCAAGACTGGATGTACTTCAAAGCGGGTGCGTATAACCAGTGTAATACTAAGAAGTCGAGTTCTGCCTGTGAGTGGCGTGGTATGGAAGCGGGTGACTACACCCAAGCAAGCTTCTACCAGTTAGTTCTTAATCAATAATATTGCTGAATCAAAAATAGTGCCGAATCAATAACGGTTCGACTCGCTGTTAGTTGAAAAAAGACCTTCCATATGAAGGTCTTTTTTTATGCGAGATAGAATAGGGAGACATTTTATTTATGAAGATGAACGCGTGAATATGTCAACTTTCGAGCCTTAAGCAGTAAGGGGTAAGCCACTTTTTACCTTTAAGTAGAAAGATAGGGGGAAAAACAGATTTTTTTTACCTATTTCCCTTGAAAATTAGTTTGCAGCCCTTATCTATGGTGCATACGAAAGCAAAATACATTTGCATTTAAATTTTGTGTATTAGGGTTGAATCCCTGATTACTACCCCCCACATAGTGGGTATAGCAAAAAACTAAATAGAATTTATTCGGAGAAAGCCTGATGGGTCGAATCATTGGTATTGATTTAGGTACTACTAACTCTTGTGTTGCTGTTCTTGACGGTGACAAACCACGCGTATTAGAAAATGCTGAAGGCGAACGCACAACAGCATCGGTAATCGCATACACTGAAGGCGAGACGCTAGTTGGTCAACCTGCGAAACGTCAAGCAGTTACTAACCCTCAAAACACGCTATACGCGATTAAGCGTCTAATCGGTCGTCGTTTTGAAGATGAAGAAGTTCAACGCGATATCGAAATCATGCCTTTTAACATTGTTAAAGCTGATAACGGTGATGCATGGGTTGAAGCGCAAGGCCAAAAAATGGCTGCTCCTCAAGTATCTGCTGAAGTTCTTAAGAAAATGAAGAAAACAGCTGAAGACTTCCTAGGCGAAGAAGTAACTGGCGCAGTTGTAACTGTTCCTGCTTACTTCAACGATGCTCAACGTCAAGCAACGAAAGATGCTGGCCGTATCGCTGGTCTAGATGTTAAACGTATCATCAACGAACCTACTGCTGCTGCTCTGGCTTACGGCCTAGACAAGCAAGGTGGTGATCGCACTATCGCTGTATACGACCTTGGTGGTGGTACATTCGATATCTCTATCATCGAAATCGATGAAGTAGAAGGCGAGAAAACTTTCGAAGTTCTTTCAACTAACGGTGACACTCACCTTGGTGGTGAAGATTTCGATAACCGCATGATCAACTACCTAGTAGATGAGTTCAAGAAAGAGCAAGGTATCAACCTTAAATCTGATCCACTAGCAATGCAGCGTGTTAAAGAAGCAGCAGAAAAAGCGAAAATCGAGCTTTCTTCTACTACTCAAACTGACGTAAACCTACCTTACGTTACTGCTGATGCGACTGGTCCTAAGCACATGAACATCAAAGTGACTCGTGCGAAGCTTGAGTCTCTAGTTGAAGACCTAGTTCAACGTTCTCTTGAGCCATTAAAAGTTGCTCTAGCAGATGCTGATCTATCTGTAGGCGAAATCACTGACGTTATCCTAGTTGGTGGTCAGACTCGTATGCCTATGGTTCAAGCTAAAGTAACTGAGTTCTTCGGTAAAGAGCCACGTAAAGACGTGAACCCTGACGAAGCTGTTGCAATGGGTGCTGCTGTTCAAGGTGGTGTACTAGCTGGTGAAGTTAAAGACGTTCTTCTTCTAGACGTTACTCCTCTATCTTTCGGTATCGAAACGATGGGTGGCGTAATGACTAAGCTTATCGAGAAAAACACAACTATCCCTACTAAAGCGGATCAAGTGTTCTCTACAGCTGAAGACAACCAAAGCGCAGTAACTATCCACGTTCTTCAAGGTGAGCGTAAGCAAGCGACTTACAACAAGTCTCTTGGTCAGTTCAACCTAGAAGGTATCCAACCAGCACCACGTGGCATGCCACAAGTTGAAGTAACATTCGACCTAGATGCTGATGGTATCCTGAACGTATCTGCTAAAGATAAAGCGACAGGTAAAGAGCAGAAGATCACTATCCAAGCATCAGGCGGTTTGTCTGAGGAAGAGATCGAAGCAATGGTTCAAGAAGCAGAAGCTAACAAAGAAGCTGACAAGAAGTTCGAAGAGCTAGTAACTGCACGTAACCAAGCTGACCAAATGATTCACGGCACTAAGAAGCAAGTAGAAGAAGCTGGTGAAGCTCTACCTGCAGACGAGAAAGCTAAAATCGAAGCAGCTATCGAAGCTCTAGAATCAGTTAAGTCTGGTGACGACAAAGAAGCTATCGACGCTAAAGTTCAAGAACTTATGCAAGCAGCTCAAAAGCTAATGGAAATTGCTCAACAGAAAGCTCAAGCTGAACAAGCTGGTGCTGACGCTGGTGAACAACCTAAGCAAGATGACGACGTTGTTGATGCAGAGTTTGAAGAAGTTAAAGAAGACAAAAAATAATTTTTCGTCGCTATAACACGTGATTTCTGCGTCGAAGGTACTCACTTACACTTGCCTCTTTATTGGCTAAGAAAGTCCGTGCCTTCTCCTTGAACTAACGTGTTTTAGCTTAGAAAAAGTCGTTTTTCGATTTCTAAAGATACGGGCGTCAGAGGTAACTCTCACGCCCGTAAATTTGTATTTAGACTTGTCGATCTAGATAATAGCTTTATTCGGCGTTTCAGCCGACAGAACTTTTATCTAGATTGATACATAGACTACTGAAGTGATCATTCGGTAGTAGCAATTATTTGGTGACCTAGAACATGTCAAAACGTGATTTTTACGAAGTATTAGGCGTAAGCCGCGATGCATCAGAGCGCGATATTAAAAAAGCGTACAAACGCTTAGCGATGAAATTCCACCCGGACCGTAATCAGGGTGATGACAGCGCAGCAGACAAATTTAAAGAAGTAAAAGTAGCGTACGAGATCTTAACCGATTCTCAAAAGAAAGCAGCTTACGACCAATACGGCCACGCAGCTTTTGAACAAGGTGGCATGGGTGGCGGCGGCGGTTACGGCGGCGGTGGCCAAGGTGACTTCGGCGATATCTTCGGTGATGTGTTTGGCGATATCTTTGGCGGCGGTCGTCGCGGTGGTGGTCAAGCGCGCGCACAACGTGGTTCTGATTTGCGTTACAACATGGAGCTTTCTCTAGAAGAAGCCGTTCGTGGTGTATCTAAAGAAATCGAAGTACCAACTCTTGTAGAGTGTGATATTTGTGACGGTAGCGGCGCGAAAGCGGGTTCTTCTGCACAAACGTGTGGTACTTGTCATGGCCACGGCCAGGTACAAATGCGCCAAGGTTTCTTTGCGGTTCAACAGACTTGTCCTACTTGTAACGGTAAAGGCAAGATCATCAAAGACCCATGTAACTCATGTCATGGCCAAGGTCGTAAACAGAAAACGAAAACGCTTAACGTTAAGATCCCAGCAGGTGTTGATACTGGTGATCGCATTCGTCTATCTGGCGAAGGCGAAGCAGGGGAGCATGGCGCTCCAGCTGGCGACTTGTACGTACAAGTACACGTAAAAGAGCACAACATCTTTGAGCGTGACGGCAACAACCTTTACTGTGAAGTGCCAGTAAGCTTCTCTATGGCTGCTTTAGGCGGTGAAGTTGAAGTTCCAACACTAGATGGTCGTGTAAACCTTAAAGTGCCAGAAGAAACACAAACGGGCCGTATGTTCCGTATGCGTGGCAAAGGCGTGAAAGGCGTTCGTGGCGGCGGTGTGGGTGACCTAATCGTTAAACTAGTGGTTGAAACACCGGTTAAGCTAAGCTCTCGTCAAAAAGAACTACTGCGTGAATTCGAAGAAACATGTTGTGGTGAAGCGGCAAGCAAGCACAAGCCAAAGTCTGAAGGTTTCTTCAGCGGCGTGAAAAACTTCTTCGATGACCTAACTAAGTAATTGATAGTGATTTGAAACTTTTAAAGCCTGCCAGTGTGCAGGCTTTTTTGTATCTGTAGATCAAAGAAAGAAGCTCAGAGAATAAAGAGTCTAGATTTCTCAGATAGATTATCGAGCCCTTTGGTGGTTGCTCTTGTTACTTCCAACACGCTTCTGGCTCTGAAACACCCGAGTGGTGTAATTCCAATATATCGGTAATTGAATTTAAACATCCATCATTCACTTGCTGTGAAAGTGGTTCCGCTTGAATGGCATAGGTTGTACTACTCGCCGAAATCGCTAACGTGTATCGGCTGGTGTCGGTATCGCAAAACAAACATGTCCCTCCGGAAATAATATTCTCCGCTGCGGATGCATAGTTCCCCGTGTACAGCGTCTCTATTTCCAATTGTATCTTTGTCATATCAGCTATCGCTGTGACTCGATGCGCTTTGATTACATGGTTTGTATAACTTGGATAGGCAATGGCGCCGAGTATCCCCACGATGGCGACAGCGATCAATAATTCGATCAATGTCATCCCTCTAATGCCTAAGTTGTTGTTGTTGCATATATTTCTTCGAATCATCGCGAGTAGTTTCCTTTAATATCTCTGCCTATTTTTCTCCGGTGGTAGCATCGGCGCAAGATTAAATACGGTTACGAGCGGTATTACATAGGAAATTGGGAAATGACTCGCGGGTTTACCTTCTTAGAGCTACTCATAACCATATCAGTGCTCTCTATATTATTGGCTGTTGCAGCTCCAAGCTTTAGTTCGGTCTCGGAAACAGTGAAAATGCAACGGCTAGCTACCGAGCTGAATGGTTTTATGATGCAGGCGAAATCTGAGGCAGTTATGAGAAATACCGATCTTTGGGCTCATTTTCTAATGAATGGTAACTCAAATGACACCGGTGATTGGAAAATTGAATTGACTGAATTCGATGTTCCGAATACCGGTACGGCAATCCTTACAATGGAAGGAGTTTCATTTCGAAACATAGATTTCACCGTTAACTACAGTTCTGAACAAATTAAATTTAGTGGAGTAAACGGTAAAGCCAAAGATGGGAATCTCTTATTTGATATGAACTCTAAGCCTTTAAAGCTTATAACATATAGTACTTCTGGAAGAATGAGAATCTGTGGTGTGGGAGGAGACTTTTATGGTTATCAGACCTGCACTTAAGAGGCAGCAATTCGGTGCAACATTAGTCGAATTAATGATCTCTTCTATTTTGGGAATTGTAGTTATTGGAAGTGTGGGGTCGGTATTTATATCGGGACAAAACATCGCATCCGAGAGAAGTAAAGAATTACTATTATTACAACAAGTTTCAGGCACTCTTCAATACTTTAAAGAGGATATCCAGCGAGCAGGCTACGATGGAGGGACAGGTGTGTCTCTAAAATTATCAGGAGCCACAAATACCTTATATATCTCGCCAGATTCCAAAATTGTCGCATTTGCATATGCTCATCAATCAGAGATTCGAAATGTTGCTTTTGTATTTGATTCCGGCTTAGTCAAAGTTTGTGATAGTCCCTCCAGTATCGTAAAAACGGTATCAGCGGCTACTAGTGGATGTTCTTCAATTTTTGAGCCGAATCAAATACGAGTGATTGATTTCAATGTCAATCAATCAAGTATTGAAGCTCAAGGTGTTAGTTCAGGCATGGCAACTATTACGATTTCTGCTGAATTAGTAGGAGATACGTCCGTTAATTATTCATCAAGTGTGATTGTAAAAAATAGGAATTGGCGATGAATAAAAATCAACAAGGTGCGGTTGTTTTACTTACAACAAGTGTATTACTAGTTACGGCGTTAATGTTGACTTTTGGTAGTTATCGTTCAGTTTTTTATCAAATAAAAAGATCTCAAAATGAGGTCGAAGCGCGCAAGCAGCAATGGGAGGCTGAAGGTGGTCTAGAGTGTGGTTTCACTCAGTTTAAAAATGAAGGGAATCTTCCTCCTACAATTACAGTGTGCTCAATGAAGAATCAAGTCACCCCTGTTTTCAATGCAATTCTAACAGGTTATCAAATATCGTCTGCGAGTGGGCATTCTCATTTGAAGAAAAATATCGTATTTGGAGGTTCACTAAGTTCTGGTGCTATACAGTCGAGTGCCGATGTTTATTTTCATTCAAGTACCACATTTTCAACACCAGATCCTGGTGTTTTAAGTAGTGATGGTTGGGAGTGTGTTGCGCTTCGATATCGTAGCCGCTATCACTATTCATCTATGGATAATAAAGGGGTGGTACATGGTGTACCTCCATATGCCGGTTTTCAAAATCCATCAGGAGCTGATTGCTCTAATGTTACAGGTAATGATCATTTGTCCAATGGGGATGGCAATGATTTTGTCTTAGATTCAAGCGTACAACCTTTTGAGTCTTTTTTCGGTGTTCCAGTTGAAAAGCATAACGATATAAGAGATGAAGGGACATTTTCGGTGATTAATGGGAGTGGGACACCCAAAATACTAGCTAATTGTGGGCAAGTTCTGGCAACACTGATTAATGCAGGCAATCATCATTTATGGGTTGAAGGAGGCTGTGAAATCACTAAAGCGCAATACAATGATTTAGTTGATGCTACAGCCTCAACTAATGGAGTTACAATTTTAATTCATGATGGGCTGATGTCTGTTATGGGAAAACCTTCTACAGGGGCGACTTCAAATCATCTTAAAGGTGTACTATTTCACCTTAATGTTGATTATTCACCTACCCCTGCCGATTGGGTGTCTTATGATGCCAATAATCATCTGAATCATGTCCCGAGTGTTATTGAAGAAAGCTACCGAACTATCACCTCTTACTATCAACACGGTGCATTTACGGTATCTGGCGGACAGTACTTTGATGCACCGAACCAAGCCGCTGTGTTCTTTGATTCACTGGATTTTAGATTTAATAAAGATGTGGTCGATAATTCAAGAAAAGAATTTACGCAAATTCAATGGCAAAAAGGTTCATGGAATGATTTGTAAACAGAAAGGTTTTAGCCTAATTGAAGTGCTTATTTCGTTTTTGTTGATCGGTGTTGGTTCTCTAGGGCTAATTAAATTACAAACGTATGTTGAGCAAAAATCTGACTTTGCTATTCATAGTGTAGAAGCTCTGCATTTGGCTGAAAATAAGCTGGAATGGTTTAGAACTCGTGGTGCATCTGCCGCTTTATCGAGTATAACGCCTGCGGATTTTGCTACGGATATTGTTGATGGTATGGATCATTCGCATGTTAAATATCAACTTAATTGGACAGTGACGAACAGTTTATCTGGAGCGCTGAAGACCGTTCAGATAACAAGCTCATGGGAAGACCGGTTTGGTAGTAATCGAGTTATCGAATTACATACTATGATTTCCAAATACAGTGAGTTTGATTGATCTATTAAGCAAACGTTTACTGCATGCCAAGGCCTAGGCATCCCCTTTACTGATAGTTTTCACTCCTCGGACATTGTTTACGTGCCAGTTAAAACTCTGTATATGGAATGGTGTTTTTTGTGTTTTTATATTGTTGCTGTTGTACAGTATTTTTGCAAAATATGTCTCCATTTATGGAAAATGATGTGGAACCTTGTGCTTTTTAACAGCGACTTTAATAGAATATGTGCTGTACCAATAGGCCATGGTCAAAACTTTTATTAGGCCTAAACAAACAACATCACATATGGAGTTACAATGAGTAACCAAGCTGTAAAAAAAGCACCATCGACTGAGAAGATCAGTGGGATGGACCGCTTTCTAAACTTCATTGAACGCGCCGGCAACAAAATTCCAGACCCTGCAATTCTGTTCTTCTGGGCTCTAGTTATCGTATGGGTAGCATCTGCACTTTTATCGAATCTTTCATTCGACCTAATCAACCCTCAAACGGGTGCTGCTCTAGAAGTAAACAACCTATTAACTGGTGAAGCGCTTGCTAGCTTCCTAGCGAATATGGTTACCACGTTCACAGGCTTCGCACCGCTAGGCATCGTACTTGTTGCTATGCTAGGTGTTGGCGTTGCTGACTCTTCAGGCTTCATTACGACTGGCCTTAAGAAGATGCTGAACTTTACGCCAGCTAAGCTATTAACGCCTATGCTAATCCTTGTTGCTATCGTGTCTCACACAGCAGCAGATGCAGGTTACGTTCTAGTAATCCCTCTTGGCGGTATCATCTTCCACGCAGCGGGTCGTCACCCTCTAGCGGGTATTGCAGCAGCGTTTGCTGGTGTATCAGGTGGTTTCTCAGCGAACTTCATTCCTTCAGGTATTGACCCGCTACTAGCAGGCTTCACTCAAACAGCGGCAAACGTTCTTGACCCTGCATACGTGGTTAACCCTCTAGCGAACATTTTCTTTACTGGTTTGTCTTCAGTTCTCATTGTTGGTATCGGTTGGTACGTGACAGAGAAGATCATTGAACCTCGTCTTGCAAAAACTCCAGTAGATGAAGATGCTGAACAAGCACCTGATCTAGGTACGTTCACAGCGATTGAATCTAAAGCATTCAAATTCGCTGGTTGGGCAATGGTTGCAGGTATTGGTCTGCTTATCGCAGCTTTGGTTCCTGAAAACTCAGCACTTCGTTCGCCTGAAGGTGAGCTAACGGCGTTCTCAGCACCAGTAATGAAGTCTATCGTTCCTCTGATCTTCATTCTGTTTATTATTCCGGGTATCGTCTACGGCCGTGTAGCGGGTACATTCAAGAATAGTAACGATGTTATCAAAGCGATGTCTGAGACAATGGCAACGATGGGCGCATACATTGTAATGTCGTTCTTCTGTGCTCAGTTCTTATCTGCATTTGCTCAATCAAACATCGGTACTATGCTGGCGCTTTACGGTGCTGAAGGCCTGAAAGCGATGGACCTTCCTGGTGAAGCAACGGTTGTTGGTATGATTTTACTAACGGCTTCAGTTAACCTGCTTGTAGGTTCGGCTTCAGCTAAGTGGGCTCTTATCGGTCCAATCCTAGTTCCAATGCTAATGGTTGTGGGTATCTCTCCTGAACTATCTCAAGCGGCTTACCGTGTAGGTGACTCAGTGTCTAACATCATCTCTCCACTAATGGTGTTCTTCCCACTGGTTGTTGTTTACTGTCAGCGCTACGTTAAGTCGACAGGTATCGGTACTCTAGCTTCTCTAATGATGCCGTTCTCGATTGCGATGCTAATCGGTTGGTCTATCTTCTTGCTAGGTTACTGGGCTCTTGGTATCCCACTAGGTATCCAAGCTCCTTACACTTACACAATGTAAGATAAGTAAAGCTAAGTAATAAAAGCAAAAGTCAGTAAGATAAAATCATCGAAGCCCGCACCGAAATGTGCGGGCTTTTTTTCGCCATCTTTTTCCGTTTTTTTATCCAAGATTTTTATAGCCAAGACTTTTTATATCCAAAACTTTTTATATTCAAAATAAAGGCACTCAGCTTATACTCCGGATCACGGCTAATTGTTGGCCGGTAAAATTAGGAAATCCAAACCACATGAAGATTCTGCTTTTAGTAGGGTTAATTGTTTTAAATGGTCTGTTTGCCATGTCAGAAATTGCATTGGTAGCAGCAAAAAATAGTCGGCTGAAACGCTTAGCCGAAAAACATCGCTCCGCTCAGATTGCTCTTGAGCTCAAAGAAAACCCAACCCGCTTCCTCTCAACAATCCAAATCGGTATCACGGTAATCGGCCTACTCAGCGGTATTGTGGGTGAGGCGACGCTATCGGCTCCACTGGCCGTTCAACTTGAACTGTGGGGATTAGACCCAACACAAGCAAATATCTTGTCTACTGCGGTTGTGGTGGTGGGTATTACTTATTTCGCCATCGTTGTGGGTGAGCTAGTGCCAAAGCGTTTTGCTCAATCCCAAGCTGAAAACATTGCTGTGTTAGTCGCGCTGCCAATCTTCTGGTTATCTAAAATCGCGACGCCGTTTGTGTTTGCGTTGTCTGCATCAACCGAAGGTATTCTCAAGTTAATGGGGCGCGGCGGTGAAGAAGATAGTGTCACTGAAGACGATATCCATGCATTGGTGAAAGAGGGCTCAGAATCTGGAGTGATAGAGCGTGGCGAGCAAGAGATGATTCGCAATATCTTACAGCTTGATGATCGCCTTGTGAGCTCTTTGATGACGCCACGCCGAGACGTCGACTTTCTAGATATTGAGCAACCTGTAGAGCAGATATTTAAGAAACTGCGCTCTTCAAAGCACAGTGTATTTCCATTATGCCAAGATCATCTCAATAAAGTGGTCGGTACGGTGTCGTCCAAAGCCTTGCTGAATCAGGCGGGCAATTTAAGTATTCAAGTGATCATGGGGCTGTCTAAGTCGCCGATCTATGTTCCAGAATCGATGAAGGCACTGCGGCTACTTGGCTACTTTAAAGAGTCGGGTACCGAGATGGCATTCATTGTTGACGAGTATGGCGATGTGCAAGGCCTTGTGACTCATTACGATATTCTCGAAGCGATTGCAGGTGAGTTATC
The DNA here is from genome assembly GCF_025195005.1 of Vibrio sp. NC2. Lineage (NCBI taxonomy): Bacteria > Pseudomonadati > Pseudomonadota > Gammaproteobacteria > Vibrionales > Vibrionaceae > Vibrio > Vibrio sp. NC2. Next base: position 93,314 of record NZ_JANVFC010000018.1, read on the forward strand.
CAATAACCCCAATGACCTCTGGACAGAGCAAGTGGAAGACGGGTTGCTGGTGGATGGATTAATCCCTATCAGTGAGCTCAAGAACCGCTTAGAGCTGTCAGAGTTAGAAGGGGAAAGCGAAGGCTTCCAAACATTGAATGGCCTTGTGACTTGGTTAATCGGGCGTTTACCCGATACGGGAGAAGTCGTTCAGTGTCAGCAATGGCAGTTTGAAATTATCTCGGTCGAGAACAACCGTATTGTGAGTGTGAAAGCGACAGAAATAGTCAATGAGCTAGGCGATGCTGTTAGTTAGATAAGTCGCTAGATATTTAACGAACAAGCCTGCGCTTGTTGTTCAATATCTCTTTATTGTTCATAATCACTAAGATTAGGTATGCTTCTCCGCATACCTTTTTTTGTTCTTATCCTTTGTTTTCTGGAGTTCCCTTTGTCAGACCATCAATTCACCCCTCAAGATGAAATCTTCATGCGACGCGCCATCGAGGTTGCTAAGCAAGCAGAGAAAGAGGGAGAGGTTCCCGTTGGTGCCGTGTTGGTAAAAGAGGGGGAGATTATTTCTGAAGGATGGAACCGTTCGATTGGAAGCCACGATGCCACGGCACACGCAGAAATCGAAACCTTGCGTAAAGCTGGACAAGCTTTAGAAAACTATCGCTTACTCGATACCACTTTATACGTCACGCTTGAGCCTTGCCCAATGTGTGCAGGTGCCTTGTTACACAGCCGAGTAAAGCGCATTGTGTTTGGTGCCCCTGACTTAAAAGCGGGTGCAGCAGGTACGGTGTTAAATCTCTTTGAAAGCCAAGCCTCATACCACTATGCAGACGTGGAAAATGGTTTGTTAGAGCAAGAGTGCCGTGAGCAACTGCAAGCGTTTTTCAAGCGTCGTAGAAAAGAGATAAAAGAAAAACGAAAGCAAGACCGTCTGTTGGAAGAGCAGTGTTTAGAATCTGACAAGGCAAGTAATAAGAATAAGGTCAGTAACAAGAACAAGGTCAGTAACAAAAACAAGGTCTGTAACAAAAAATAACAGCAAGCTTTCGGCACTCTCTATCGCAAGAGTGCCGCAGAAAACTTACTCGGTATATTTACTCAGAAAGTATCTGCATGAAAGCACGGTTGCGCCAAATGATCTTTTTCTTATTATTTGAAAGCATACGCTTACGACGGTTTGCAGCAACGGTCTTATCAAGGCGCTTCGATTTCAGTTTACTCTTCATCATTTCAACGATTTCCTATTTGTCGTCTGGCTTTGTAATTATGACTTCAGTTTTAATTATAGTGGTTATTTGTTTATGAGCTCTGTCGCGAACTTAGCGTTAGCTTTCTGAACCACTCTTGCAATGGTTAGTATCTGAATCCAACCGAGCATGATGTCGCTTATGGTGTGACGTTATAAAGTTCGATTGTTACTGCAATATGACACCTCAAATTTAACGGTCACTTTGCTGGTTTAGTTTCTCAATGCGAACTAGCCAATACGAACCAGTGGCTCATGTATAAAAAAAAGAGCAACGCTATATAGCATTGCTCTTTTTTATTTATTTGGAAGACTCAGCTTCATCGACAGCGGATTCAGCCGCACTGATTGTCGATTCAGCGCCCGAGGTCTCTAAAGGTGGGATAACCACCAACCCTTCAAGGCTCGCTTCTTCCTCTTTATTACGCTTATTCACATGGCCAATAATGCTTTGGTAATAACGGCGAATGTTCTCAACGTAATTCCTTGCTTCATCACCACGCGCATAACCGTAACGAGTTTTGCTGTAGTACTTCTTCTGTCTTAGCAGAGGAAGCCTGTCTTTCACATCACCCCAAGCGTCAGGATCACCGCCTTGTGCTTTGGTTAAGCGACGTGCATCCATCATGTGACCGTAACCTACGTTATATGATGCGAGGGCAAACCAGATCTTTTCATGTTGAGTAATAGAGTCGGGAACTCGATTCACGATACGACGTAAGTATTCAACACCACCTTGTACCGACTGTTTCGGGTCAAGACGATTGGTCACACCAACGCTCTTCGCAGTTGGTAGCGTTAACATCATCATGCCTCGAACACCGGTTGGAGAGCGTGCGACAGGATTCCAGTGTGACTCTTGGTATGCCAAAGCAGCAATCAAGCGCCAATCAAATTCTTGCGAATATTTCTGAAACAGTGGAGACCATTTTGGCAGCTTGCTATCCAATGCGCGGATAAAGGCACGAGTATCGACATAATCGAAGGTGCCGATATGGCCAATATATTTCTCTTCCAGTGAAGCGAGCTCACCAGACTGCTTTAGGTTACCGAAAAACTCAATCAGCAGCGCATAAAGGCTTTCATCTTCAGACTTCTGTAAATACCAAGAGATCGGTTGGTCTTCTGTAAGTTCAAAAGCCAAAGCGACGTCTGGGTACAAACGCTGTGCGAGTGACAGCTCAATCGAATCCGCCACAGTAAACAAGCGTTCCCCTGTAGAGACTTCTTTTAGCAAGTCGTTGATATCAGCATTGCCGATCGCATCGTAGATAAAGTCATCGTGTGTGTTTTGCAGCTGTTTTAATGTTGGCTCAAAGTGTGAGTCTTTCACTACAACCAAAGATGGCGTCAATGTGTCAGTAGTCGCTATCTCTTCTGATTCAGTTTGTGCTTTTACGAAATCAGCCTGACGCTCATTCTCGAACTTGATCAGTTGCTCAAGGTTTCTTGGGCGCCACTGGCCTTTTTTGTACACGACTTGCTGGCTTACATAATAATAAGCGGGCGCAGCGCGATAGGCACGTGTCAGGTTGCTGTTTTGTGTTAACCCCGTTGCGATAAGATCGATCTCGCCTTTCTTTAACGCAGGAAATAGGCCGGATAGACGGTAAGCAGGTTTAACCTCAAGCTTTACACCAAGCTCTTCTGCAAACTCGCGAGCTAACTCGTAGTCCAAGCCAGCAGGACCATCTGGACCGATGTAATAAGAGAGTTGGTTATTCAGGGTGCCGACACGAAGAACGCCACGCTCTCGTATCTGCTCAAGGACACTTTTAGGTTCAGATTCAATCTGGCATCCAGCCAACCCAAAAAGGGCAATAGCGAGCAGAAGGAACTTAGACGAAAAGATGAGCGTAAATTTAGGCATCAAAATGAAATCTCGAAAAGTGGAAGCCCCTTTATACCAAACCCCGCAAGGCTGGCAAAGCAGGTTTATTTAAACAGTTGTAAAAGTGGTGATAAATGCAGCAAAAGTACCATTTACACAGAAAGATAAAAAAAATAACGCAAACGGTTGCTTTTGGTGTTACGTCACAAAAAGAAATGCTTTATAATGCGCTCGCATTGAAGAGGTGGAATCGGCATAGGTTTGGCAACCTTCGGGAATAGCTTCGAAGAAAACAGTTAGGTTGTTCCTATAACCCACTGAATTTATTCCAATACTACCTTAATCAACTGCATAAGAGACGTAAGCACATGAGAATTTTGCGTGGCTCCCCAGCTCTATCTGAGTTTCGTGTTAACAAGCTTTTAGAGCTTTGTCGTGAATTAAGCTTACCTGTAACAGGTATTTACGCTGAGTTTGCCCACTTTGCTGATCTAACGGCAGACCTAGATGAGTCTGAAGTTGAGAAGCTAGAAAAGCTACTGACTTACGGTCCAACGATTGAAGAGCATGAACCTGAAGGTTTACTGCTGCTTGCAACGCCACGCCCGGGCACTATCTCGCCTTGGTCTTCAAAATCAACAGATATCGCACACAACTGCGGACTGGCTAAAGTGTCACGTCTAGAGCGCGGTACTGCTTTCTACATTGAAACCTCTTCTGAACTTTCTGAGCTTCAACTTGTTGAGCTGAAGGCCATTCTGCACGACCGTATGATGGAAGTGGTTTTCACTGACTTCGAATCAGCGGCGGCACTGTTCACTGTTGCTGAGCCTGCTCCTTATGCGGAAGTTGACCTACTAACTGGTGGACGTAAAGCGCTTGAAAAAGCAAACGTTACCCTAGGTCTAGCACTTGCAGAAGACGAAATTGATTACCTTCTTGAAAGCTTCACTGAGAAGCTAGGTCGTAACCCGACTGACATCGAGCTAATGATGTTTGCACAAGCGAACTCAGAGCACTGTCGTCACAAGATCTTTAACGCTGATTGGACTATCGATGGCGTTAAGCAAGAAAAATCATTGTTCAAGATGATTAAGAACACCTTTGAAACGACACCAGAGCACGTTCTGTCTGCTTATAAAGATAACGCAGCGGTAATGACAGGTTCTGAAGTGGGTCGTTTCTTCCCAGATCCAGAAACTCGCCAGTACAACTACCACCAAGAAAAAACACACATCTTGATGAAAGTTGAAACGCACAACCACCCAACGGCAATCTCTCCATGGCCGGGCGCATCGACAGGTTCAGGCGGTGAAATCCGCGATGAAGGCGCGACAGGTATTGGCGGTAAGCCAAAAGCGGGTCTGGTTGCTTTCTCTGTATCTAACCTGAAAATTCCGAACTTCGTTCAACCTTGGGAAACAGACTTTGGTAAGCCAAGCCGTATCGTTACTGCTTTGGATATCATGCTTGAAGGTCCTCTTGGTGGCGCAGCATTCAACAACGAATTTGGTCGTCCAAACCTATTGGGTTACTTCCGTACTTACGAAGAGAAAGTAAACTCTCACGCAGGTGAAGAAGTACGTGGTTACCACAAACCAATCATGCTGGCTGGTGGTCTAGGTAACATTCGTGATGATCATGTTCAGAAGAAAGAGATCCCAGTAGGTGCAAGCCTAATCGTTCTTGGCGGTCCAGCAATGAATATCGGCCTTGGTGGCGGTGCTGCATCTTCAATGGATTCTGGTTCTTCTTCTGAAGACTTAGATTTTGCTTCTGTACAACGTGAAAACCCAGAAATGGAACGTCGTTGTCAGGAAGTTATCGACCGTTGTTGGCAGCTTGGTGATGCGAACCCAATCGCATTTATCCACGATGTGGGCGCGGGCGGTATCTCGAATGCACTTCCTGAGTTAGTCGACGACGGCGAGCGTGGCGGTATCTTTAACTTACGTGACGTGCCAAACGATGAGCCGGGCATGAGCCCACTTGAGATCTGGTGTAACGAATCTCAAGAGCGTTACGTAATGGCGGTTGCTGATAAAGACTTAGCGACATTTGAAGCGATTTGTAAGCGTGAACGCGCTCCATTCGCGATTGTTGGTAAAGCAACAGAAGAACGTGATCTTAAATTAGAAGATTCACACTTCGACAATACGCCAATCGACATGCCGATGGACATCCTATTAGGTAAAACGCCTAAGATGCACCGTGACGCGAAGACGCTAAAAGCAAACAATCCTGCGATTGACCGTTCTGGTATCGAACTAAACGAAGCGGTTGACCGTATTCTTCGCCTACCAACAGTGGCAGAAAAAACATTCCTTATCACTATCGGTGACCGCTCGGTAACAGGCCTTGTGGCTCGTGACCAAATGGTTGGCCCATGGCAGGTTCCTGTTGCTAACTGCGCAGTAACAGCTGCAAGTTACGACTCTTACCACGGTGAGGCAATGTCTCTTGGTGAGCGCACGCCAGTTGCACTTCTAGACTTCGGCGCGTCGGCTCGCTTAGCGGTTGGTGAAGCAATTACTAATATCGCAGCGACCAACATCGGCGATATCAAACACATTAAATTGTCAGCTAACTGGATGTCTCCAGCGGGTCACCCTGGTGAAGATGCAGGCCTTTACGAAGCGGTTAAAGCCGTAGGTGAAGAGCTGTGTCCAGCTCTGGGTCTAACTATCCCAGTGGGCAAAGACTCAATGTCGATGAAGACTAAGTGGGAAGAGAATGGCGAGCAGAAAGAAGTAACGTCTCCGCTGTCTCTTGTTATCACTGCGTTTGCACGTGTTGAAGATGTTCGCAAGACAATCACTCCTCAATTGCGCACCCCTGATAACCTTGAAGGACTAGGCAACACTTCACTGGTTCTTATCGACCTAGGTAACGGCAAAAACCGTATGGGTGCTACAGCACTTGCACAAGTTTACAAGCAGCTTGGTGATAAGCCAGCAGACGTAGACAACGCAGCGCAACTAAAAGGTTTCTACGAAGGCGTTCAAGCACTTGTAGCGAACGACCAAGTTGTCGCTTACCACGATAAAGGCGATGGTGGTCTATTCGTAACGCTAGCTGAAATGGCGTTCGCAGGTCACTGTGGTGTTAATGCTGATATTGCAGCGCTTTTATCTGCATCAGAGAATAGCGAAGATACGCTAGCAGCACTCTTCAACGAAGAGCTAGGTGCGGTAATCCAAGTTCGTAACGACGACCTAGACGCAGTTCTTTCTACTCTTGCAGCCAATGGCCTAGAAGCGTGTTCACACGTAATTGGTAGCGTTGTTGGTGAAGGGGAAGCATCAGATGAAGTCGTGATTAAGTCAGGCGCAGACGTTGTAATCCAGCGTAACCGTACTGAACTACGTACTATCTGGGCTGAGACGACGCACAAGATGCAAGGTCTACGTGATAACCCAATCTGTGCAGATCAAGAACATGAAGCGAAGAAAGACAACTCAGACCCTGGTCTAAACGTTAGCCTAAGCTTTGATGTAAACGAAGATATTGCAGCGCCTTATATTAACCTAGGTGCTAAACCTAAGATGGCAATTCTACGTGAGCAAGGTGTTAACTCTCACGTTGAAATGGCAGCTGCATTTGACCGTGCAGGCTTCGAAGCTACAGATATTCACATGAGCGATATCCTAACGGGTCAAGCGGTTCTAGAAGAGTACAACGGCCTTGTGGCTTGTGGTGGCTTCTCTTACGGTGATGTATTGGGCGCTGGTGAAGGTTGGGCTAAATCGGTTCTGTTTAACGATTCTACTCGCGACCAATTTGAAAACTTCTTCAAGCGCGAAGATACTTTCTCTCTAGGTGTGTGTAACGGTTGTCAGATGTTGTCGAACCTACGTGAACTTATCCCAGGTGCAGAATACTGGCCACGTTTCGTTCGCAACGAATCTGAGCGTTTTGAAGCTCGTTTCAGCCTAGTTGAGGTTCAGAAGTCTGATTCTGTATTCTTCAACGGCATGGAAGGTTCTCGTATGCCAATCGCTGTTTCTCACGGTGAAGGCCGCGTAGAAGTACGTGATAACGACCACCTAAACGCGATTGAACACTCAGGTACGGTTGCTCTACGTTACGTTGATAACAACGGTAACCAAACGCAGCAATACCCGAATAACCCGAACGGTTCGCCAAACGCTATCACAGGTCTAACAACGACCGATGGCCGCGTGACTATCATGATGCCGCACCCAGAGCGTGTATTCCGCACGGTTGCAAACTCTTGGTCTCCAGAAGGTTGGGGCGAGAACGGCGCTTGGATGCGCATGTTCCAAAACGCACGTAAGAATGTGGGTTAATCACTTTCTTACAGGCCGCATTAATCTAGGCTAGGTTAAGCAAAAACGAAAAGCGCAGATCGAAAGGTCTGCGCTTTTTTATTGGCAACTCTTCAGGAACCAGAGCGAAACAAATTAGGTTTGCAGTTTGCTGTTCTAAAAATCTCCACTACGCTAAATGTTATGGAATCAATTTGTTAGGCCATCATTTCTTGTATTCATACAAGAACAATTCAATTTGGCCGTTCAAAAACTGAATCAATCATCGTGGCATAAGAGGGACCTATGAAAACAACAATTACAAAAGCAGTTGCAGTGGCAGCGATTGTCATGTCGTTAGCTGGGTGTGTCGGTAGTAACGCCGTTACTGGGAAATTAATGAAGTTCAACGTCGAGGTTGTAGATAACCGTTACGCTCGTGCAGGGGTCAACTTCTTGCTTGCTCCAGTTTACGCTTTAACATTCGCAGCCGATTACATCGTATTTAACTCGATCGAATTCTGGGCAGGGAAAAACCCACTGACTGGCGCGCCTCATATCTTCGATAGTAAAGTCGATACTATGATTGATGTGAACGATAGCCTTGACGATTCACTGAAAGATGCACCACTTGGGTTCAATAATCGCCATATTGAATGGGGTGAGATGCAACAGATCGATGAGAACACCATTCAAATGGACATCACCTATAACGATGGCGAGAAGGCTGTTCTGACGGGGGTTCGTGATGGTGACAAGGTCAGTTACTACATGGATGGAACATTGGTTTCAGAGACTTCGATTCAAGCTCTTGAGCAGTTAGCAGCCGAGAAAGCGTAACGCTTTCAGTTTGATATAGATAAAAGAAAAGCCGAAAGTTTTGAACTGACCCCCAATAGTTGGACACCAATTATTGGGGGTCTTTTTATGTCCAAATATAGCCGAGAGCTAAAATGTATCATTGCTAAGCAATACTTAGATGGCACGTC
>NZ_JANVFC010000019.1:0-79523 GCF_025195005.1 Vibrio sp. NC2
TCGTTTCCGCTCGACTTGCATGTGTTAGGCCTGCCGCCAGCGTTCAATCTGAGCCATGATCAAACTCTTCAATTTAAGATTTTGTGACTCAACGAATACTGACTTCAAAACTATTCTTTATAAATAAAGAGTGTAATTTTAAAGCTATTACCATTCCAACAGAATGGTAATGAATTGACTGTGCCAAATAACCGAAGTTATTCGTATTGGTCACTCAGTTCATTGAAATCAAGTTTGTTACCGAAGTAACTGTTATTACGCTCTTTCGAAAAAGAACCAATAACGTTTTGATATTCATCAACGAGTGCCCACACAGATTGATAGGTTTAAATTGTTAAAGAGCTTTTCCTTTTTGAGCTTCGCTCAAATCGGACGGCCATTTTAGCGATTTAAGTTTTAGTGTCAACCACTATTTTCAAAACTTTTTTCAAGCGCTTAGCTTGGCTAATTTGACCTGCTGATTCGTTTTGGTTTCTTACGAAGCCTTCCCGTTTCAACGAGGTCGCATTATAGAGATTTCGATCACACTGGCAAGCCCTTTTTGAAGTTTTTCTCGTTTTTTTATTCGTTCGATTAAAAAGAGCACAAAACGCCTCAAAAGTAGGCTTTTCTCTTACATCTCTTGCAATTTCTTAGAGAATAAAGAGACTTTTTCCCAGTTCGTATACTCAACTTCCTTGGTTGTGTCCGTTTCTCCGCCTGTCATATTCATAATGAAGCGAATCATGGTTTTATCGAACCAGTTATAACGAGGGTAATAGAGAGCACCCGCGAATACACCGATTAGAGTCGGCTGCCATGGTGACTTAAGAAGAAACTTCTTAATATAGGCACTACCTTCAGGGGTGTCTTTACCTTGGTCTTCTTTACGAGCCGTTAAGTTAACGCAGAAGAAGGCAACCTTATTGGATTGCAACTGAGTAAGGTTGGCATCAATGAACTTATATAGTTTCTTATTAAGGTGGCCGTAACGAATAGATGCACCAATCAACACTCGGTCGTATTGAGCAAAGTCGACATTACTAATAGTGTGCAGATCTTGAAGCTCACATTCGAACTCATTCATTTCTTCTTTTATATAGTTCAAGATCTTCTTGGTTTGCCCTTCACGGCTTGAATACAAAAATAGAGCTTTTGCCACAATGTTGTCCTTAGCTACGCCAAAACGTAGGGGTCAATAAAATTAATAAGGTGAATATCTCTAAACGACCAAACAGCATAGATACGATCAACACCCATTTAGCCTTATCATTCACATCGCCGAAGTGCATTGCCACTTCACCTAAGCCCGGGCCAAGGTTATTCAATGTTGCCGCTACGGCAGAGAAAGCACTCAGCTCATCCATCCCAGTAGCAATAAGAGCCAACATACAAACCACAAAAACCAATGCGTATGCAGAGAAGAAGCCCCAAACCGCATCAACAACACGTTGTGGTAACGCAGAACCGCCAACCTTGATGGTATAGACAGCACGCGGGTGGACAAGGCGCTTCATTTCACGAGCACCTTGCAAAGTAAGCAATAAGATTCGAATGACTTTCATACCACCGCCCGTTGAACCTGCACAGCCCCCTATAAAAGAAGAGAACAGAAGCAGAACAGGTAAGAACAATGGCCACTCGGAGAAACCTGTAGTGGTGAAGCCTGCTGTCGTCGATATAGATACCGTTTGGAACAACGCTTGATCAAAAGCATCGTAATACGAGTCATAAGAGTGGTGATTAAGCAGTAATAAGAAACAAACTAAGAACAAGACTGCTTGAATAAAGATAAAGGCGCGGAATTCAGGATCTTTCCAATAATACTTAGGATGCACACCACCAGAAGCAAATGCAGCAAAGTGAAGCGAATAGTTACACGCAGAGATAAGAAGGAACACGACCGTAATCATGTTGATAGCCGGACTGTTGAAATAGCCCATACTCGCATCGTGAGTCGAGAAGCCACCAATCGCAATAGTAGAGAAGCTATGACTTATAGCATCAAAGAAGCTCATGCCTGCAAGCCAAAACGCCACCGCACAAGCAATCGTTAGGCTCAGATAGATGTACCAAAGCGCTTTTGCCGTTTCAGCAATACGCGGAGTCATCTTACTGTCTTTTACAGGGCCCGGGATTTCTGCACGATATAGCTGCATACCACCGATGCCGAGAACAGGAAGGATGGCTACCGCCAATACGATGATACCCATACCACCAAACCATTGCAGGAACTGGCGGTAAAACAGAATCGCCTTAGGCAGATCATCGAGGCCGACAATAACGGTCGCGCCCGTGGTTGTTAATGCAGAGAAGGATTCGAAGAAAGCATCGGTTACCGACACATTGGGGTTATCGGCGATCAAAAACGGCAGCGCACCAGCACTACCGATTACCGTCCAGAATAAAACAACAATCAAGAAGCCATCACGCGCTTTCAATTCATGCTTATAACGTCGGTTTGGAAACCAGCAGGTTGCTCCACAGAATAAGAGAACAAAAAAGGTTGTCACAAATGGCACACCCGCACCATCTCGATAGATCAGAGCGACGAGCGCAGGTGCGAGCATTGATACACTAAAAAGTGCTAATAATAATCCGACGATTCGAATAATTGAGCGAAATTGCATGAGCTATTGAACGAAGCGAAATGCTTCACACTTCCTAGTTGTCTTTGACTTTCGTTACCAGTGCCTTAGCACCGCTTTTATTGATCATGGTTTGGGTAAACGAATCTACCTGAAGGAGCTCTATTTCAATAATAAGCTCAACTTGAACACCATAATCCGCTTGGACTTCAACAGCCTGATGCTGAGCCATGATAGATTGTGCAATCGGCACAAAGCCATAGTCTAACTCTAGCCGTAATTTTGTGGTTATTTTTTTCTCGATAGTTTGAAGCAGCTTGAGAGCTTGTTGTACTCCACCACCATAAGCCTTAACTAAACCACCAGTACCGAGCTTGATTCCGCCTGAATAGCGAGTGACTACGGCCGTTAACTCGCCAACACCCGAACCAGACAGTTGCGCCAAGATAGGCTTTCCAGCAGTACCCGAGGGTTCGCCATCATCACTAAAGCCCCACTTCATCGAGTCTTCAGGTCGCCCTGCAGCAAAGCCCCAACAGTTATGTCGCGCTGAAGAATGCTCTTTTTTTACCTGTTCAACGAACTGCTTAGCAGCTTCTACACTTGGAGTATGAGCAAGATGAGTAATAAAAACGCTCTTTTTTATCTCTTCTTCAAATAAAGCCGACGCTGACGGTATTAAATAGGGCTGTTCATTCATATCGTTAACTTAATTATTAAGAGCGGCGAAGTGTATCACGCGTGAATAATAAGGGTTAGAGGATCTGTGCTGTCGCACAATGTTAAACAATTGTTTAAAAAATGTATTGAAATTCACCAAGCAGAGGTACAGACTAGAATAACTGGTCTTACCAGGTATTCTACAATAATAGAAAGATAACAAGATTCTCTCAAACAATCGTGGATTGTATGTCATGGAGATAGACAATGATTTACCAAGCTAACACCTTACAGGTAAAGGAATTACAAGATGGTATTGCAGAACTTAGCTTCTGTGCACCGGCATCTGTAAACAAACTCGACCTTGCAACTTTAGAATCACTAGATAAAGCGTTAGATGCTCTTAATGCTCACGCAGGATTACGTGGTTTAATCTTAACTTCAAACAAAGACGCGTTCATTGTGGGCGCAGACATCACTGAATTTCTTGGCCTATTTGCTAAGCCAGAAGCAGAACTTGATGAATGGTTAAGATTCGCTAATTCAATCTTCAGCAAGCTCGAAGACCTTCCTGTCCCAACTCTTTCAATGATGCGTGGCCATGCCCTTGGCGGCGGCTGTGAATGTGTACTCGCTACCGATTTCCGTATCGGTGACAAGACCACCAGCATAGGTCTACCAGAAACCAAACTTGGCATCATGCCTGGTTTTGGTGGTTGTGTGCGCCTACCTCGTGTTATCGGTGCTGACAGCGCGATGGAAATTATCACTCAAGGCAAAGCATGCCGTGCAGATGAAGCGCTTAAAGTTGGCTTGTTAGATGCGATTGTTGAAACAGACCAACTACTAGAATCAGCGATCAACACGGTTTCTTTGGCAGCCAATGAGAAACTTGATTGGCAGCTACGTCGCAAACAAAAAACATCAGCGCTTTCACTAAGCAAACTCGAAGCGATGATGAGCTTTACCATGGCGAAAGGCTTAGTTGCTCAAAAAGCAGGTCCTCACTACCCAGCTCCGATTACTTCTGTGATTGCAATTGAAGAAGCAGCGCGCAGCGATCGCGATGCGGCGTTAGACATTGAACGCAAACACTTCGTTAAGCTAGCAAAATCTGAAGAAGCAAAAGCACTTGTCGGTTTATTCTTGAATGATCAATACATTAAAGGCTTAGCAAAACAAGCTGGTAAGTCTGCGAATAAAGCAACTGAACGCGCAGCAGTACTTGGCGCTGGCATCATGGGCGGCGGTATTGCTTACCAGTCAGCATTGAAAGGCGTGCCAGTGATGATGAAAGACATTGCACAAGCGTCTCTTGATCTTGGTATGAACGAAGCTTCTAAGCTGTTGAATAAACGCTTATCACGCGGTCGCCTGGATGGGTTCAAGATGGCAGGTATTCTGTCTTCTATTACTCCAAGTCTACATTATGCAGGTGTTGAGCAATCGGATGTGATTGTGGAAGCAGTTGTAGAAAACCCGAAAGTAAAAGCGGCAGTTTTGAGCGAAGTGGAAGGTTTGGTTGGTGAAGACACGGTTCTTACATCAAATACCTCAACGATTCCAATCAACCTGTTAGCGAAATCTTTAAAGCGCCCAGAAAACTTCTGTGGCATGCACTTCTTTAATCCAGTACACCGCATGCCTTTGGTTGAGATCATCCGTGGTGAGCATACTTCAGAAGAAACAATTAATCGCGTAGTCGCTTACGCAGCGAAAATGGGCAAATCCCCTATCGTTGTTAATGACTGCCCTGGCTTCTTCGTAAACCGTGTACTTTTCCCTTACTTTGGCGGTTTCAGCATGTTGCTACGCGACGGTGCTGACTTCACTAAGATCGATAAAGTCATGGAGCGCAAGTTCGGTTGGCCAATGGGCCCTGCGTACCTATTAGACGTTGTTGGTTTGGACACAGCACACCATGCCCAAGCAGTAATGGCGCAAGGTTTCCCTGAGCGTATGGGTAAAGAAGGTCGTGATGCGATTGACGCGCTTTATGTCGCTGAAAAATACGGCCAGAAGAACGGCAGCGGTTTCTACACATACAGCGTAGATAAGCGCGGTCGCCCTAAGAAGACCTTCTCTGAAGAGATTCTTCCTATCTTGGCTGACGTATGCCAACAGCCACAAGACTTTGATGACCAGACCATTATCCAACGTGTGATGATTCCTATGATCAACGAAGTGGTGCTTTGTTTAGAAGAAGGCATCATCGCGACACCGCAAGAAGCGGATATGGCACTGGTTTACGGTTTAGGCTTCCCTCCATTCAGAGGCGGCGTATTCCGCTACTTAGACAGTGTGGGTATTGGTAACTTCGTTGAAATGGCGAAGAGCTACCAAGACTTAGGTGCAATGTACCAAGTTCCTCAACTATTGCTTGATATGGCAGCGAAGGGCGAAAGCTTTTACGACGGTCAACAAGCCAGTTCTCTGTAACCCACATTTGGAAAAGGAATAGCAAAATGAAAAATGTAGTTGTTGTTGATTGCCTTCGTACCCCAATGGGACGTTCCAAAGGTGGAGCTTTCCGTCACACTCGTGCTGAAGATCTGTCTGCACATTTGATGAAAGGCATTTTAGAGCGCAACCCAGAAGTAAACCCTGTCGAGATTGAAGACATTTACTGGGGTTGTGTACAACAAACGCTAGAGCAAGGCTTCAACGTTGCACGTAACGCTGCTTTGCTTGCTGGTCTACCGATTGAGATTGGTGCGGTAACGGTCAACCGTTTATGTGGATCATCTATGCAAGCTCTGCATGATGCAACCCGCTCTATCATGGTTGGCGATGCTGAAATCTGCCTGATCGGTGGTGTCGAACACATGGGTCACGTACCAATGAACCATGGTGTTGATTTTCACCCTGGCATGTCAAAACACGTAGCGAAAGCTGCCGGTATGATGGGCCTAACGGCTGAGATGCTAGGTAAAATGCACGGTATTAGCCGTGAAGACCAAGACGCATTCGCAGCACGCTCACACGCTAGAGCTCAAGCAGCTACAGTTGAAGGCCGTTTCAAAAACGAAATCCTGCCAACAGAAGCTCACGCTGCAGACGGTTCACTGTTCACTCTGGATTACGATGAAGTTATTCGCCCAGAAACAACAGTTGAAGGTCTATCTCAGCTGCGTCCTGTATTCGACCCAGCAAACGGAACGGTAACAGCAGGTACTTCATCAGCACTGTCTGATGGTGCCTCTGCAATGCTGATCATGAGTGAAGATAAAGCTAACGCGCTTGGCCTTAAGATTCGCGCTCGCGTGAAGTCGATGGCTATCGCAGGCTGCGATCCTTCAATCATGGGTTACGGCCCAGTACCAGCGACGAAAAAAGCACTTAAACGTGCGGGCCTAACCATCGAAGATATGGGTGTGATTGAGCTAAACGAAGCGTTTGCGGCTCAATCTCTTCCATGTGCGAAAGACCTAGGTCTACTGGATGTAGTTGACGAGAAAGTAAACCTTAACGGCGGTGCGATTGCTCTTGGTCACCCACTGGGCTGTTCTGGTTCTCGTATCTCGACGACCCTAATCAACCTGATGGAAGCACAAGACGTGAAATACGGTTTAGCGACCATGTGTATTGGTTTAGGCCAAGGTATTGCAACGGTATTTGAACGCCCATAGCGGTCGTTGGTTGTAATACTTGTAGAGTAATATTTTGTGCAGCTATATTTATATAGCTGCACTTTTTATTGCTCGGCGTCCAATAATGTATCGATTCGTTCAGCGAACTTAGCGAGAGAAAAAGCACCACTCACATCTATGCACAAAACGCATAGATTCAATGTTGATGTTTCATTATTTTTTCTTCGATGATTCAACTAAAGTTACTTCAGTTTCCTAATATTCCTCCCACGGAGCAGATCATGTTTAAAGCACTTGTACTAAACCAAGAAGATAAAAAAACTATCGCATCAGTATCTCAAATTGATGAATCTCAATTACCAGAAGGTAACGTGAAGGTTGATGTGAGCTACTCTTCTTTGAACTACAAAGATGGTTTGGCGATTACAGGTAAAGGGCGCATTGTTCGTAACTTCCCTATGGTTCCTGGTATCGACCTTTCAGGTGTGGTTTCACAATCTGATGACCCGCGTTACAAAGCAGGCGACGAAGTTGTTCTAACGGGTTGGGGTGTTGGTGAAGGTCACTGGGGTGGCATGGCTGAGAAAGCGAGCCTAAACGGTGATTGGTTAGTGCCAATGCCAGCGGGTCTAGACGCAAAGAAAGTCATGGCGATCGGTACAGCAGGTTTCACAGCAATGCTTTGTGTGCAAGCTATCGTGGATGCAGGCATCAAACCAGAAGACGGTGAGATCCTAGTCACTGGCGCAAGTGGCGGCGTAGGCAGCGTGTCTATTACGCTACTTAACCAACTAGGTTACAAAGTGGCTGCGGTGACTGGTCGTGCTTCTGCAAACGGTGAACTACTTAAATCACTAGGCGCGACACGCATTGTAGAGCGTTCTGAACTAGAAGAACCGGCGAAGCCACTTGAGAAACAACTGTGGGCTGGTGCTATCGATACGGTAGGCAGCAAAGTACTTGCGAAAGTATTGGCACAAATTGATTACAACGGCGCGGTTGCAATGTGTGGTCTAGCAGGCGGTTTTGACTTACCAACCACGGTAATGCCATTCATTCTGCGTAATGTTCGTCTACAGGGTGTTGATTCTGTAATGTGCCCTCGTGAAAAACGCATTAAAGCGTGGGAACAACTGGCTGAGCTACTACCAGAGTCTTTCTACGCTCAAGCAACCAAAGAAGTGTCTTTAGATGGCGCAATTCAAGCTGCAGAAGACATCACTAACGGTCAAATCACTGGTCGTGTAGTTATTAAACTATAGATTCTCAAACATAAAGTTATCAAACCTCAAGCACCAGCTTTAGATTTGGATAACCCAAAATAACAAAGGGCTGATTACTATCAGCCCTTTTGCGTTTTTGTCATTAGAATCAAGTGAACCAAAGCTAAGACCCGGTTAACCCAAACCTACATCCGCAATCCGTTTTTGAATCAGCTCACCACACTCTTCTTTTACCACTCTTCTTAACCATTGTTGTGAAGCAGAAGAATCGCAGCGCGAGTGCCAGATCAGCGAGTAATCAAACGGCATAAACTCAAATGGTAATGACTTAACAACCAAGTCATAGCGCTCCGCCACCAAATAAGCCAAATCAGCAGGCACAGTAATCACCAACGGCATTCTATCGACAATCGCCAATGCGGCTTCAAGGTGATAAGCACGCAACACCATTTTTCGAGGCTGTTGATTGGCTAACGCGTTGTCTAATAAAGCCTTAACACCATCACTGATCGCAATCATCGCGTGCGGGAGTGATACATAGTCTTCAAGGCTTAAAGGCTGATCCGCCAATGGGTGGTTTTTAGATAACAGACACGACACACCGACCGGCCCCAAGACCTCTTGATGAAGTGGTGCAATGCTGCCACTCGGACGACAGATCGCCATATCAACGCGTTCGGTACTGAGCTGTTTAAACAAATGCTCATGCTGCAACGGAGCAAACTCCAAAGAGATATTAGGAGCTTGTTCATAAATCTTAGGCAGAGCATAAGGCAAGATGGTTTGCATCGCGTAGTCAGTGGTCGCAATCAAAAATCGCTCGCTGCAATAGTAAGGATCGAAATCACTCGGGCTAAGAAGTTGGCGGAATGATTCTAAAGGCTGATCAATGCGCTGGCTGATCTCGAGAGCTTTCTTGGTGGGAATAAGGTGCTGACCTTGGCGTGTAAACAGGGGATCGTTGAGTAGTTCTCTTAAGCGCCCTAATACTCGGCTGGTTGCCGATTGGCTTAGGTTAAGACGAAGCGCGGCTTGACTAACACTGCCCTCTTCAATCAATACCTTTAAGGCGACCAGTAAATTCAGGTCTCTACGATAGATGTCTTCTAATTCCACGCCACTTACCTAGCTGTATACAATGATCATTGGTCACTAAGTTGTTTATAGCATGCTTTAGATAAAAAAAATCCCGCAATTACGCGGGGAAGCCCAAGAAAATCTGGGGATAGTGTCGGAATGTTGTCGTATTGGAATTTGCTTGTTGTATTCGGGTTAGTGCTCTTGCTCCTCGGCTATGCCTTGCCAACGGCGCATCTCTACCCAAATACCAATAATCGTTGCTACTATGCCAAAAATTGGCATTAGAGAGGTCTCTGTCGATGAGCGTAGTACTAACGCACAAAAAGAAATAAAACAGAGAACTGAATAAATTGTTAATCTATCTAATCCTGTCAACATCGCCACTCCTTAGCTAGTTGCCCTTGTTACAAGTTGTTATCAACTTGTTAACTAAGTTATAGGAAATGATTCTGTTTGCCAAGCACTTATTGCATATTTTTTCTGCAGACGTATTATTCACTCGTTAGATAGATATAGAGATACAAACCATGACATTCAAACCTGAACTGGCAACCCACACTTTAGAAGCTGAAGGCCTGCGTTGCCCAGAGCCAGTAATGATGGTCAGGAAGACAATTAGAAACATGCAGGATGGCGATGTGTTACTGGTAAAAGCTGACGACCCTTCGACAACTCGTGATATTCCGAGCTTTTGTCGTTTTATGGATCATCAGTTAGTCGGCCAAGCGACTGAAGCTTTGCCTTACCAATATTTGATAAGAAAAGGGTTGGAGGCATAAGCCTCACCTCAATATCAAGCATCAAAAAAGCCGCTCGTACCTTATGTTCTTCAACAGAACTCAGAGTACGAGCGGCTTTTTGTTTATTCGTTTCTAGATTTATTTTGCAGATGCTCAAGCTGATGCTGAATTTCTCGGATATCTTTTCGCATAGGAATAATATGCGCGACCCGAATCCAAGCTTCTACCGCAAGCCCGGTCATGATCATCGAACCAGCCACCATCGGTAGCCACATGTCCGTCAACACCATGCCTAATAGTGTAAGTGCAAGACCAAAGGTAAATAGATAACTTTGGCTTTGTGGAGTAATTCCCATATAACGCGTCAACATAATCATGCCCTCGTGTTCTTAACTCACAAGGTTAAAATATCATGACAAGTATGACAGTTATATGTCCATTCGCTCGATAAACTCCACAATACTGTAAGAGTATGACCTACAACACATTACTCCACTGATTGAGTATAATAAGACTCAATACTACCGCTTAATAGAAAGCCGCTGCGATAGCCAAACCCACGAATAACAAGGCCGTGATCTTGCGAATCAGATCAAGGGGCATCTTGTCTGCCGATAACTTACCAATGATCACTACAGGTACATTCGCCAGCAACATTCCGATCGTTGTGCCAAGAATTACCCACGTTAATGCGTCCGAATATTGAGCCCCTAGAATGGAGGTCGCAATCTGAGTCTTATCACCAATCTCAGCAATAAAGAAAGCGATAAAACTGGCAACAAATGGGCCTCGATTCGAGATCTGCTCATCGTCATCCAACTTATCCGGAATCAGAATCCAGCCCGCCATCGCAATGAAACTGACCACCAGCACCCATTTTAAGATTTCAGGAGATAAGTAATCTGCGATAACGACACCGAGCCATGCAGCAAGAGCATGATTGGCGATGGTGGCAAAGAAGATAGCCGCGATAATAGGTATCGGCTTGCGATATCGACTGGCTAATAAAAGGGATAGCAACTGAGTCTTATCACCGATCTCGGCTAAGGCGACAGTTGTAATTGAAATTGCTAAAACGCTCACGACATGCTCATTTGGGACGGAGATTATTATATTTAACCAAAGACAAACCTCGCGCCCCATCCCGGTTCACGATGCTTGTCTAAGGTCTTGCTAAGCGCCACCAAGATGGTGGTTGCCTCGAACGCCATGATGATTTTGCATCAATTATGTTGACGGACGAACTCATTCAATAGGATATGAATAAGTAAGCTACTCCCCAAAGACCGCGAGATTTTAATCACCCACGCTTTCAAACACAAGTGTCAAAGTTATCAAAATATCCACTTGTGCCGAAAAAAAAACATTAAAGGCAAAAAAATCCACTAAACGACATTTTAGACCACTAATTAAACAAGATTACCCCTACTCGCTTTACCAATATCTCGGTATACTCAGAGGTTATTTTTCTCATTCATTTAAAAGAATCGCGCGAACCTGACTATGCAAAAATACGATATCAAAACCTTCCAGGGAATGATCCTCGCGCTGCAGGATTACTGGGCACAAAACGGTTGTACCATTGTTCAACCACTAGATATGGAAGTAGGTGCTGGCACCTCTCACCCAATGACATGTCTACGTGCACTTGGCCCAGAGCCAATGTCTACGGCATACGTTCAACCTTCTCGTCGTCCGACCGATGGTCGTTACGGTGAAAACCCGAACCGCCTGCAGCACTACTATCAATTCCAAGTAGCTCTAAAACCTTCTCCAGATAACATCCAGGAGTTGTACTTAGGCTCGCTTGAAGTTCTTGGTGTCGACCCACTTGTTCACGATATTCGCTTCGTAGAAGACAACTGGGAAAACCCAACGCTAGGCGCATGGGGTCTTGGTTGGGAAGTATGGCTAAACGGTATGGAAGTGACTCAATTCACTTACTTCCAACAAGTTGGCGGTCTTGAGTGTAAGCCTGTAACGGGTGAGATCACTTACGGTATCGAGCGTCTAGCAATGTACATCCAAGAAGTAGACTCTGTTTACGACCTTGTATGGAACGTAGCACCAGACGGTTCTAACGTGACTTACGGTGACATCTTCCACCAAAACGAAGTTGAGCAATCAACATACAACTTCGAGCACGCAGACGTAGATTTCCTATTCACTTTCTTCGACCAATGCGAAAAAGAGTGTAAAGAGCTACTTGAGCTTGAGAAGCCACTGCCGCTTCCAGCTTACGAGCGCATTCTAAAAGCAGGTCACGCATTCAACATCCTTGATGCGCGCAAAGCTATCTCTGTAACAGAGCGTCAACGTTACATCCTTCGTATCCGCAACCTGACTAAAGCTGTTGCAGAAGCGTACTACGCGTCACGTGAAGCACTTGGCTTCCCAATGTGCCGAACTGTAGAAGAAAAGGAAGGTAAATAATCATGGCGAAGAATTTTCTAATTGAACTGGGTACGGAAGAGCTTCCACCAACGGCACTTCGTTCTCTAGCAGAAGCCTTTGCTTCTAACTTTGAAGCGGGTCTTAAAACGGCTGAGCTTTCTCACGAAGGCATCAAATGGTACGCAGCACCTCGTCGTCTAGCACTTAAAGTGACGGCACTGGCTGAAGGCCAAGCAGACAAAGTCGTTGAGAAGCGCGGTCCTGCAATTTCTGTAGCATTCGATGCTGAAGGCAACGCGACTAAAGCTGCACAAGGTTGGGCTCGTGGTAACGGTATTACTGTTGAGCAAGCTGACCGTCTGAAAACAGACAAAGGCGAGTGGCTTCTTTTCAAACAAGAAGTAGCTGGCAAACCTGTTCAAGAATTGGTGATGGACATCGCTGCGAAAGCTCTCGCTGGCCTACCAATTCCTAAAGCAATGCGCTGGGGTAACTCAGACATTCAATTTATCCGTCCAGTGAAAACACTGACAGTACTACTAGGTGATGAGCTTGTTGAAGGCAAAATCCTAGGCGTAGCTTCTGCTCGTACTATCCGTGGTCACCGTTTCATGGGCGAACAAGAGTTCACAATCGACTCTGCTGACCAATACCCTGCGATCTTAGAAGAGCGCGGTAAAGTAATGGCAGATTACGATGCGCGTAAAGCGATCATCCTTGCTGATGCTAAAAAAGCAGCAGACGCGGTTGGCGGTATTGCTGACCTAGAAGATGACCTTGTTGAAGAAGTTACCTCTTTGGTTGAATGGCCAGTGGTGCTTACTGCTAAGTTTGAGCAAGAGTTCCTAAAAGTGCCTTCTGAAGCTTTGGTTTACACCATGAAAGGCGACCAGAAGTACTTCCCTGTTTATTCGCATGAGATTGGTGACGCTGAAAGAAGCCTTCTACCAAACTTCATCTTCGTTTCGAACATCGAGTCTAAAGAGCCTCGTCACGTTATCGAAGGTAACGAGAAGGTTGTACGTCCACGTCTTGCTGATGCTGAGTTCTTCTTCAACA
Organism: Vibrio sp. NC2; assembly: GCF_025195005.1. Taxonomy (NCBI): domain Bacteria; kingdom Pseudomonadati; phylum Pseudomonadota; class Gammaproteobacteria; order Vibrionales; family Vibrionaceae; genus Vibrio; species Vibrio sp. NC2. The sequence goes on from NZ_JANVFC010000019.1 coordinate 13,314, forward strand.
CCGACCGTAAGCGTCCGCTTATCGACCGTCTTGCTGAACTAGACCAAGCTATCTTCCAGAAGCAATTAGGTACTATCAAAGACAAAACAGACCGCATCACAGAGCTTGCTGGCTACATTGCTGAGCAAATCGATGCTGACGTTGAAAAGTCTAAGCGCGCAGGCCTACTGGCTAAGTGTGACCTAATGACATCAATGGTATTCGAATTTACGGATACTCAAGGTGTGATGGGCATGCACTACGCAACGCACGATGGTGAAGACGAGCAAGTAGCACTAGCACTTTACGAGCAGTACATGCCTCGTTTCGCAGGTGACACACTACCAAGCACTGGTATTTCATCTGCTGTAGCAATGGCAGACAAGCTAGACACTATCGTAGGTATCTTCGGTATTGGCCAAGCACCAAAAGGTTCTGACCCATTCGCTCTACGTCGTGCATCACTAGGTGTGCTACGTATCATCGTTGAAAACGGCTACAACCTAGACCTAACTGATCTAATCGGTAAAGCGAAAGAGCTACTAGGCGACAAGCTAACCAACGAAAACGTAGAAGCTGACGTTATCGACTTCATGCTAGGTCGTTTCCGCGCATGGTACCAAGATGCTGGTTTCAGTGTTGATATCATCCAAGCGGTACTAGCACGTCGTCCAACCAAGCCAGCTGACTTTGACCAACGTGTTAAAGCGGTTTCTCACTTCCGTGAACTGGAAGCAGCAGAAGCACTAGCAGCAGCGAACAAGCGTGTAGGTAACATCCTCGCGAAATTCGATGGCGATCTATCCGCTGAAATCGATCTAGCGCTTCTTCAAGAAGACGCAGAGAAAGCGCTGGCTGAAAACGTTGAAGTAATGACAGAAGCACTAGAGCCAGCATTCGCAACAGGTAACTACCAAGAAGCCCTAAGCAAGCTTGCAGATCTACGTGAACCCGTTGATGCATTCTTTGATAACGTAATGGTTATGGCTGATGACGAAGCGCTTAAGAAGAATCGTCTAACGCTACTCAATAACCTACGTAACCTGTTCCTACAGATTGCTGACATCTCTCTACTGCAAAAATAAGCACGAGTGAGACAGTTGCTCTAAGCCATACTCTGAGTAACTAACGGTAAACACCCAAAGGGAAGCGAAAGCTTCCCTTTTTGTTTTTGTGAACCAAGCATTTGTTTGTAGAGGTATTATTGACTAACTGAATGAAACAGCACTCAGACTGTAGAGGGCATTGTTTGCTATAAATAACCTGTTTATTCAGGGGAAGGGAACAATGAAAAAAACAGTACTCGCGCTTTCAATGCTCGCACTCAGCGCATGCAGCCAAACCAGTGACAATAACCTATTACTGACAATTGATAACGACACTGTCGTATTTAAATCATCAGGTAAAGGCACCGTAATTGCAGAACAGGAACTCGCCAAAGGTAGCTATACCTTCTCTATCAGCGACGCTCAAAATACCTGTGGTACTAACTATGCTTTGGCTGAAGAGAGTCGCATCAAATTCAATAAACCCCTTCGTCTAAACGATTGTGCCGATAATTCTGAAATCGCCATCAAGGTCTTTCGTGCTAACACCTACCAATTTACGCTCAACCCACAGACCAATGAACTCACGGTACAGATAAAGCCAAAGCAACAACAAGTTCAAAGCTTTGCCTGCCCAGTACCTAGTGACCAGCCAACCACCATCGATGTTACTCAAACCTTTGATGAAGGTACTCTAGTAAGAGATGCTCTTTCAGGTACACAAGTCACAGTTACCAATGGCAGCGTCACCATGCAGCCAGCAGAAAATAGCCAAGGCGTTCTGCTACTCGAGAAAGTAGAACCAGAAACCAAAGCCGATTTTAGTTGGGACAACGCCACGGTTTACTTCGTGATGACCGACCGCTTCCACAACGGTAACCCTGATAACGACAACAGTTACGGGCGCAGGCAAGACGGACAAGATGAAATAGCCACCTTCCACGGTGGTGACTTAGCCGGGTTAACCGAAAAACTCGACTACATAGAATCACTCGGTGCCAATGCCATCTGGATTACCTCTCCACTAGAGCAGATCCACGGCTGGGTTGGCGGTGGTGATCGCGGTGACTTCAAACATTACGGCTACCATGGCTACTACCACCAAGATTGGACCAAGCTCGATGACAACATAGGTACCGAAGATGAGCTGAAAACCTTCATCGATACCGCGCATAGCAAAGGCATTCGTGTCGTTTGGGATGTGGTAATGAACCACACCGGTTATGCGACACTTGCCGACATGCAAGAGTTTGATTTTGGTAAGCTCAACCTAACTGACGAACAAGCTAAACAAACACTTGGCGAAAATTGGACAGATTGGCAACCCGCTAAAGGTCAGAACTGGCACTACTTCAACAACTACATCTCTTACAGCGACAAAGAAGCGTGGGAAAAGTGGTGGGGCAAAGCTTGGTTGCGCAGCGATATCGGCGCCTATGACTCTCCGGGTTACAATAACCTCACCATGTCTTTGGCGCACCTGCCCGATTTCAAAACAGAGTCGACAGAGACAACCGGGCTGCCTAATTTCTATCTCAATAAGTCCACCAGCGCGACCGATGAACTCAAAACACCTCGTGACCATTTAATCACTTGGCTATCAGATTGGGTGCGCGAATATGGTGTTGATGGCTTTAGGGTCGATACCGCTAAACACGTTGAACTCGAAGCATGGGCAGAGCTCAAAGATAGCACTAACCAAGCACTTGCCGAGTGGAAGCAAAACAACCCAGATAAGGCCTTGGATGACTTACCTTTCTGGATGACTGGCGAAGTATGGGCACACAGCGTGGTGAAATCAGACTATTTCGCTAACGGATTTGATTCGATCATCAACTTTGAATTCCAGAGTGATATCGCACCCAAGGCGCTTAAATGCCTATCCGATCTCGATGCTGACTACCTGCGCTACGCAGACAAGATCAACAGTGACAGCGAGTTCAACGTGTTGAGTTACCTTTCATCTCACGACACCTCGTTATTCTGGACACAACACGGCAGTGACTTTGCAAAACAAACCAAAGCTGCAAACGCGTTGATGCTGGCTCCCGGTGCAGTGCAGATCTATTACGGTGATGAAATCGCTCGTGATTTCGGCCCAACAGGCTCCGACCCAATGCAAGGCACTCGCTCTGACATGCCTTGGGATCAAATTACAGGTGAACGAGCAGAGTTACTAGAACACTGGCAAGCGCTTGGCCAATTCCGCCAACGCCACCCAGCTGTTGCTCAGGGTAAGCACATCATCCGTAACAGCAAAGGCTACTATGCGTTCGAACGCCAATACCAAGATGACAAGGTATTGGTTGTGTATACTGGCTCAAAGTAAGCGCTGATTGAAATAACCCGCACAAATTAAAAGGAGAAGCTTAGGCTTCTCCTTTTTTGATCACGAAACACTCGTTCAATAAGAAAGCAGACACTCATTAGTTAAACTTTATAGAAGTTTTTTTCACGTTAGAGCATTTGGCGCTATGCGTCGCAAAAACATTGCGGTATGTTCAAGGAACACACTGATGGTAGACATAAGGTCTGCCTTAATGACACATAACAAGCAATCACAATGAATTAGGTAAAATAAGTAATGCAGTTCTCTAAGTTTGGTGAAAAATTTAATCGATACTCTGGAATCACTCGTTTAATGGATGATTTGAATGATGGCCTGCGCACTCCTGGTGCAATCATGCTCGGAGGTGGCAACCCAGCCGCTATCCCAGCCATGCTCGATTACTTTAACCAAGCCAGTGCCGACATGCTCGCCAGTGGAGAACTCATCGCCGCCCTCGCCAACTACGATGGTCCGCAAGGCAAAGACAGCTTCATTAAGTCGTTAGCGGCAATGCTGAAAGAAACTTATGGTTGGGACATCAGCGAGAAGAACATCAGCCTGACCAACGGCAGTCAAAGTGGCTTCTTTTACCTATTCAACCTGTTAGCAGGCCAACAGCCAGACGGATCACACAAGAAAATATTGTTACCGATCGCGCCTGAATACATCGGCTACGGCGATGCTGGCATTGATGACGATATTTTTATCTCTTACCACCCAGAGATCGAACTGCTAGAAAACCGCCAGTTTAAATACCACGTTGATTTTGAAAAGCTCAAGGTTGATGACTCGGTTGCCGCTATCTGTGCCTCTCGCCCAACCAACCCAACCGGTAACGTGCTGACCGACGAAGAAGTACGTAAACTAGATAAACTGGCGCGTGAAAACAACATTCCGCTACTGATCGATAATGCTTACGGCCTGCCGTTTCCAAACATCATCTTTGAAGATGTCGAGCCGTTCTGGAATGAAAATACCATTCTGTGCATGAGCTTATCTAAGCTTGGTTTGCCTGGTGTGCGTTGCGGTATCGTGATTGCGAGCGAAGAAGTAACACAAGCTCTGACCAACATGAATGGCATCATCAGCCTAGCACCCAATAGTGTTGGTCCTGCGATTGCTAACCACATGATTGAAAAAGGCGATTTACTGCGCTTAAGCAGCGAGGTAATCAAACCTTTCTATAAAGATAAATCTCTACGTGCAGTTGAGCTTTTACAAGAAGCGATCGATGACCCTCGCTTCCGTATCCACAAGCCTGAAGGCGCGATTTTCTTATGGCTATGGTTTGATGAACTGCCGATTACCACCATGGAGCTGTACGACCGCCTCAAAGCTCGTGGCGTATTGATTGTTCCGGGTGAATACTTCTTTATCGGCCAAGAAGACGAGTGGGATCATGCCCATCAATGTCTACGCATGAACTACGTGCAAGATGATGAGGCGATGCAGAAAGGCATTTCAATCATTGCTGAAGAAGTGAAAAAGGCTTACTCAGAACAGTAATCTGAGCTTTTAGCTTACTGTAACCCAAATACAAAAAGAGCACCGACCTTCTTCAAGGTACTGGTGCTCTTTCACTTTTACTTCCCGATATTTATTAGCTCAAATGAGCTAATAACGCTTAACCTTGTAGAAGACTATTACCATTAATAGCAATCTTACGCGGTTGCATCGCTTCTGGGATTTCGCGTTCTAGGTCGATGTGAAGAAGACCATTTTCCATGCTTGCGCCCACAACTTTTACGTAGTCAGCCAGTTGGAATTTACGTTCGAAATCGCGCTCTGCAATACCTTGATATACGAAGGTTTTCTCTGCTTCTGCTTTACGCTCACCTTTCACAATTAGCATGTTCTCTTTTTGAGTAAGATCTAATTGGTCATCTGCAAAACCAGCGACTGCCATAGTAATACGGTAGTTATTCTCGTCTTTTTGCTCGATGTTATACGGAGGGTAACCGCCAGAAGCATTTTTTGATGTGTTCGCTTCCATCATATTGAATAGACGATCGAAGCCGATTGCGTTGCGGTAAAGTGGAGTGAAATCTACAGTTCTCATAATGCTATCCTTTTAGTAAGCAATAGTCTTAGCCGTGAATTTTACTGAGATCGAACCTGTGTGTGACCCAGTAAACAGCTAAGAGATTCAGTTCGCATTCCTCGGGTTTCACCTCTATTGGCGACAACGCTGGGACATGACAATGAATCAATTTTTAAATTGTGTGCTGCCAAAGTTATCCTCTATTGAGCGATACTTCGTTAGCGGTAATGAAGGTTCTGTTTCTTCTCTTGTAGAGCAAGACAGCCATCCTCTTCACAACTAGATATGTGGATTGAGCAAATCAGTTTCAAGCGTCTATTTTCAATTATTTTTCCAATCCAATATTTTTCAATCACTTAAAAACAAAAAAGACCGTCATTTCTGACAGTCTTTTCAATAAGATATTGAGTTTTTTGAGACGAAGCTATTTCGTTTTAGTTCAAGGAAGAGGCGCGGAGCATACGAATGTATGTGAGCACCTCTGACACAGAAATTAAGCGAAAGAGCGAAGTATCAAAGATACTAAACGTCTAGGTTAGCTACTTTAAGTGCGTTTTCTTCGATGAAGTTACGACGCGGTTCTACTTGGTCGCCCATCAACGTTGTAAACAACAGATCAGCACCAACAGCATCTTCAATCGTCACTTGCATCATACGACGAGTTTCAGGATCCATAGTCGTTTCCCAAAGCTGATCAGGGTTCATCTCACCTAGACCTTTGTATCGTTGTAGGCTTAGGCCACGACGAGACTCTTTCACTAACCAGTTCAGAGCTTCAACAAAGCTAGAAACCGCTTGAGTACGCTCACCACGTTTGATGTAAGCACCTTCTTCAATCAAGCCATCAAGTGCTTCAGAAAGATCCGTTAGCTTGCCAAACTCTTTCGAGTTGATAAGGTCAATGCTGAGTACGTGCTCATGAGTTACACCGTGTGTACGTACTACAATCTTAGGAACGCTTAAACCTAGCTCTTCGTGTTTTTCAACTTCAAGAGAGTATTGGCTCGCACCCGCTTCTTTGCCGTTTAGCTGCTCTACAAGCTGCTTACCCCAAGCTTCAACTGCCGCTTCATCATGACACTGCTCAGCGGTTAGGCGAGGTACATAAATCAGTTCGTGAATCAGTGCTCGTGGGTAACGACGGCTCATACGATCAACCAGCTTAATACCTGCATTGTATTGATGAACAAGCTTCTCTAAGCCTTCACCAGTAAACGCAGGTGCTTCAGGGTTTACGTGCAATTCTGCATTATCTAAAGCCAAAGATACTTGATACTGGTTCATCGCATCTTCATCTTTGATGTACTGCTCTTGCTTACCCTTCTTCACTTTATAAAGCGGTGGCTGAGCAATGTAGATGTAACCACGTTCAATCAGTTCAGGCATTTGACGGTAGAAGAACGTCAGTAGCAGAGTACGGATGTGAGAACCATCGACATCGGCATCGGTCATGATGATGATGTTGTGGTAACGCAGTTTATCTGGGTTGTATTCGTCACGGCCAATACCACAACCAAGTGCTGTGATTAGCGTTGCAACTTCTTGAGAAGACAGCATTTTATCGAAACGTGCTTTCTCTACGTTAAGGATTTTACCTTTAAGCGGTAGGATTGCTTGGTTCTTACGGTTACGCCCCTGCTTAGCTGATCCGCCAGCAGAGTCTCCTTCCACAATATATAGTTCAGACAGTGCAGGATCTTTTTCCTGACAGTCAGCGAGTTTACCTGGAAGACCCGCTAAATCTAATGCGCCTTTACGACGTGTCATCTCACGAGCTTTACGCGCCGCATCACGAGCACGTGCTGCATCGATAATTTTAGAACAAACGATTTTCGCTTCACCTGGGTTCTCAATTAGGAACTCAGACAGTTTCTCACCCATCGTAGACTCAACGGCAGACTTCACTTCTGAAGAAACCAGCTTATCTTTAGTTTGGCTTGAGAATTTAGGATCTGGCACTTTCACCGAAACAATCGCTGTCAAACCTTCACGAGCATCATCACCTGATGTTGAAGTCTTCGCTTTCTTAGAGAAGCCTTCTTTGTCCATGAAGCTATTCAATGTACGTGTTAGTGCACCACGGAAACCCGCTAAGTGAGCACCACCATCACGTTGAGGGATGTTGTTGGTGAAACAATAAATATTTTCTTGATAACCGTCATTCCATTGCATCGCAACTTCAACGGTAATACCGTCTTCACGCTCATGATCGAAATGGAATATTTTCTGGATAATCGGTGTTTTGTTGGTGTTTAAGTGCTCAACAAACGCTTGGATACCGCCTTCGTATTCGAAGTGATCCATTTTGTCTTCTTCGCGCTTATCAATTAGCTTAATTGATACACCTGAGTTCAAGAATGATAGCTCGCGTAGACGCTTAGCTAAAATATCGTAATGGAACTCGATGTTATTGAAGGTTTCTTCACTCGGCCAGAAACGAATCTCTGTACCTGTTTTGTCCGTGTCACCCACAACCGCTAGTGGCGCTTGAGGCTCACCGTGGCAGTATGTTTGAGTGTGGATTTTGCCACCGCGATGGATAGTAAGAGTAACTTGCTTAGAAAGTGCGTTAACTACTGAAACACCAACACCGTGCAGACCACCAGATACTTTGTACGAGTTATCATCGAACTTACCACCAGCGTGAAGAACCGTCATGATTACTTCTGCTGCTGATACTTTTTCTTCTGGGTGCAATTCAGTTGGAATACCACGGCCGTCATCGCTTACTGACACAGAACTATCTTCATGGATAGTTACGATGATGTCATTACAGTGACCAGCGAGTGCTTCATCAATAGAGTTATCTACCACCTCAAAAACCATGTGGTGCAGACCGGTACCATCATCCGTGTCGCCAATGTACATTCCAGGACGCTTACGTACCGCATCCAGACCCTTCAGTACTTTAATACTCGATGAATCGTAATTATCTGACATAGTTACTCTCTGACTAATTATCCTTGCTCTATTTTGCCATGTTCCACATGAAACATCCTGCTATTTTCGTCATGCATATCTGCAATCTGATCAGCGGTAATAGAGCTTACAAAAACTTGAGCCTGGGTCGCCTTTAAACACTCAGCAAGACGTGCTCGGCGTTGGCTATCTAATTCGGAAGCAAAGTCATCTATCAAGTAGATGCACTGCTTACCTGTCATTTGAGTGAGGTGTTGCCCTTGTGCTACTCGTAGCGCGCACACCATCAACTTCAACTGACCTCGTGACAAGACATCCTCCACTGGAGTGCCGTTCACTTTTATCTTTAGATCCGCTTTGTTTGGCCCACTAAAGGTGTAACCAAGCTGCTGATCCCTTTCAAAATTCTTTTCTAATATCTCGGCGTATGGGGTGTCTTTATCCCAGCCTCGATAGTAGTTAATCTTTATCTCAAACTCAGGTAAGAAGGTTGCACAGATTTCTTCGGCGACTTCTTTAAGCTGTTCAACGTAAGTGGCACGCCACTGGCTGATGCTTTCAGCTAAACGGGCTAATTCTTGATCCCAATAGCTCAGTTCTCGATAGTTCGTCGCCGTTTTCAATAATGCATTACGCTGTTTATTGAGGCGCTTTACTCTGCCCCAAGCATCATAAAAACCCGACTCACTGTGGAAGACTCCCCAATCAATGAATGCGCGGCGATGCTTAGGTCCATCGGTTAGTAAATCAAACCCTTCGGGGTGAATCAACTGCAAAGGTAAGACTTGAGCTAACTGAGCCAATTTTTGCCCAGTTTGACCGCTTATTTTAACCTCTGTGGTGCCATCGCGCTGCTTATTAATGCCAATTGGCAGCTCAAATTGATCCGAGGTCATAAAACGGCCATGGACAAACAGTTCGCTACACTCATTTTTAATGATACGACCGGTTAAGGAGCTTTTGAACGAGCGACCATGTCCGAGCAGATACACCGCTTCAAGGACACTGGTTTTGCCGCTTCCGTTAGCCCCTATAAGAAAGTTAAAGCCTGATGACGGTTGAATGTCACAGGCTTCAATATTTCTAAACTGCTTTACGATTAAGCGCGATAAAGGCATAACGTCTTCATATTAATCTTCAATCACGGCTCGATAGACAAACGTTGTTGATAAGCAAACATAATGTATAAATAAACACAGTTACAAACGAATCGGCATGACAACGTACATCGCGCTGTCATCTTGTGCGTTTTCAATCAAGGCACTCGCATTCGCGTCTGACATTGAGATTCGAACCTGCTCACAACGCAGTGTGTTCAATACATCCAATACGTAGCTTACGTTGAAGCCAATCTCTAGCGCGTCACCGTCGAAGGTGACGTCTAGTACTTCTTCCGCTTCTTCTTGTTCTGGGTTGTTCGCTGTAATACGCATCTCGGTATCGACAAGATTAACGCGAACACCACGGAATTTTTCATTCGACAGAATCGCAGCACGAGAAAACGCTGAACGTAACTCATCGCAGCCAGCTTCTAATGTCTTAGTGGTATTTTGTGGCATTACGCGGCGATAATCCGGGAAACGACCATCAACAAGCTTAGAAGTGAAGACATAGTTGTTCACTTCAGCACGCACGTTAGAGTTACCAATCTGCAGCGTTACTGGCTGTTCAGGAGCATCCAGTAGCTTCACTAACTCTTGCACACCTTTACGAGGAACAATGATCTGCTTCTGAGCAAAATCAGCACCCAGTTGCGCTCGAGATACCGCCATACGGTGACCATCAGTTGCAACACTACGTAAGATAGAACCTTCAATCTCAAACAACATACCGTTGAGGTAGTAACGAACGTCTTGGTTCGCCATTGAGAATTGTGTTTTCTCGATAAGACCGCGCAATTCAGCTTGTGTCACTGACACTTCAACTTCACTGCTCCAATCTTCAATATTTGGAAAATCTGCCGCAGGTAATGTTGCCAATGAGAAACGGCTACGACCAGAACGAACCTGAACACGGTCACCATCCAATACCACAGTGATCACTGAGCTATCTGGCAAACCGCGACAGATATCTAGGAACTTACGTGAAGGTACGGTAATACTGCCCGCTTCGAAATCACCTTCAAGCGTTACACGGCTGATCAATTCAACTTCTAGATCCGTCGCTGTCATCGACAACACGTTATCTTCTACTTTAATCAGTAGGTTTCCTAGAATTGGAAGCGTTGGCCTGCCACCGAGTGCGCCAGATACTTGTTGTAATGGCTTTATCAGGTGACTACGTTCAATGGTAAATTTCATATCTTGCTCTTACGGTCTAAATGGCACTGCGTAATAGTACGTGGCCAAGATTCTGCTTATTAAGGTTAAGAATACTGTGTATTAAGAAGAAAGGGTACGAATCAAGTTCGAATAATCTTCTTTAATGTCGTGGCTCTCTTCACGCAGCTGAGCAATCTTACGACAAGCGTGCAGCACGGTCGTGTGGTCACGGCCACCGAATGCATCACCAATCTCAGGCAAGCTGTGGTTAGTCAGCTCTTTAGCCAGTGCCATCGCCAATTGGCGCGGACGAGCAACAGAACGAGAACGACGTTTAGATAATAGATCAGCGACTTTGATTTTGTAGTATTCAGCGACTGTCTTTTGAATGTTATCAATGGTGACCAGTTTTTCTTGCAGGGCAAGTAAGTCACGCAGTGCTTCACGCACGAAATCGATCGTGATCGGACGGCCAGTGAAGTTTGCATTCGCAATAACACGGTTCAATGCGCCTTCTAGCTCACGAACGTTAGAGCGTAAACGCTTCGCAATAAAGAACGCCACTTCATCCGCAAGATGAATTTGGTGGTCTTCTGCTTTCTTCATCAAGATCGCCACACGAGTCTCAAGCTCAGGTGGCTCAATCGCAACCGTCAAACCCCAACCGAAGCGGGATTTAAGACGATCCTCTACCCCGTTGATCTCTTTTGGATAACGGTCAGACGTTAGGATGATCTGTTGATTGCCTTCAAGCAGCGCATTAAAGGTATGAAAGAACTCTTCTTGAGAACGCTCTTTATTAGCAAAGAATTGGATATCATCGATAAGCAATGCATCAACACTACGGTAGTAGCGCTTAAATTCTTCAATAGCATTGTTTTGGAGCGCTTTCACCATGTCTTGAACAAAGCGCTCTGAGTGCATGTAAACCACTTTAGCATTCGGCTTATTATCAACAATGGCGTTACCCACCGCATGCAACAAGTGCGTTTTACCTAAACCAGTACCGCCATACAAAAACAACGGGTTGTAAGCGGTTCCTGGGTTATCAGAAACCTGACGTGCCGCAGCCAAACCCAGTTGGTTCGACTTACCTTCAACAAAGTTATTGAACTTATGTTTTGGGTTCACGTTTGAACGGTGATTAAGATCAACCGCTACAGGTTCTTCATCACGCCAGATATTGTGTACTGGTTTACGTGCTTGTAGCTGCGCAGGTGCAGACGACTCAGCAGCTACATCAGCAGCAGTACGAGTACGAGCAGGGGCGATAGCCTCAGATCTTGGAGCAATGACTCGTTTACTTCCAATCTCAAAATGAAGATGCGGGATATCATTACCACAATATTCTTGTAGCAGCCGGTTAATGCTATTTAGGTACTTATCGCGCACCCAATCGAGTACAAATCGGTTTGGTGCAAATAGAGTTAGAGTATTACCATTGAGCTCCGCTTGTAACGGACGTACCCACATACTGAATTCTGTAGCTGGTAACTCTTCTTGAAGCTGTTGCAAGCATTGCAACCAAAGCGAAGATGACACGGTGCCCCACTCTATTTAAGTTATATGAAATGACCGCTAATTTTACCTGTTGATAAGTCAGATCACCAGCAATTGATCACAGATCCAGTGAATAAGATCCAAGTTATTCACAATAAATAGTGCAAAACTGGATGGATCCACACATCTTGCCCCTACTTTACTCACATAACGATCCACTTATGCCCGGATCCTTGCTAGTTATCCCCAAATCGAGAATACGATCTGGTTATGGTTAATAACATCTGGTTATTTATTCTATTGAGCATTTTCCCAGTAACATCCAACCCTATAAATATAAGGAGTTACCAAATGAATAACTGGATTAAGGCTGCAATTGCGGCTATCGCACTCTCTGCTGCTACTGTTCAAGCCGCGACTGAAGTTAAAGTCGGCATGTCTGGTCGCTACTTCCCATTTACGTTCGTTAAACAAGACCAACTACAAGGTTTTGAAGTGGATTTATGGGATGAGATCGGTAAACGTAACGATTACAAGGTTGAATACGTAACGGCAAACTTCTCTGGTCTGTTTGGTCTTCTTGAAACGGGTCGAATCGATACCATTTCAAACCAAATTACAATCACGGATGCACGTAAAGCGAAATACCTATTCGCAGACCCTTACGTAGTAGACGGCGCACAAATTACCGTTCGTAAAGGTAATGACAGCATTAAAGGCATCGAAGACCTAGATGGTAAGACGGTTGCGGTAAACCTTGGCTCAAACTTTGAGCAACTGCTGCGCAGCTACGACAAAGATGGCAAAATCAATGTCAAAACCTACGATACCGGTATTGAACATGATGTCGCTCTTGGTCGTGCCGACGCATTCGTAATGGATCGCCTATCAGCACTAGAGCTTATCAAGAAGACTGGTCTACCATTACAGCTAGCAGGACAACCATTCGAGACAATCGAAAATGCTTGGCCTTTCGTTAACAACGACAACGGTCAAAAACTGCAAGCAGAAGTAAACGAAGCATTAGCAGCAATGCGCGCAGATGGTACGCTAGAAAGTATCTCTCAGAAGTGGTTTGGTGCGGACATTACTCAGAAGTAACGACTCACTTTCCCATTTGAGGCCCACTGCTTTACACAGCGGTGGGCTTTTTGCTTTTGTGCACTGATTAAAAAGCCTGATATAACAGTATTTCCAAACAATACTTCCAATAAAAATATGAGATAGATTATGGGATTTGACTTTAATTACATGCTAGGTCTGTTGCCAATACTGCTGAAGTATTTAGGCACCACTATGGAGATGGCAATCTGGGGCTTATTTTTCGCCCTAATTCTATCTTTGATACTGGCGAATATTCGTGTATTCAAAATCCCAGTACTCGACCAGCTTAGCCAGCTGTATATTAGCTTCTTCCGAGGCACGCCACTGCTGGTGCAACTGTTCCTTCTATACTATGGCCTACCACAAGTGTTTCCGTGGATGGTTGGACTTGATGCGTTTGGCGCCGCGGTTATCGGCTTAACCTTACACTTTGCTGCTTACATGGCTGAAAGTATTCGTGCCGCTATTATCGGTATCGATCGTAGTCAAATGGAAGCAAGCCTGTCAGTCGGTATGACAACCAGCCAAGCCATGCGTCGAGTGATCTTGCCGCAAGCGACACGTGTAGCACTGCCTTCTTTGATGAACTATTTCATCGACATGATTAAGTCGACTTCACTTGCATTCACCCTAGGTGTAGCCGAAATCATGGCTAAAGCTCAGATGGAAGCTTCTTCAAGTTTCCGCTTCTTCGAAGCTTTTTTAGCAGTCGCGCTGATTTACTGGGGCGTGGTGGTTATCCTCACTCGTATTCAAATTTGGGCCGAAGTGAAACTGAATAAGGCGTATGTACGATGATCAAATTACAAAATATCCACAAGCAGTTTGGTGACACCGAAGTATTGAAAGGGATCGACCTCGAAATCAAGCAAGGTGAGATAATTGTCATCATAGGTTCAAGTGGTACGGGTAAGTCTACCCTGCTGCGTTGTGTGAATTTTCTAGAGCAAGCCGATCAAGGTACGATTTCGATTGATGATATCAAGGTTGATACTCAGAAACACACTAAAGCAGAGGTGCTTGCACTGCGCCGTAAGACCGGTTTTGTGTTCCAAAACTACGCACTGTTCGCTCACCAAACGGCAAGGCAGAATATTGCGGAAGGTTTGATTACCGTTCGTGGTTGGAAAAAGCAGCAAGCTCATGAAAAAGCACAACAAATACTCGATGATATTGGCCTAGGAGAGAAAACAGATAGCTATCCAGCAGCGCTCTCTGGTGGCCAGCAGCAACGTGTTGGTATTGGCCGTGCGATGGCTCTACAACCAGAGCTTTTATTGTTTGATGAGCCTACTTCAGCGCTCGATCCTGAGTGGGTTGGCGAAGTGCTTAACTTAATGAAAAAACTGGCAAATCAGCATCAAACCATGCTGGTGGTTACGCACGAAATGCAGTTCGCTAGAGAGGTCGCAGACCGAGTGATCTTCATGGCTGATGGTCACATTGTCGAACAGGGATCTCCACAGGATATTTTTGGTAATCCACAGGATCCTAAATTAAAGAAATTCTTAAATAAGGTCGGGATCGAATAAGGATCCTTGTGATTTTAGTTATTCTACGTATAATCCCCCGACCGGAATTTTAGTTAACCCAATCATTGACACTTTTTGTGACAGTGATTACAATTCCGCCTCTTTGTTGAGAGGCGTCGGTTTTCCTTTCTTATATAAAGAAGAGAAAAAATGCCCACGCCGGGTTTAACAAAAACCTAAAACTACTGATCAGTAAGGTAATTACAATGAAACGCACTTTTCAACCTACAGTTCTAAAGCGTAAGCGTACTCACGGTTTCCGTGCTCGCATGGCTACTAAGAACGGTCGCGCAACAATCAATGCACGTCGTGCAAAAGGCCGTAAGCGTCTTTCTAAGTAATCTTTGATTATTTTGAATAAGCTAGCCTTCGGTCGGGAGTTACGCTTGTTAACTCCCGAACATTATCAGAATGTCTTCAAGCAAGCTCATCGAGCAGGCTCCCCTCATTTCACCATCATTGCCCGAAATAACTCTCTTTCAAATCCTCGCCTTGGATTAGCTGTTCCGAAAAAGCAGATTAAAACCGCCGTGGGTCGTAACCGATTCAAGCGTCTTACTCGTGAAAGCTTTCGTAACACTCAACACAAACTTCCTAACAAAGATTTTGTTGTAATCGCTAAGAAGAGCGCGCAAGATTTAAGCAATGAAGAAATGTTCAAGCTACTCGACAAATTATGGCTTCGCCTGTCTCGCCCTTCGCGTGGATAGCGCTAATACCCATCTATTTTTATAGATGGTTTATTAGTCCACTCATCGGCCCACGCTGCCGATTTACTCCAACCTGCTCTTTATATGCGATAGAAGCGTTGAAAGCTCACGGTTTTGTAAAAGGGTGTTGGTTATCAGGCAAACGTCTATTAAAATGCCATCCTTTGAACGAAGGGGGCTTTGACCCCGTTCCACCAGTCCAAAAACAAGACAGAGATAAATAACGATGGATTCTCAACGTAATATCCTGTTAATCGCATTGGCTTTGGTTTCTTTCCTACTGTTCCAACAATGGAACGTAGCTCAGAACCCAGCTCCACAAGCGATTGAGCAGGCACAATCTGGCAGCACCCTACCAGCGCCATCTTATGCAGATGACTTAGACCCAGCTCCGGGCCAACAAGTCGCTTCTGCAAAAACTATCACAGTAACAACTGATGTACTGACTCTGTCAATTGATACGGTTGGTGGTGATGTCGTTCAAGCAAACCTAAATGATTACTCTGCTGAGTTTGATTCTGAAGATACATTTGTTCTTCTTAAGAACGAACCTGGTCACCAATTTATCGCACAAAGCGGTCTAGTTGGCCCTCAAGGTATCGATTTAAGCAGCACTAACCGCCCTAGCTACACAGTTTCAGCAGACAGCTTCACGCTTGCTGATGGTCAGGATGAACTACGCATCCCGATGACTTACCAAGCGAACGGCCTTGATTACACGAAAACATTCGTCCTTAAGCGTGGCAGCTACGCAATGGATGTTGAATACGATGTAGTCAACAACTCTGGTACTAACGCGACATTCGGCATGTACGCTCACCTACGTCAAAACGTTATGGATGACGGCGGTAGCTTAACAATGCCAACTTACCGTGGTGGTGCTTACTCTACGGAAGATACGCGTTACAAAAAATACAGCTTCGACGACATGCAAGATCGCAACCTGTCTCTTAACCTAGCCAATGGTCAAGGTTGGGCAGCGATGATTCAGCACTACTTTGCAAGTGCTTGGATCCCACGCGACGAAGCAGGCAGCAACCTTTACACTCGTGTCATTGGTAACCTTGGCGACATTGGTGTTCGCATGCCGAACAAAACCATCGCTACTGGCGACGAAGCAAGCTTTAAAGCAACGCTTTGGGTTGGTCCTAAACTTCAAGACCAAATGGCTGCTGTAGCACCAAACCTAGACCTAGTAGTTGACTACGGCTGGTTATGGTTCATTGCTAAACCACTTCATACTCTGCTTTCGTTCATTCAAGGCATCGTTGTGAACTGGGGTCTAGCAATCATCTGTCTAACGTTTATCGTTCGTGGTGCTATGTACCCACTAACGAAAGCTCAGTACACGTCTATGGCTAAAATGCGTATGCTTCAGCCTAAGCTGACTGCAATGCGTGAGCGTATTGGCGACGACCGTCAACGCATGAGCCAAGAAATGATGGAGCTGTACAAGAAAGAGAAAGTAAACCCACTTGGTGGCTGTTTACCTATCATCTTGCAAATGCCTATCTTCATTTCGCTATACTGGGCACTAATGGAGTCTGTTGAACTGCGTCACTCACCGTTCTTCGGTTGGATTACTGACCTTTCAGCACAAGACCCATACTACATCTTGCCACTTCTGATGGGTGCTTCAATGTTCCTAATCCAGAAGATGAGCCCGACAACTGTAACGGATCCTATGCAGCAGAAGATCATGACCTTTATGCCGGTTATGTTTACATTCTTCTTCCTGTTCTTCCCTTCAGGTCTGGTTCTTTACTGGCTAGTATCGAACATCGTAACTCTGATTCAGCAAACGCTTATCTACCGCGCGCTGGAAAAGAAAGGCTTACATTCTAAGTAAGTTCGATAATAGAAAGAGATAAAGAAAGGCGACCAAAAGGTCGCCTTTTTGTTTTTAGCTGATTACAATTCAGCTAATTGATTAATCGTGAACGCCCCTTTTTGGCTCTCACATGCTAGCAGGCACAACTATGACTACAGATACGATTGTTGCTCAAGCGACCGCGCCCGGCCGTGGTGGCGTCGGTATTATCCGCGTTTCCGGCCCATTGGCGACTCAGGTTGCCCTAGAAGTAACAGGAAAAACACTCAAGCCCCGCTACGCTGAGTACCTACCGTTTAAATCTGACGATGGCATCGAACTCGACCAAGGCATCGCGCTTTACTTCCCTAACCCGCACTCGTTTACCGGCGAAGACGTATTAGAGTTGCAAGGCCACGGCGGCCCAGTGGTTATGGACATGCTAATCAAACGCATCCTAGCCATTTCAGGCGTGCGTGCAGCGCGTCCAGGTGAGTTTTCAGAACGTGCCTTCTTGAACGATAAGATGGATTTAACTCAAGCCGAAGCGATTGCTGACCTCATTGATGCCAGCTCAGAAGAAGCGGCTAAATCGGCGCTTCAATCGCTACAAGGCGAATTCTCTAAACGCATTAATACGCTTGTAGATTCTCTGATTTACTTAAGAATATACGTTGAAGCAGCGATCGATTTCCCAGAAGAAGAAATTGATTTTCTTGCTGACGGTAAAGTCAGTACTGACTTACAGGCTATCATCGATAACCTCGAAGCTGTACGCCAAGAAGCGAATCAAGGTGCCATCATGCGTGAAGGCATGAAGGTCGTGATTGCAGGTCGCCCAAATGCCGGTAAATCGAGCCTATTGAATGCGCTGTCTGGCAAAGAATCTGCGATTGTGACCGATATTGCCGGCACCACACGTGATGTATTGCGTGAACATATCCATATTGACGGTATGCCACTGCACATTATCGATACCGCTGGCCTGCGTGATGCCTCTGATGAAGTAGAAAAAATCGGTATTGAACGCGCTTGGGAAGAAATTGCTCAGGCAGACCGAGTTTTATTTATGGTTGATGGCACGACAACAGACGCAACAGACCCGAAAGATATCTGGCCAGATTTCGTTGATCGTCTACCAGACAACATCGGAATGACGGTAATCCGTAATAAAGCGGATCAAACCAGTGAAGAGTTAGGCATTTGTCATGTTAACGATCCAACCCTGATTCGCTTATCAGCAAAAACAGGCCAAGGTGTCGACGCTCTGCGTAGCCACCTCAAGGATTGCATGGGCTTTGCTGGTGGTCATGAAGGTGGCTTTATGGCGCGCCGCCGCCACTTGGATGCACTAGAACGCGCATCGGAACACCTTGATATTGGGCAACAGCAGCTTGAAGGCTACATGGCCGGAGAGATATTAGCGGAAGAGCTTCGTATCACCCAACAGCACCTCAATGAGATCACAGGCGAGTTCAGTTCCGATGATCTTTTAGGTCGAATCTTCTCTTCATTCTGTATCGGTAAATAACCATAAAGGCTGGCTTACGCTGGCCTTTTCTTTTGTAAGGACAGCTTAATGATCCACATTATTACAGGCAGCACCTTAGGGGGCGCTGAATACGTTGGCGATCACCTTAACGATCTTCTAGAGGCTCAAGGGCACGAGATAGAACTTCATAATCAGCCTGAATACAATAATATTCCTCAGCAAGGTATTTGGTTAGTGGTGACATCAACACATGGCGCGGGTGATTTTCCCGATAATATCCAACCGTTGATCAACGCATTGACCCAAGAGTCTCCAGATTTAAGTGCTCTTCGTTATGCTGTTATCGCACTTGGTGATTCAAGTTACGATACCTTCTGTTCTGCGGGAAAATCAGTCCACAGCCAACTGAAAAAACTCGGTGCACAGCCTATTTCAGACTGCTTTACCATCGATGTATTGGAAACTCCGGTACCTGAGGATGCAGCTGAAGAGTGGTTTAACGATCATAGTGACCAGTTCTAGTCCCTCAATTTCCCCAAAAAGCGGCTTATGCCGCTTTTTTTGTCTCTGAATATCGTGATTGTGAATAACTTTTTTGAAAAAAATTCGAAAATTAAAGCAAAAACCTCAATTTTCTCTGTGGATAAGATCATACATATACGGTGATTAACCTATAGTTATCCAAATAACAACTTTCTATCCAATTCTCCCCTGTGAATAAGTAGCCATTTTGATCCCAGCTAATCCTCATCATGATCAAAGTTAGATCACATACTTTGATCC
Source organism: Vibrio sp. NC2 (assembly GCF_025195005.1). Classification (NCBI taxonomy): domain Bacteria; kingdom Pseudomonadati; phylum Pseudomonadota; class Gammaproteobacteria; order Vibrionales; family Vibrionaceae; genus Vibrio; species Vibrio sp. NC2. Next base: position 32,820 of record NZ_JANVFC010000019.1, read on the forward strand.
AAAAAAGATCCATGATCTTGTTGATCATTTTTGACTTATCCACAGATACCCTCGATCCTAATAATAGATATAATAAAAGATCTCTATAAAGATCTTATCTATATTAATTAAAAACAGCTTTATCGAAAAATCCCAAAAACGTTTTCTCAAGCTATGAAAACAGGTAGAATATCGCTCCTTTTTATCAATCTAGAAAACGTTTGAATACCCGAGGTCGGTTCATGCTTTATCACGAAAAATTTGACGTCATCGTTGTTGGTGGTGGCCATGCAGGAACGGAAGCCGCACTCGCATCTGCACGTACTGGTCAAAGTACGTTACTACTCACTCATAATATCGATACGTTGGGACAAATGTCTTGCAACCCTGCTATTGGCGGGATCGGTAAGGGCCACTTGGTAAAAGAGGTCGATGCAATGGGTGGATTAATGGCGCAAGCTATTGATCATGCAGGTATTCAGTTCAGAACGTTAAACGCATCAAAAGGTCCTGCGGTACGTGCAACTCGTGCACAAGCTGACCGCGCGCTTTACAAAGCCTTTGTTCGAAATGTTCTTGAAAACACGCCAAACCTAACTCTGTTTCAACAATCGGTTGATGACTTGATCGTTGAACAGGATCAAGTGGTGGGTGTTGTTACACAGATGGGCCTTAAGTTCCGCGCTAACGCTGTGGTACTGACGGTGGGTACATTTCTAGGTGGAAAGATCCATATTGGTATGGAAAGTTCTTCAGGTGGTCGTGCTGGTGATCCACCATCGATCGCACTGGCTGACCGTCTTCGTGATCTTCCATTCCGAGTTGATCGCCTGAAAACGGGTACACCTCCTCGTATCGATGCACGTAGCGTTGATTTTTCTGAGTTAGAGGTTCAGCACGGTGATAACCCAACACCTGTATTCTCGTTCATGGGTAACCGAGCTCAACAGCCTCGCCAAATTCCATGCTACATCACGCACACTAACGAAAATACGCATGACGTTATTCGTGCCAATCTCGATCGCAGCCCAATGTACGCGGGCGTGATTGAAGGTATTGGCCCGCGTTACTGTCCATCGATTGAAGACAAAGTGATGCGTTTTGCTGACAAGAACAGTCACCAGATTTTCATTGAACCTGAAGGTCTAACGACACATGAGCTATACCCGAATGGTATCTCGACAAGCCTGCCATTTGATGTTCAGGTAAAAATCGTTCACTCAATGAAAGGTTTTGAAAATGCTCATATCGTCCGCCCTGGCTATGCGATCGAGTATGATTTCTTTGATCCTCGCGACCTTAAGCTGACTTACGAAACTAAGTTTATTAAGGGTCTATTCTTTGCTGGTCAAATCAACGGTACCACTGGCTACGAAGAAGCGGCAGCACAAGGCTTGATGGCCGGTCTGAATGCAAGTTTGTTTACACAAGGCAAAGAAGGCTGGAGCCCGCGTCGTGACCAAGCTTACATGGGCGTTCTTATTGATGATCTATCGACGATGGGTACAAAAGAACCTTACCGTATGTTCACGTCTCGTGCGGAATACCGTTTGTTACTTCGTGAAGATAACGCTGATATCCGCTTGACTGAGAAGTCGCGTGAACTTGGCTTAGTGGATGATGCTCGTTGGGCTCGATTCAACGAGAAAGTAGAAAACATGGAGAAGGAACGTCAACGTCTAAAAGAAACGTGGATTAATCCAAAATCTGAAGATGTTGATCAACTGAACCAAATTCTTAAAACACCTATGTCTCGTGAAGCAAGCGGTGAAGATCTTCTTCGTCGCCCTGAAATGACTTATTCACAGCTAACGGCATTGGATCGTTTTGGCCCTGCATTGGAAGATCAACAAGCATCTGAGCAAGTTGAGATCCAAGTGAAGTACGATGGTTATATCCAGCGTCAACAAGACGAAATTGAAAAATCACTGCGTCATGAAAATACCAAATTGCCTGCTGATATCGATTACAGCAAGGTGAAAGGACTTTCTAACGAAGTGGTTCTTAAACTAACGACTGCTAAGCCTGACTCAATTGGTATTGCTTCTCGAATTTCAGGTATTACGCCTGCAGCAATCTCAATTCTGTTGGTTTATTTGAAAAAACACGGCCTGCTGAAAAAAGGTGAGGAAGCATAATGAGCGCATTACGCGAAAAACTGGATCACCTGATTGGCCAGACTGAACTTGAAGTATCTGAAAAGCAACGTGGCCAATTGGTTGGCTACGTTGAGTTACTGAACAAGTGGAACAAGGCTTACAACCTAACGTCAGTTCGTGACCCGCAAGAAATGATGGTGAAACATATCTTAGATAGCATCATTGTTAGCACTCACTTACAAGGCAAGCGCTTTATTGATGTAGGTACAGGCCCTGGTCTTCCTGGGATTCCGCTCTCAATCATGAACCCTGACTGCGAGTTTTACTTGCTCGATAGCCTAGGTAAGCGTATTCGTTTTATTAAACAAGTGATTCATGAATTAGGCATCGACAACGTGGTACCGGTTCAAAGTCGTGTTGAAGAATTTCAACCAGAAGAAAAGTTTGATGCCGTGCTCAGTCGCGCATTTGCGTCAATGACAGACATGGTAGAGTGGTGTCACCATTTACCTAAAGAGCAATCCGGTGTATTTTTGGCTCTTAAGGGACAACATCCTAGAGACGAAATCGACCTGTTACCTGAATGGTGTTCAGTGACAGACATTAAAGCTTTGCAAGTGCCAGAGCTTGATGGAGAGCGTCATCTAGTTACTTTATCGCGTCAGGGATAATCAGCGAGGCCATAGTGGGTAAAATCGTAGCAATTGCCAACCAGAAGGGCGGCGTAGGAAAAACAACAACTTGCATTAATTTGGCAGCATCAATGGCGGCAACAAAACGCAAGATATTGGTTGTTGACCTCGATCCTCAAGGTAATGCCACTATGGCGAGCGGTGTCGACAAGTATCAAGTTGAAGCAACTGCTTACGATTTGCTGGTTGAAGACACCCCATTTGATGAGGTAGTTTGCAGAAGTACATCTGGCAACTATGACCTCATCGCCGCAAACGGTGATGTGACTGCGGCAGAAATCAAGTTAATGGAAGTATTTGCTCGTGAAGTTCGTTTAAAAAACGCACTCGAATCCATTCGCGACAACTATGATTTCATCTTTATTGATTGCCCACCTTCATTAAACCTTCTTACAATCAACGCGATGGCTGCGGCCGATTCCGTATTGGTTCCAATGCAATGTGAATATTTTGCTTTGGAAGGTTTGACTGCGTTGATGGATACCATCAGTAAGCTCGCTGCGGTAGTAAACGAGAATCTGAAGATCGAAGGTCTTCTTCGTACAATGTATGATCCTCGTAACCGCTTATCGAATGAAGTCTCTGATCAACTCAAAAAACACTTCGGTAGCAAAGTTTACCGAACTGTGATCCCTCGAAATGTACGTTTGGCAGAAGCGCCGAGTCATGGCAAGCCAGCAATGTACTACGACAAGTATTCCGCAGGTGCTAAGGCATATCTTGCTCTTGCAGGCGAAATGTTGCGTCGTGAAGAAGTCCCAGTATAGGTCTAACCAAAGGAATTCGCTCAATGTCTAAGCGTGGTTTAGGAAAAGGGTTAGATGCATTGCTTGCAACTAGCTCATTGGCTCGTGAAAAACAACAAGTTGCTTCTCATAGTCAGGCTTTGTCTGCAGAAGGCGAGTTCACAGAGATTGCTATTGGTAGCTTGAAGCCAGGCGTATATCAACCGCGTAAGGATATGGCGCCAGAAGCGCTAGAAGAGCTGGCCGCATCTATTCAATCTCAAGGTATTATTCAACCTATCGTCGTGCGTCCTTTAGCGTATGGTCAATATGAGATTATCGCTGGTGAGCGCCGTTGGAGAGCTGCGCGTCAAGCTGGCTTAAAACAGGTGCCGTGCTTGGTCAAGAAGGTTGAAGACAAAGCTGCGATTGCGATGGCATTGATTGAGAACATTCAGCGTGAAGACTTGAATGTTATCGAAGAAGCACAAGCGCTAGAGCGCTTACAGAACGAATTCGAGCTGACACATCAACAAGTCGCCGAAGTGATCGGTAAATCGAGAGCAACGGTTAGTAACTTATTACGTCTAAATCAGCTAGAAAATGAAGTAAAAGGTTTAGTTTCCAATAAACAACTGGAAATGGGTCATGCTCGAGCATTGCTTGCGCTTGAAGGTGATACCCAGATTGAAGCAGCAAACACTGCGGCAACCAAAAAAATGACCGTGCGTCAAACTGAGCAGCTTGTCAAAAAGTGCTTAAAACCAGACGTTGAACCAGAATCGAAGCCTGAAGACACAGAAGCTATCGAACTTTCACGAAGACTCACGGAAAAATTGCAAGCAAACGTTTCAGTTACTCGTTCTGTTAGCGGTAAGTCAAAAGTGACGATTACTCTTGATGAGCCTCACAAATTAGAGCAACTTATTGCTAAACTAGAGTACTAAATGAGATAATTGATTTAGGTCAATTATGTAATAAACAAGTAATTTCGTACAAAAGTTGTCGGTTTGTATGCAAAAATGTAAAAGATTGCTGCATTGTGATTGCAATCAATTTGGCTGAACGTATAATTTTCGCCAATTTCTCAGCACGCTTATAAGCGAGTGGTAAAGTGGGCTTAAAGAGGAACGAATACATGGTAGCGGCGTTAGCAAGACCAGGACGAGTGCTTGCAAAGCAAATGTTATTGATCGAGCTTAGCGCGGTTATATTAGTGGCGATAGGGTTAGGTTTAGCTGTTAATCCTGATTGGGGTTTTGCTGCATTAATCGGTGGCGGTATTTTTGTCATCGCGAATGTAGTTTTTTGTGTGTGTGCTTTCCTATTTTGTGGAGCTCGTGCAACTAAGTTAGTTGCGGCGTCGTTCTATGCTGGCGAAGTGCTCAAAATCTTAATCACAGTTTTACTATTCTCTATTGTCTACATGTATATGCAGGTGGAATTAATTCCCCTCAAACTGACCTATTTACTGGTTCTAGGTATTAATATCTTTGCGCCAGTGCTTTTCATTAACAATAAAAAATAGGATGAGTTATGGCTGCGCCAACAGCATCCGGATACATTGAACACCATTTACAAAACCTTTCTTTAGCTAAGTTTGGTCTTGTAGAGGAAACAAGTTTCTGGAACGTACATATAGACAGTCTGTTTTTTTCTGTGCTGACAGGGGTGTTATTCCTTTGGGTTTTTCGCTCAGTCGCTAAGAAAGCAACAGTAGGTGTACCTGGTAAGCTTCAGTGTTTTGTTGAAATGGTAGTGGAATTCGTTGGCGACAACGTTAAAGAAACTTTCCATGGCCGCAATCCTCTGGTAGCTCCATTAGCACTGACTATATTCTGCTGGATTATCATAATGAACTTGATGGACTTAGTGCCTATCGATTTCTTACCGTATCCTGCAGAGCATTGGCTAGGTATCCCTTACTTGAAAGTGGTTCCTACAGCTGATGTAAATATAACAATGGCAATGGCTTTAGGTGTTTTTGCTCTGATGATCTACTACAGCATCAAAGTAAAAGGCTTAGGCGGATTTGCTAAAGAATTGGCACTGCATCCATTTAATCACCCAATCATGATTCCATTTAACTTGGTGCTTGAGGTAATTTCGCTATTAGCGAAGCCACTATCTCTAGGTATGCGTTTATTTGGTAATATGTTTGCGGGTGAGGTGGTGTTTATTCTTATCGCGGCAATGCTACCGTGGTACTTACAATGGGTAGGTGCACTACCTTGGGCTATCTTCCATATCTTGGTTATTTTGATTCAAGCGTTTGTTTTCATGATGTTGACAATCGTTTACCTATCAATGGCCCATGAAGATAGTGATCACTAAAAAAATTTTTAAGCTTTATTCTAACTATTAATGTTAATCGGAGAACGTAAATGGAAACTGTACTAAGTTTTTCAGCAATCGCTGTTGCTATCATTGTTGGTCTTTGTGCCGTAGGTACTGCAATTGGTTTTGCTATTCTTGGTGGTAAATTCCTAGAAGGCGCTGCGCGTCAACCTGAAATGGCTCCAATGCTACAAGTTAAGATGTTCATCATCGCTGGTCTACTGGATGCTGTTCCAATGATCGGTATCGTAATCGCACTACTATTCACGTTTGCTAACCCATTTGTAAGTCAGCTAGCAGGCTAATTAACTCTTAATAGTTAATTAAATTTTTGTAGTTGATTCTTAACGAGGAGTAGCTGTTGTGAATATGAACGCAACTCTGTTAGGTCAAGCAATTGCTTTTTCGCTGTTTGTTTGGTTCTGCATGAAATATGTATGGCCACCAATCATGCAAGCAATTGAAGAACGTCAGAAGAAAATTGCTGACGGTCTTGTAGCCGCTGAACGCGCTGCTAAAGACTTGAACCTGGCACAAGCCAACGCTTCTGAGCAAATGAAGGAAGCGAAGCGCACTGCAACTGAGGTTATTGATCAGGCAAACAAACGTAAAGCTCAAATTATTGATGAAGCTCGCGAAGAGGCTCAGGCAGAACGCCAGAAGATCTTAACGCAAGCTGAAGCTGAAATTGAAGCTGAACGCACACGTGCCCGTGATGACCTGCGCAAACAAGTCGCAACTCTGGCTATAGCTGGTGCTGAGAAAATCCTTGAGCGTACAATCGATAAAGATGTACACAATGATCTTCTTAACAACATTACTGCAAAACTTTAAAGCAAGGGGCTGTATATGTCTGATTTGACTACAATCGCACGCCCCTATGCTAAAGCAGCGTTTGACTTTGCGGTAGATAAAGGTGAGCTAGACCAATGGGGTCAAATGCTTACTTTTGCTGCCGAAGTGGCACAAAATGATGATGTTCATAATTTATTAAGCAGTTCAATGACTGCTGAAAAGTTAGCTGAAATATTCATTGTAATTTGTGGCGAACAATTTGATGAATTCGGCCAGAACTTAATTAAAGTTATGGCAGAGAATGGTCGTTTAATGGCCTTTCCTGATGTTTGTAAACAGTTCTTATTGCTTAAACAAGAGCACGAGAAAGAAATCGACGTTGACGTTACTTCAGCGGTTGAACTTTCTGAAGAACAGCGCACAAGCATCATCAGCAAATTGGAACTGCGCCTAGCGCGCAAAGTTCAGCTGAATTGCAGTATAGATGAGACTCTACTTAGTGGAGTTATTATTCGAGCCGGAGACCTAGTCATCGATAACTCAGCGCGCAGTCGTTTAGACCGCCTGAGCGATGCATTGCAGTCTTAATGGGGATTGGAGCATGCAACTTAATTCCACTGAAATTAGCGATCTAATTAAACAACGTATTGAATCTTTCGACGTTGTTAGTGAAGCTCGCAATGAAGGTACTATCGTTTCTGTAAGCGATGGCATCCTTAGCATCCACGGCCTAGCGGACGTGATGCAAGGTGAAATGATCGAACTACCGGGTGGCCGTTACGCGCTAGCACTAAACTTGAACCGTGATTCGGTTGGTGCTGTTGTAATGGGCCCGTATGCTGACCTACAGGAAGGCATGAAAGTTACAGGTACTGGTCGTATTCTTGAAGTACCAGTAGGTCCTGAAATGCTTGGTCGTGTTGTAAACACGCTAGGTGAGCCAATTGATGGTAAAGGTCCTATCGAAGCGAAACTAACTTCGCCTGTAGAAATTATCGCACCAGGTGTAATCGACCGTAAATCGGTAGATCAACCTGTTCAAACTGGTTACAAGTCAGTTGACTCAATGATCCCTATCGGTCGTGGTCAACGTGAACTAGTAATCGGTGACCGTCAGACTGGTAAAACAGCAATGGCGATCGATGCGATTATCAACCAGAAAGACTCTGGTATTTTCTCTATCTACGTAGCTATCGGCCAAAAAGCGTCGACTATTGCTAACGTAGTTCGCAAACTAGAAGAGCACGGCGCACTGGCTAACACTGTTGTTGTTGTTGCATCTGCTTCTGAATCTGCTGCGCTGCAATACCTTGCACCGTATGCTGGTTGTGCGATGGGTGAATACTTCCGTGATCGCGGCGAAGATGCTCTGATTGTTTATGATGATCTATCTAAGCAAGCGGTAGCTTACCGTCAAATTTCACTACTACTTAAGCGTCCACCTGGCCGTGAAGCGTTCCCTGGTGATGTTTTCTACCTTCACTCTCGTCTACTAGAGCGTGCTGCTCGTGTAAGCGAAGCATACGTAGAAAAGTTCACTAACGGTGAAGTGACAGGCAAGACTGGTTCTTTAACTGCTCTTCCTATCATCGAAACGCAAGCTGGTGACGTATCTGCATTCGTACCAACGAACGTAATCTCGATTACTGATGGTCAGATCTTCCTACAAACTGAACTATTCAACGCGGGCGTACGTCCAGCTGTTGACCCTGGTATCTCAGTTTCTCGTGTAGGTGGTTCGGCGCAGACTAAAATCATCAAGAAGCTATCTGGCGGTATCCGTACTGCTCTAGCTCAATACCGTGAACTAGCAGCATTTGCACAGTTCTCATCGGATCTTGATGAAGCGACCAAAAAGCAACTAGACCACGGTCAAAAAGTTACAGAACTGATGAAGCAGAAACAATATGCTCCTATGTCTGTATTTGACCAAGCTCTAGTAATCTTCGCTGCAGAGCGTGGATACCTTCAAGACGTAGAACTGTCAAAAGTTCTAGATTTTGAAGCTGCTTTACTGTCGTTTGCTCGTGGTCAATACGCTGATCTAGCAACACAGATCGACGCAACGGGTGCTTTCAACAAAGAAATCGAAGCTGAGCTGAAGAAGCTTGTTGACGATTTCAAGGCAACCCAGACCTGGTAATTGGTAGGTGGTCTTAGGGCCACCTCATACCATTAACGGAGAGTAACGATGGCCGGCGCAAAAGAGATACGTAATAAAATCGGTAGTGTTAAAAGCACACAGAAGATTACGAAAGCAATGGAAATGGTAGCAGCTTCGAAAATGCGTCGTTCTCAAGACGCAATGGAAGCTACTCGTCCATATGCAGAAACAATGCGTAAAGTGATCGGTCATTTGGCTAATGGTAGCCTCGAGTATAAGCATCCTTATCTTGAGGAACGTGAAGCCAAACGTGTTGGTTACATCATCGTTTCTACAGACCGTGGTCTTTGTGGTGGTTTGAACATTAACTTGTTCAAAAAAGCTATGAACGACATGAAAGATTGGTCTGAGAAAGGTGCTGATGTAGAACTTGCAATTGTAGGTACTAAAGCAACAGCATTTTTCAATAACAGCGGCGCGAAAGTAGCAGCTCAAGTTTCAGGTCTGGGTGATCGCCCAAGCCTTGAAGACTTGATTGGCTCTGTAAGCGTTATGCTGAAGAAATATGATGAAGGTGAATTGGATCGCCTGTTCGTAGTGTTTAACAGATTTGAAAACACTATGGTTCAAGAACCAACGATCGATCAATTACTTCCTTTGCCTAAATCAGACAGCGAAGAAATGAAACGCAGTCATTCTTGGGACTACATTTATGAGCCCGAGCCAAAACCACTACTAGATGCACTATTAGTTCGATACGTCGAATCTCAAGTGTATCAAGGTGTGGTCGAGAATCTTGCTTGTGAGCAAGCAGCTCGAATGATTGCAATGAAATCAGCAACAGATAACGCTGGTGACATTATTGATGACTTAGAACTTGTGTATAACAAAGCCCGTCAATCGGCGATTACACAAGAACTTTCTGAGATCGTTTCAGGCGCAGCTGCGGTTTAAGCTTAGGTAAAACTAAATAGTTAGAGGATTAACGATGGCTACAGGTAAGATCGTACAGATCATTGGTGCGGTAGTCGACGTAGAGTTCCCACAGGGCGAAGTACCTCGTGTATACGATGCTCTGAATGTTAATGAAGTGAAAGAGCGTCTAGTTCTTGAAGTTCAGCAACAACTTGGCGGTGGCGTAGTACGCGCAATCGTAATGGGTAGCTCTGATGGTTTACGTCGTGGTTTGACAGTTGAAAATACTGGCGCTCCAATCTCGGTACCAGTAGGTACTAAGACACTTGGTCGTATCATGAACGTCCTAGGTGACGCAATTGATGAGTGTGGTGAAATCGGTGCTGAAGAGCATTACGCAATTCACCGCGAAGCTCCAAGCTACGAAGAGCAGTCTAACGAGACTTCTCTTCTAGAAACTGGTGTTAAAGTAATCGACTTGATTTGTCCATTCGCTAAGGGTGGTAAAATCGGTCTATTCGGTGGTGCTGGTGTAGGTAAGACCGTTAACATGATGGAACTTATCAACAACATCGCACTTCAACACTCAGGCCTATCTGTATTTGCAGGTGTAGGTGAGCGTACTCGTGAAGGTAACGATTTCTACTTTGAGATGCAGGAAGCAGGTGTTGTAAACATCGAAAACCCTGAAGAATCAAAAGTAGCGATGGTTTACGGTCAGATGAACGAGCCACCAGGTAACCGTCTACGTGTTGCACTGACTGGTCTAACAATGGCTGAACGCTTCCGTGACGAAGGTCGTGACGTTCTACTGTTCGTTGATAACATCTACCGTTACACACTAGCAGGTACTGAAGTATCAGCACTTCTAGGTCGTATGCCTTCTGCGGTAGGTTACCAACCTACACTAGCTGAAGAAATGGGTGTTCTACAAGAGCGTATCACGTCAACTAAAGCTGGTTCTATCACGTCTGTACAGGCGGTATATGTACCTGCGGATGACTTGACTGACCCGTCTCCAGCAACAACGTTCGCTCACTTAGATGCAACGGTAGTACTTAACCGTAATATCGCATCTATGGGTCTATACCCAGCGATCGACCCGCTAGATTCTACTTCACGTCAACTGGATCCATTGGTAGTTGGACAAGAGCACTACGACATCGCTCGTGGCGTTCAGTCTACTCTTCAGCGCTATAAAGAGCTGAAAGATATCATTGCTATCCTAGGTATGGACGAGCTATCTGAAGAAGATAAGCAAGTTGTATCTCGTGCTCGTAAGATTGAGAAGTTCCTAACTCAGCCTTACCACGTAGCGGAAGTATTTACAGGTGACCCAGGCGTTTACGTACCTCTTAAAGAGACTCTACGTGGCTTCCAAGGTCTTCTATCTGGTGAATACGATGACATTCCAGAGCAAGCGTTCATGTACTGTGGTGCAATTGACGAAGCTATTGAGAATGCTAAGAAGCTATAAGGCTAACTAGGAGGCGATATGGCAGCAATAACCTTTCACCTAGACGTTGTAAGTGCAGAGAAACAAATTTTCTCAGGCCTTGTTGAGACGTTTCAGGTGACCGGTAGTGAGGGTGAGCTTGGTATTTTCCATGGTCACACTCCACTGCTGACCGCTATCAAGCCTGGTATGGTGCGTATTGTTAAGCAGCACGGCCACGAAGAAATTATTTATGTTTCTGGTGGTATGGTAGAAGTTCAACCTGGTACAGCGACTGTACTGGCTGATACGGCTATCCGTGGTGAAGAACTAGACGCAGCAAAGGCGGAAGAAGCTAAACGCAAGGCTGTGGAGAATATCCAAAATCAGCATGGCGACATAGACTTCGCACAAGCGGCCGGTGAACTGGCTAAAGCCATTGCTCAGTTACGAGTTATCGAACTGACAAAACAGCGTCGTTAATCTTTTATAAGATTACTGACTCTGAGATAAAGGCGACCTAAGGGTCGCCTTTTTGCATTTTTAGGTTATCCCGCCCTGAAATGTGTTTACACATTGAGGACTAATGATGACCCTTTTACGTATCAGTACTGGTTAAATAGCTATTACAATTTAATTTGTTAGCTAAAAACGGTTACAATATCGGCTTAATAAAAATAATGTTGGATAGGTTTACAATGAAGTTTAGCGCGGTAATTCTCGCAGCGGGCAAAGGCACTCGCATGTATTCAAACACACCAAAGGTTCTGCACACGCTTGCAGGTAAGCCAATGGTGAAGCATGTTATTGATACATGTAATGGTCTCGGCGCTCAAAACATCAACTTGGTTTACGGTCACGGTGGTGATCAGATGAAGGCTACTTTAGCTGAAGAATCGGTAAACTGGGCACTGCAAGCTGAGCAGTTGGGTACTGGCCACGCTGTGGATCAGGCATCTGCACATTTCGCTGATGATGAAAAAGTACTGGTGCTATACGGTGATGTTCCATTGATTTCACCTCAAACCATTGAAAACCTATTAGACGCTCAACCAAACGGTGGCATCGCGCTACTTACGGTCGTGTTAGATAACCCAATGGGCTACGGTCGCATTATTCGTCGTAATGGTCCTGTTGTGGCTATCGTTGAACAAAAAGATGCAACCGATGAGCAGAAGCTTATCAAAGAGATCAACACTGGCGTTATGGTTGCGACAGGTGGCGATCTGAAGCGTTGGTTGTCTGGCTTAAGCAACGATAACGCACAAGGTGAATACTACCTGACTGACGTTATTGCAGCGGCTCACGATGAAGGTCGTGCTGTAGAAGCTGTACACCCAGTAAGCCCTATTGAAGTTGAAGGCGTGAACGACCGCTCTCAACTGGCTCGTTTAGAACGCGCTTATCAAGCTGAGCAAGCCGACAAACTATTGAAGCAAGGCGTTATGCTACGTGACCCAAGCCGCTTTGATCTACGCGGTGAATTGCAGTGCGGCATGGATGTTGAGATTGATACTAACGTTATCATCGAAGGCAGCGTAAGCATTGGCGACAACGTGGTTATCGGTACCGGTTGTGTATTGAAAGACTGTGAGATCGATGACAACACCATCGTGCGTCCATACAGTGTAATTGAAGGTGCAACGGTCGGTGAAGACTGTACGGTTGGTCCTTTCACTCGTCTACGTCCTGGTGCTGACATGCGTAATAACTCGCACGTTGGTAACTTTGTCGAAATGAAGAACACTCGCCTTGGTGAAGGCTCTAAAGCGAATCACCTAACGTACTTAGGCGATGCTGAAATTGGTCAGCGCGTAAACGTGGGTGCAGGTGCTATCACTTGTAACTATGATGGCGCAAATAAGTTTAAGACCATCATCGGCGATGACGTATTCGTTGGCTCAGATAGTCAATTAATTGCTCCCGTTACGATTGGTAATGGCGCTACCGTTGGTGCTGGCTCTACAGTAACTCGTGATGTTGCTGAGAATGAGTTAGTTATCAGCCGTGCTAAAGAACGTAAGATTGCTGATTGGAAACGTCCAACTAAGAAGTAAGTACTAACGTCCAAAAGATATTCTGATACAAGCCAGTAGCAATGCTACTGGCTGCTTTCTAAATAACTTTAGATATAAAAAAAGAGCGAGATTACTCGCTCTTTTTTGTTTTCGTTAAACGAGAAACTAGTCTTGCTTATCGTCAGCAACCACTCGAGAGTTATCCGGTGTTGCGAAGTGTTCAGAAAGCTCTTTGTTCGAAATAATATAGCCAACCCACAGAGCACCTAAACAAATTACTACCGCGATACCTGTTGCGCTTAGTGCTTGGCTTGCCATTGCTGCAACCAATGCACTTGCTAGGCCACTAATACTGATTTGCAGGCTGTTTTGTAAGCCAGCCGCTGTCGCAGGGCTCTGTTTCGCGCTTGATAGGGCACGGTTTACTACGATTGGGTAAAGTGCGCCATTCGCTACGGCAATTAGACAGAAAGGTGCGAGTAGAGGCCAGATTGAAGTCAGTTCCCATTGTGATGCAATGAAAATCAGTAATGCGGCAACACTAAACAAACCAATAAGATTTCTTAGTACGACACCATCGCCATACTTCTTCACTGCCTGCTTACCGAAGTAACCACCCGCCATGAATGCAATGGTTTGTGGAATAAAGCTCAAGCCGATGTCTTTTGCTTCATAACCCAGTTGAGCCATGATCTCTGGCATACCGGTTAGGTAAGCGAAGAACGCTGCTGACGCTGAAGCAAACATCAACACATTACCCATGTAAGGCTTTGAATGAAGCAGTGCTTTGATATCGGTTTTGATCGACGTTTGTTTTACTTCTGGCGCTTCTTTTGGTTGAGCCATGGTCGTTGCGATCAACAATGCGCCCATTAGCGTCAGTGTGATAAAGATACTGTGCCAACCAAAGCTGTCTGCTAGCAACACACCCAGTTGCGGTGCTAATGCTGGAGATAGCGCTACTAGAGGCATGATAGTCGCAAAAATTTGCTGGCTGCTGCTTTGAGAGTAACGCTTAATAACCATTGCTTGCCAGATTACCGCAGGCGCACACACACCGATCGCTTGAATGAAGCGCAGCGTCAGTAGGTGCCATACTTCGGTACTGAATGCTAAGCCGAATGAAGCTGCAGTAAAGATAACAAGACCAACCGCTAGCGTATTACGGTGACCATACTTGTCACTCGCCAGACCCCAAAGAAGCTGACCCATTGCCATACCACCAAGGAATACGGTTAGAGACAGAGCAATCTGCTCAGGGCCGGTTGCAAAATCGACTTCCATTGCCTTAAATGCAGGAAGGTACATATCGGTCGCAATAAAGCCAAGCATGGAAAGAACTGCAAGGTAGACCAATTGAAATTTAGAAATATTCATAAAATGCCATTAAACTAAAGGTAGTGATGTTTTTATCATCAAAAAAATTGTTAGATACTCAGGAGTAAGAACCCCTGTTTATTTATGCTGACATTCTATTTTTCAGAGCTGATAAAATAAAACGCTAAAATATGTAGTTATCAATCAAAAAATTTGAAGGCTTATGTTCTCTAAATCCTCGTTAGAAATGCTTGATACCGTTGCTCGCTTGGGCAGCTTTACTGCGGCTGCAGAGCAATTGCACAAAGTACCATCGGCGATCAGCTATGGGGTTAGGCAGGTAGAGCAAGAGCTTGATGTTCTACTTTTCAGACGCTTACCAAGAAAAGTAGAGCTGACGCCTGCTGGGGAGTTGTTTATTGAAGAGGCTCGTCAACTGCTGAGACAGATGGAAGAACTCAGTGCGCAAACTCGCCGAGCTGCGCGTGGTTGGAAGAAAACCTTACGTCTAACCCTTGATAACGTGGTTAAGCTCGACAAGATGAAGCCGATGATTGAAGAGTTTTATCAAACCTTTGAGTTCGCTGAGCTGCAGATCAACATGGAAGTGTTTAATGGTTCTTGGGAAGCCATTGCACAGGGCAGGGCCGATGTCGTCATTGGAGCCACTTCGGCGATTCCGGTTGGTGGTGACTTTGAAGTTAAGGATATGGGGCGGTTAGATTGGGCATTTGTGATGTCACCCAGTCACCCGTGTGTGCGAGAGCAAAACCTTAATGAAGCCTTTGTTAGCCAGTATCCCGCGATCTGTTTGGATGATACTTCTAGCGTATTGCCTAAGCGCCATACTGGCCACTATGCGAGTCAGAGACGTCTTTTATTACCTAATTGGTACAGTGCGATAGAGTGCCTCAAGAATGGTGTTGGGGTGGGTTACATGCCAAGGCATATTGCCGCGCCTATTATCGAACAAGGCTTGCTGGTGGAAAAAATACTACCGGAGCCTAGCCCACAAAGTCACTGTTGTTTGGTGTGGAGAAAAGATGACAACCATAAATTGATCGAATGGATGGTCAAATATCTAGGATCAAGTGAACAGCTTCACCAAGATTGGTTAGATCATCGTAAAGCACTGTAATGATCTATTTAAAATAGGATCGTGTGAGGTTTATCGGAAACGCTCAAATAAAAAGAGCGAGTAAATACTCGCTCTTTTGGTTCGATAGCTTAACTCTTAAGACAAGAAAAACTTGTAGGAAGGGTTATCGGTTTCATCTTTGCATTGGTAGCCAAGTTCTTCTAAGTGTGTAGAGAACTGAGCTAAATCATCATCACCGAGTTCGAAGCCACACAGCACTCGACCGTAATCGGCACCATGGTTACGATAGTTGAACAGGCTGATATTCCAGTGAGTCCCTAAGGTATCAAGGAATTTAATCAATGCACCCGGGTATTCAGGAAACTCAAAGCTGTAAAGACGTTCTTTCAATGGCTTCGATGGTTTACCGCCAATCATGTAACGAATGTGCAGTTTTGCCATCTCGTCATCAGACAAGTCGACAACCGCGTAGTCACCCTCACGTAAGTCATTGATGATGTGTTCGAGTTCTTCTTGTCCACCTTGTAGACGTACACCAACGAAGATATTCGCCAGGCTTTCGTCGTTGTGGCGGTAGTTAAACTCAGTCACCGCTCGACCACCAATAATGTTACAGAACTCTAGGAACGCACCTTGTCGCTCTGGAATAGTTACCGCAAGTAGACCTTCTCGTTTCTCACCCAATTCACAACGCTCAGAGACATAACGCAGACCGTGGAAGTTGGTGTTCGCACCAGAAAGTACCGTTGCTAGTTGCTTATTTTGCAGTCGGTTTTGTTCTGCAAACTTCTTCAAGCCAGCCAGAGCAAGTGCTCCTGAAGGCTCAGCAATCGCACGGGTATCTTCAAAGATGTCCTTTACCGCAGAGCAGATTTCATCGCTAGAGACGGTAATATGACCATCAATGTACTGTTGGCAAAGACGGAATGTCTCTTCACCAATGCGTTTAACCGCAACACCATCAGCAAACATGCTGACCTGATCCAGTACCACAGGTTCACCCGCATCCAGTGCTGCTTTCAAGCAAGCCGAGTCTTCAGGCTCTACCGCAATCACTTTAATCTCTGGCATCAGTTGTTTGATAAGCACTGCAACACCAGCGGCTAAGCCACCACCACCAACCGGCACAAAGATATAATCCATGTGGCCGTTTTGCTGCAGCATCTCCATGCCCATAGTGCCTTGCCCTGCAATCACGAGTGGGTGATCGAAAGGAGGAACAAAGGTGAAGCCATGTTCAGCCGACAGACGTTCCGCTTCCGCTTTCGCTTCATCGAAATTACTGCCGTGTAAAACGACTTTACCGCCAAATCCGCGTACTGCATCGACCTTGATATCCGGTGTCGTTTTTGGCATCACGATTGTGGTTTGAATACCTAACTTAGAGCCAGATAACGCCATACCTTGTGCGTGATTTCCTGCGGATGCTGCGATAACACCGGCTGCTTTCTGTTGTTCAGAAAGGCTTGAAACCATGTTGTAAGCACCGCGCAGCTTAAACGAGTGTACCGGCTGACGGTCTTCTCGTTTTAGCTGAACCTGATTACCGATACGAGCGCTTAAGCGTGGCATATCTTGCAGAGGTGTCACTATTGCCGCTTCGTAAACCGGCGCTCTCAGGATCTGGCGCAGATAATCTGCGCCACTTTGTTTTTTGGGACTGGAGGTGTCATCACTCATAGTTAGCCCTCAAGCTTAGACTTATCACGTACAGCGCCTTTGTCGGCACTGGTCGCCATGCTTGCGTAAGCTTTCAGTGCGAAAGACACTTCACGTTGACGGTTTTCTGGTTTCCAGCCTAATGCATCTTGTTTTTCACGACGTGCTGCTAGTTCATCTTCAGCCACATCAAGCGTGATTGAGCGGTTAGGGATATCGATAGTGATGATATCGCCTGTGTTCACTAGACCAATTACGCCGCCGCTTGCTGCTTCTGGAGAAGCGTGACCGATAGAAAGACCTGATGTACCACCAGAGAAACGACCATCGGTTAGAAGAGCACAAGACTTGCCTAGACCCATCGATTTTAGGTAAGTCGTTGGGTAGAGCATTTCTTGCATACCCGGGCCGCCTTTAGGACCTTCGTAACGAATGACAACCACTTCGCCTGCTTTTACTTTACCCGCTAAGATGCCTTCTACTGCCGTATCTTGGCTTTCGAATACGATTGCAGGGCCTTGGAATTTAAGGTTTTCTTCATCAACACCCGCAGTCTTAACGATACAACCATCAACCGCGATGTTACCTGAAAGTACCGCTAGGCCACCTTCTTGGCTGAACGCGTTTTCTTTGGTACGAATACAACCTTCTTTGCGGTCGTCATCTAGACGATCCCAACGGCAATCTTGTGAGAAAGCTTTGGTGGTACGGATGCCCGCAGGACCTGCACGGAAGAACTTAAGCACGGCTTCGTCTTCTGTTTGCATGATGTCGTATTGAGCGAGCTGCTCTTGCATGCTTAGACCAAGCACGGTGCGAGTTTGGTTGTTCAATAGACCTGCACGGTCAAGTTCACCTAGGATAGCCATTACGCCACCAGCACGGTGAACATCTTCCATGTGGTACTTCGGTGTTGAAGGCGCCACTTTACATAGGTGTGGAACACGGCGAGACATCGCATCGATATCATCCATATCGAAATCAATGTCGCCTTCTTGGGCGGCCGCTAAAAGGTGAAGAACGGTGTTACTTGAGCCACCCATTGCGATATCAAGCGCCATAGCATTATCAAAGGCTGCGCGATTTGCGATGTTGCGAGGCAGTGCTGACTCGTCATCTTGCTCGTAGTAACGCTTGGTTAGATCAACGATGCGTTTACCAGCGTTGATGAATAGCTCTTCACGGTCTGCGTGTGTTGCCAGCATAGAACCGTTACCCGGCTGAGATAGGCCAAGTGCTTCTGTTAGACAGTTCATTGAGTTTGCTGTGAACATACCTGAACATGAACCACAGGTTGGACATGCAGAACGTTCTACTTGCTCACTTTGCTCGTCTGAAATCGTTGGATCAGCACCTTGAATCATCGCATCAACAAGGTCGAGCTTGATGATTTGATCTGAAAGCTTGGTTTTACCTGCTTCCATTGGGCCGCCTGATACAAAGATCACTGGGATGTTAAGGCGCATTGCTGCCATCATCATTCCCGGAGTGATTTTGTCACAGTTAGAGATACACACCATTGCATCCGCACAGTGTGCATTGACCATGTATTCTACTGAGTCTGCAATAAGCTCACGTGATGGCAGTGAGTACAGCATGCCGCCGTGGCCCATTGCGATACCATCATCGACCGCGATGGTGTTGAATTCTTTTGCGATACCACCCGCTTTCTCGATTTCACCCGCAACCAGCTGACCCATATCTTTAAGGTGAACGTGGCCTGGAACAAATTGAGTGAAAGAGTTTACAACCGCGATGATCGGCTTACCGAAGTCATCATCTTTAACGCCAGTTGCACGCCATAAAGCGCGCGCACCAGCCATGTTGCGTCCGTGGGTTGTCGTTGCTGAACGATAGATTGGCATTGTTTAAATCCTTATAAAATATTTGGCTGTTGCTTACTTATTTGTTTGTGTTTGGCTTTCTGACGCATGGTCTGCTGGATAAACGTAGTCTAACCAGCCCCATTTATCTTCAGTGGTTCCATTGAATAAACCAAAGTAAGCTGCTTGAACTTTTTCAGTGATAGGACCGCGTTTGCCTTCACCTACTGTAATTTTGTCTACACTGCGAACCGGAACGATCTCTGCAGCTGTGCCTGTCATGAATACTTCATCGGCAAGGTATAGCGCTTCACGAGCAATGTTCTCTTCACGGATTTCGTAACCCATGTCTTTTGCTAGTGTCATGATTGAATCACGGGTGATGCCCGGTAGAATCGCGCTGGTTGCTGGTGGCGTTGATAACACACCATTACGAATCACAAAGATGTTCTCGCCAGCACCTTCTGAAAGGTAACCATCGACGCTCAGTGCGATACCTTCATCGTAACCATGACGACGAGCTTCACCACCAACCAGTAATGAAGATAGGTAGTTACCACCGGCTTTCGCAGCGGTAGGGATAGTATTTGGTGCGGCACGATTCCAGCTTGAAATCATCGCATCTACACCATTCTCTAGCGCTTCTTCACCTAGGTAAGAACCCCAAGGGAACGCAGCGATGATCAGATCCATCTCAGTATTTTCTGGCGGACACACACCCAAACCAACATTACCGACAAAGCCCAGTGGGCGTATGTACGCAGACTGTAGCTTATTTTGGCGTAGCGTTTCGCGAGTCGCTTCCATAATTTCTTCCTCAGTAAAAGGAATAGGGAAGCGGTAGATTTTCGCTGAGTCTTTTAGGCGTCTTGCATGCTCTGGGTGACGGAAGATTACCGGCCCTTTTGGCGCGTTGTAACAACGAACGCCTTCAAACACAGAAGTACCGTAGTGCATTGCGTGAGTCAGGACGTGAACGTTCGCCTCTGCCCAAGGAACCATTTCACCGTTAAACCAAATATAGTCTGCTGTTTTAGCTGTCATGTTTGCGGTTCCTTATGCGTTTATCTTTTGCTGTAAGTTGTTGTTTGGCAATTCATTACGACTGATAGAGATAACGTCAACGGAACGTACATCCCACAGCTTTTCGATTTGGTTTACCAAAAAAGAGATCGGACGGTCACTGTCGACAATGATCTCTACACTCGCCACCTTGCTTTCGTGGTTTTGAGTGCCCGCGACTTGCTTAACGATGAAGCCACGGTGACGGATAACACGAAGAACACGCTCTAGTAGTACAGGCTTATCATCGGCTTTGATGTCTAATAGGTATCTTTTCATGTTATGTGTTCTCCAACATCTCACTGTTTGAAGCACCTGGCGGTACTAGTGGCCATACGTTTTCTTCTTCATCGATAAGGACGTGAAGTAGGTAAGCAGTTTTGCTTTCTAGCATCTCTTTCAATGCTGGCTCTACTTCTTCTTTACGCGTGATGGTTTTGCCCGGGATATCAAATGCTTTCGCGAGCATGACGAAGTCAGGGTTGTCATCCAAGATGGTTTCGCTGTGTCGGCCATCAAAGAACAGAGATTGCCATTGGCGAACCATGCCTAAGCGAGAGTTATTCAGAAGCACCATCTTCACTGGGATCTGACGACGCTTTAGCGTGCCAAGCTCTTGTATGTTCATCATGAATGAACCATCACCAGAGATAAGAATCGATTGGTCATCAGGACGACCAACCGATGCACCCATAGCGGCTGGTAAACCAAAGCCCATAGTGCCTAGACCGGCTGAGGTGATGAAGTTTTGAGGATCGCGAGGCTGAATGTGCTGAGCGGCCCACATCTGATGTTGGCCAACATCCGTCGAAATGATAGAGCTTGCTGGCATCATGTCTGATAACTGCTTCAGCAGTAGTGGAGCAAAGATCAGATCACCTGGGTGGTCGTAGCGCCACTTGAATGAGCTACGAAGGCCTTCTGAGTGGTGAACCCAAGATGAGATGTCTTGGCTCAGTTCTAGTTGAGGCAGGATCTTGTTGATGTCACCGCGAATTGGCGCATCAGCAAGGCGCAGCTTACTGAACTCTGCCGCATCGATATCGATATGGATAACTTTTGCGTGAGGAGCAAAAGTATCAAGCTTGCCTGTTACTCGGTCATCAAAACGAGCGCCAACAACAATCAACAGGTCACTTTCTTGAACCACTAGGTTAGCGGCTTTAGTGCCGTGCATACCAAGCATGCCAAGGTAGTGCGGGTCGTCACGTTCGATAGTGCCTAAGCCTTTCAGTGTGCTTACGGCCGGCATTGGGTTAAGGCGTAAAAACTCGCGAACTGCATCGGTTGCTTTCGCCAGTTGAACGCCACCACCTACGTATAAAACAGGACGAGTCGCTTGAGACAGGAAGTACTGAGCTTGCTCAATAGCATCCGTTGTCACAACAGGAATGGCTGGTGGTGTAAATTCAGGAAGAATTTTTACAGGGGATTCGGCTAGTTGAACATCTTTAGCGATATCGACAATAACCGGACCGGGACGCCCTGCTTTTGCAACGATAAATGCTTCAGCCAATGTTGGCGCAAGATCTTCAATATCGGTAACGAGGTAGCTGTGTTTAGTACATGACAGAGACATACCAATCACATCCATTTCTTGGAATGCATCGGTACCGATGTGGGAGCTAGCAACTTGACCTGTGATAGCGACGAGTGGGATGGAGTCCATAAAGGCATCAGCAAGACCTGTTACTAGGTTAGTCGCGCCTGGGCCTGAGGTTGCCATACAAACAGCCACGTCTTGTGTTGCACGCGCCATACCAATGGCAGCCATTGCAGCACCTTGTTCATGGCGACAAAGGATGTGTTCAACACCGCCGTCATAAAGTGCATCGTAGATTGGCATGATGGCACCACCTGGGTAACCAAATACGGTCTCAATGCCTTGTTGCTTGAGTGCGGATACGACTAGTTCTGCGCCTTTCATCGTAATCCCTCCGTATTACCTTTATTTTGGTCATTGTTTCCGTTGTCTTTGCACATCTTGTGCTCCCATTCTTCCTGTAAATCGGCAAGGCCGAAAATAATAAAAATTATAAAAATCGAATCGCTAAATTAGAAAAAACCCCCGGACTTTTCAGTGCGGGGGTTTTTTCTAATTCGTGGTTACTTTCTTCCCACTCGCCCCCGCGCAGTCTTAATAATGACTACGATAATCAGGTTAATCAGTGCGTAAATGCGAGCGTTAAAAATCATAATATTCGAGTTTTCTCGTTTATTGTCTTCAGTAAAAGTCTACATCTCTAGTGTTATCACACAAATCTGCAGTATGACAAGGAAAATGTCATTCTTTTTTCACATTAAAACACCATTCCACCAAGCTATATAACAACCTTATCGCTTTGGTGAGCAACGAATACCCAGAGCGAATACTTTTAAATCAAAGACAAAGGAAAGTTATGGGACTCGCGATAATTCACAGCCGGGCTAGTGTGGGAGTAGAGGCACCAGAAGTGACCGTTGAAGTGCATATAAGCAACGGTATGCCTGGGTTTACATTGGTGGGGCTACCTGAAACGACGGTCAAGGAATCTAAAGATCGAGTCAGGAGTGCCATCATCAATTCTCGCTTTGAATTTCCATCAAAAAGGATCACGGTCAACCTCGCGCCTGCTGATTTACCCAAGGAGGGAGGCCGTTTCGATCTGCCAATCGCGCTTGGGATTTTGGTGGCGTCAGATCAGCTTCCGACATCAAAAATAGCTCAACATGAATTTATCGGTGAGTTGGCATTGTCAGGAGAGTTGCGCTCGGTAAAGGGCGTTCTGCCTGCGACGTTAGCCGCCGATAGTGTCGAGCGATGCTTAGTGGTTCCACATCACAATGGTGATCAGGCGGCCTTAGTCGGCAAGGGGGCCCATAAATCAGCGCAAACCTTGCTAGAGGTTTGTGCGGATATGTGTGGCCAGGCTCAGCTTGGTTTATATCGAACCGAGCATCATCATGTCGATGTGTCTGATAATCGTGACTTACAAGATATTATTGGCCAGCAGCAAGGTAAGCGAGCACTGGAGATCGCCGCAGCGGGCAACCATAACCTGCTTTTTCTCGGCCCGCCCGGAACTGGAAAAACCATGTTGGCTTCTCGATTGCGCGATTTGTTACCTGAGATGAGTGATGACGAGGCGATGGAAACTGCTTCGGTGGCTTCATTAACGCAACAAGAGATCAATCAATACAACTGGAAACAACGACCTTTCCGTTCCCCACACCATTCGAGTTCGATGGCAGCATTGGTCGGTGGTGGCTCGATACCTCGCCCCGGTGAGATATCTTTGGCGCATAATGGCTTATTGTTTCTTGATGAGATGCCAGAGTTTGAGCGTAAGGTGCTTGATTCACTGCGAGAGCCGCTAGAGTCGGGTGAAATCATTATCTCCCGTGTCGCGGGTAAGACTCGCTTTCCTGCTCGCTTTCAATTAGTCGGTGCACTTAACCCAAGTCCAACAGGTTATTACGAGGGCAATCAAGCTCGAGCGAACCCGCAAATTATCCTGCGTTACCTCAACCGCTTATCTGGGCCATTATTGGATAGATTCGATATGTCATTGGAGATCCCTCTATTGCCCAAAGGGATGTTAGCCGAAGGAGGCGATCGTGGAGAAACCACTCAAGTCGTGAAGCAAAGGGTTAAGCATGCTCGTGAGTTGATGTTATCTCGAAACCATAAATCGAATGCACTGTTAGGTAGCCGAGAAATTGAAAAGTATTGCCCATTGCGACGCGAAGATGCGGAGTTTCTTGAGACCGCACTGCATCGATTAGGTTTATCGATTCGTGCCTATCATCGAATCATCAAGGTGGCACGAACCATTGCAGACTTAGAGGGTAACGAGCAGATTGAAAAGAAGCATTTATCGGAGGCGCTTGGCTATCGAGCGATGGATCGCTTGCTGAAACAACTTTCAGCTCAAGCTGTGTAGTCATACCAATCGTAGTAAACAACGGGTCATTTATTTACTGTGATTGGTATACAAACAATAAAGCCTGCTTTTTACGCAGGCTTTCGTTGTTATGAACCAATTGTTATGAACTAATGGTTATGAGCGAGTAGTGATGCCTAACTAGAACTTGTAGTTCAGGCCAACTGAAACGATATATTGAGACTCGTCGTAGAAGGTAATGTTCGAGTCGCTGGTGCCGTAGCCCGCCAGTGAAACAAATGACCAGTTGTCCCAATTCATGAATTGCTCATATTCATACGCGGCGAATAGGTTGATATTGTCGTCGCTGCGTTTCTTTTGGAAAGTAATGCTGCTGGCATCGTAAGAGCGTTGGTTGTAACCTGCTGTTAGTGCGTACTGGTGACGCCCCATGCCACCAAATAAGCTTACCTCACCACCGAATTGGTCGTAAGACTCAGCTTTACCATCAGCATCACGTGTTTGATAGATAACGGATGGAATAAGCATCATGGTACGACTGAGTGGCAGGCGATATTGACCTTTCAAGTAGAGCGTATTGGCATCTCGTTTGAGAGCTTCTTCAACCTGATCTTCTTCCACGTCTTTAGTCGCGTAAGCCATGTCTAGCGAGAATGCAGAACCTGCGATGCTACTTAATTTCAAACGAAAGGCATTGCCAGTTTCATCGGTCTTCGTGCGAGCTGATGTGGTGTTGTATGGATCAGCCCAAGTCTCACCTGACATGATGGTTGGCAGAAGTGACGCGTCGATGGTCATGCCTGACTCTAGTTGGTATTTATAGCCAACCTCCAGTACAACAGTACCGGTTGCCACATCATCACGAGCGGTACCTGTGTACACCTGGTGATTTAGCTTTTCACCAAAGGTGTAAGCGACACTGCCTAAAGGTGCGACAAGAAATGAGATCTCAGATGAGGCTTTCTGTGTATTTGACGAAATGGTGCTATCAGCATCGGTATTAAAGTTTGAGGTGGAAGAGGCAACCCCGGTATTGATAGATATTTCACCACTGAAACCTTGTTCGTCTGCAAGCTTGGCAAAAGCGGGAGAGGCTGCAACGCTCAATGCGAGAAGAGTTATTTTTATTTTCATTCAAGGGCTCCTTGCCCACCGGTTCTTAGGACGGGTTATTAATAGCAGTAAAGCATTAAATTTCCAGGTTAATTATTTATCAATGATGATTTTTGAACAAGCAAAAAAAAGGAAGCCGAAGCTTCCTTTAATCATTACCTTACTTCTTTAATAAGAAGTTAACCAGCTCGAAGTACTCATCGAGAGAGTTAATACCTTGAGCGTCAATCAGGTAGCGGTTGTTTACTACAACTGCTGGAACGCCTGACAAGCCGCTGTCTTTGAATGCTTTGTCGAAACGACGAACCATAGAATCTACTGCAAAGCCGTTGTATGCCGCATCGAATTTCTTAGCATCAACGCCTTCATCTAGGAATATTTGACGCAGTTCTGCTTCATCGCGTGGTGGCTTGTTCATGGTGTGGATGCGGTTAAACATCACTGGTACCATTTTATCTTCAACTTTCAGTGCAATCATGGTCGCGTAAGCTTTGCTCATTGGCAGACCCATGTTGCCACCCATGAATGAAACATGGTTCTTCTGTAGCTTAGCGTCTTTAGGTAGCTGTTGTTTTAGCTGCTGGATGATTGGCTCAAAGCTATTACAGTGTGGGCAGTAAAAAGAGAAGAACTCTGTCACCATTGGTTTTTTTGATGCTTCTAGATCGAGAACTTTGTAGTGTTCACCTTCGTTAAATTTCGCAGCGTGAGCTGAAAGGCTCAACATGATCAATGAGAAAAATGCGAATAGCTTTTTCATTTATCCAATCTCCATTATGTTTGAATTTTTATCTAGTTGTATGTTGCGATTGCTGTTACCACTGAGGCATTAACGAAAGTGGTGGCTCTTGCAGGGTAGCAATTTGCTCTTTACAAGCAAGTACTTGTTGCTCCCAATATTTCGGGTCATTAAACCACGGGAAGGCCAGAGGAAACGCAGGATCGTGCCATCGCTTCGCCAACCATGCCATGTAATGCACCATACGTAGACCGCGCAGAGGCTCGATTAGTTTCAGTTGCGCGGTATTAAAATCGCAAAACTCTTGATAACTCTCTAGCAGAATATCCAGTTGCATCATTTTATCTTGGCGTTCGCCGTTAAGCAGCATCCACAGATCTTGAACAGCAGGACCATTACGCGCGTCATCAAGATCGACGAACATTGGCCCGTCGCGCCACAAGATATTGCCCGGGTGGCAATCGCCATGGAGACGAATGTTGTCAATGTTACTTGGCCACTGGCTCTCTAGCTCTTTGATCAGAAGGTCGACGTCATTGAAGAACGCGTTTTCTAGGTGCGTTGGGATAAACTGAGAGTTCTCTAGAATCTTACGTGGCTGATAAAGGTATTCATCTAAGCTGATGGTCGGGCGATGCTGAAATGTTCTTCCAGCACTGGCTTTATGAATACGACCAAGGAAGCGCCCAACGCCTTCCAATTGATCTAGATTGTCGACTTCATATTGCCTGCCACCGACGCTTTCAAACAGTGCAAATAGATAGCCTTGATATTCATGCAAGGTTGCGCCGTTGATTCGCATAGGTGGAGCAACCGGTAACTCTTGTTCGATCAGCTCTAACGCGAAGTCGTGCTCTTCTTGGATCTGTGCTGTGTTCCAACGCTGCGGACGATAAAACTTAACGACGTAGCGTTTACGGTCTTCATCGGTGAATTGATACACCCGGTTTTCGTAGCTGTTGAGAGCGAGAAGCCCGGATTCAGCACGAACTCCAATACTCTCCAGTGCGTGCCACATGAAGTCAGGAGTCAGGTTATCAAAGTTAAAGGCTTGCATCGTCATAGAATAAAAAAGGCTCATTACTGAACCTTTTTCCATTTATTGGGGTGTTATACCAAGCACTAAGGTGACTGGTATCAGAGCTTCTTGATAAAGCGGCTTTCGACTTCCATCGTAAACTCTTCATTATCCGAGAGTATAAACTGAATTGTCGAAACTGGTGAGCTCAGTTTTTCTGGATCGACGCCTAAGCTGATAGGAAGGTTTAAAACCTCACCTGGGTCTACGGTGATCGTTTGTTTACCGTACCAGATAGAATCTGGTAGCCCGCTGACATCAAGCTTGTACTCTTGCTCTTGCTGAGTTTTGTTGATTACTTTCAAGTTGTAAGTATTTTCGACAAGCCCTTGGCTATTGATTCTAAATAGCTGGTTTCTATCTCGTAGAACACTTAAGCCTGCAGGATCAACACTCGCTATCTGTGCGAAGAACAAACCCAGCATGACGATCAATATAGCGCCATAACCTAGCAGCTTCGGACGCATCACCTTGGTTGTGTGACCATCGAGCCTGTGCTCGGTAGTGTAGTTGATCAGACCTTTGTCATAACCCATACGTTCCATGGTGTTGTCGCAGGCATCAATACACGCGCCACAGTTAATACACTCGTATTGTAGGCCGTCACGGATATCGATACCCGTTGGGCACACTTGAACACATAAATTACAGTCAATACAGTCGCCTAGACCAAGTTCTTTTGGATCGGCTTTACGAGAGCGAGGGCCACGGCTTTCACCTCGTTCAGTGTCGTAACCCACGATGAAGGTATCTTTATCGAACATTGCAGATTGGAAACGCGCGTAAGGACACATGTGCAGACAAACAATAGAACGCATCCATCCCGCATTCGCATAAGTACACCCAGCAAAGAACAATACCCAAAACACCGGCCAGAAAGTCGAGTTAAAGGTAAAGAAGCCAACCACCAGCTCTTTGATTGGGATGAAATAACCGACAAAGGTTAAGCCCGTCGCAATCGCAATCGCCCACCACGCGATGTGTTTGATGGTTTTTCTGAGAATTAAATTGCTCGTCAGTTTGCCCGAGTCTTGTTTTCTTCGCTTATTGGCAGCACCTTCCAGCTTCTCTTCGAACCAGATGTACATGAAGGTCCAGACAGTTTGCGGGCATAAATAACCACACCAGACTCGCCCTAAAAAGGTGGTTATGAAGAATAAGCCAAACGCAGCAATCATAAATAGGATGGCGAGTAGGGTCAGATCTTGTGGGTATAGCGTGGTGCCAAAGAAGTTGAACTGCTGGCTACCGATATCGAGCAAGATCGCTTGTCGTTCACCAAATGGAATCCATGGGATAAGCGCAAAAAGTAAAAGTAAGAACCAACCGCCGTAACGACGAAGTTGTTGGAATTTACCTTTGCTTTCTCGAACATAGATTCGGTTACTTGGGTTAAATCGATCTCCATTACCTTTATGTGTTTTTGGGTTAAAGGTTTTAGGAGTCACATCTTTGATGTCGATTTTATCCTGACTCATGGACTATCCTTTTTGTGGCTTGTTTGCCCGGTTAAGTCGGGCATGACGACATTACTTGAAAGTATGGTTTAGAGAACCTGTAGAAATTGAGCTTGGTGCATTTGTTGTTATCGCACTCACTCTTATTATTTTAGAAGATTCTTATGGATGGCGATTATAGCGACAATCTTGTTCTCATTTCTTTAACGCTATCAACCTTTAACAACAAAAGTCATAACAGTTGTGACGAAAAAATAGCGAACAGAAACAAAAAAGCGACCTGGTGGTCGCTTTTTAAAATTGAGTGTTTTATCTATACGGCAATTGAGTTCTAACCAAATAGGCGATTAAAGAAGGCCACGCGCTTTTAGAATTGCCGTTTTGAAATCATCTTCTTGGTCTTTTTTAAGACCTGGGATCATTTCATCTTTTTCGCTGTTACGCATTTTTAGATGGTAGATAAGAACATCGTCAGTCAGCTCTTCTAGCTTGCCTTGGTAGCCTGCTTCGTTTGATAGCTTAATAATGAACTCTAATAGGTTAAGCTCTTGATCTTTCTGCCACTCAGGCTCCATCAGTTCAAGCAGTTCCTCAATGCGGTGACACTTCATACTTTACTTCTCCACAAATTTTATAATGATTTGTGGTTAAGGTATCAAATCGGGTAGGGAATACCAATGTGTAAAGACATTTCAAGATGGGACTGGGCAAGAAAAAAGCGCAGTAAAAACTGCGCTTTTCGTTAAGCGGCTTTAATTACTTTTGTTGCAGTCGGTGCTAATAAAGCAGTCTTCTGAACGAGAGTCATTGTAGGAGCCAATTTCTTAGCCGTTGGAGCAGCAACAAAGCCACTACGACGACGCATCGCACTACGGTTGGTGTGCGAGAACCTGACAGCTGTTGGGCGCATTAATTTACCTAACGGTCAGGCATATCCATTGCCAATCTAATGGCCTGACTTATCATGAGCTTCGCTTCAATTACTTGAAGAGTCACTCGTCTGGCTTTCGCCAATCCGAAAAATAAATCAGGATAATGATATGCATGCATATCAAGGCTTAGATTATCACTATCTAAGTTATCGATCGACGCCTGAGTGATAATTAAACGATATTAGAGCTAAAATAGTGTGAGCAGTATATTTGAGTTTGAACCTCTTTCAGGCTTAAGATGATGCTTTAAAGGAGGTGCATATGTCGTTCTTAAAGAAAACGTTAGCTAGTTTTGGTATTGGATCTGCCAAGGTGGACTCTGTATTGCAACAGGAAGTGCTTTACCCAGGCAAGAAGGCGAGCATTATTGTGCATGTCTATGGTGGCGCTCAGCCACAAGAAATCGACAACATCGATCTCAACTTGTGCTGTCGTTACGTCAAAGAAGTTACCATGAACTCGCAAAGGCAAGAGGGCGGTCATAAACGCCGAATGCACCAGACGTACTCGTTGGCTAAATGGAGCCTGCCGTATGCCTTTGTGATTCAGCCGGGAGAAACCCGTGACTTTGAATGTGAGTTTGATGTACCGCTGAATACACCAGTCACGATTGGTGACTCAAAAGTATGGCTTGAAACCGGGCTCGATATTGCGATGGCGATTGACCCATCGGATAAAGACTCCTTAACGGTTCGTCCTGATGCGCTCCTCGATGGCATCTTTAACGAACTTGAAGCTCAAGGGCTGCGGATACGCCAAGTGGAATGTGAAGCGGTCGATGGCTTTGAACTGCCGTTTGTCCAAGAGTTTGAGTTTGTGCCGACTACTGGCCCTTATCATGGTCGCTGGCGTGAGCTTGAGGTTGTTGCTCATCGTGGTGAGACAGAACTTAAGTTGTGGTTTGAGATAGACCGCAATCGCGATGGCGCAAAAGGTATGTTGGCGAGCTTGCTGGGAATGGGTCAACTACAGCGTCAATTGAGTGTCCCGCTTGATACCTCACCAGAAGACGCCGGTAAGATGGTGGTCGAGTATTTAGAAAACGCGTCTTAGCTGAATCGCACATTTTATAAGTCATTTTGTCATAAAAATTTAAGCTTACACGTGTAAGCTTAATGTGTAATACTGGGTCAATCGAACATTTACTCTAGTAGGATACTCATGTCTGCATCATCAGCCAGCGAATACAGTGACATCGAAGAACGCGCTAATGCGATAACCCATGGTTTGGGCGTCGTACTTGGCGTAGTGGGCCTGATCCTGTTACTGATTCGTGCGTTTGATTACCAAGCCGACATGCTTACTGTTGCCAGTATGGCGGTGTATGGCAGCAGTATTATTCTGCTCTTTCTTGCTTCCACGTTGTACCACTCGATCACCACTGAGAAAACCAAGCGCTTACTCAAAACGCTCGATCACTGTGCGATTTATTTGCTGATCGCGGGCAGTTACACGCCGTTTCTTTTGGTGGGCTTAAGAACCCCATTAGCGATGGGCTTGATGGCGGTGATCTGGGGAATTGCGCTGGTGGGCATCATCATGAAGATTGCCTTTGTTTACCGATTCAAGCGCTTATCGCTGTTCATTTACTTAGCGATGGGTTGGCTATCTTTGATTGTTGTTTATCAATTAGCGATGAACATCGATATAGGTGGTTTGGTGTTACTGGCGGTTGGCGGGGTGATTTACTCGCTGGGTGTCATTTTCTATGTGGCAAAACGCATCCCTTATAACCATGCCATCTGGCACCTGTTTGTGTTGGCGGGCTGCGCTTGCCATTTCTTCGCTATCTATCTGTTTGTTACACCGGTTTAGCGGGCAACGACCTCGATAATCTCGGCTTTAATCTGATATTCAGGGTGCTCTGCTAGGTCGAGTTCTATCAACTTACCTTCTTCAGCTGTCTTTGGTCGCAGGTAAGTGTCGGCCATTCGTTTGATTGATTTCCAGACTGCGACTTCTTGTTGTGCCAGTAACTCACCTTCTGCGGTAAATACGCTGATGTTAAGTGATACCAAAATGACAGCTTGAGTGCCTTGGTTGGTGATGGCTGTCGGAATGATAAGCTCACCACCTTCATAGCGGCTCGCGCCTAATACGACATCCACTCCTGATTGAGACAGTTGCAAGCTTGGCTTTTTACTATTAACCACAATCGTAGTACCACGCGTACTGGTTGCAACTGGGACTGCGACTACGGGTACAGCTGCGACTGGCGCCGTCGCTACCGCTGAAGTTATCTCTGTCGTTGTTGTTTCTTCTGTTTTATTTTCTGCCACATACTGCCAAGTAAAATCGTCTTTTAGTAACACTTGCTTGCCATCAGGCAATGTGACCATTTGATCAGCAAAGGCAGAACTTACGAATACTGAGTTTGCGAGCAATGCGCTAGCGAGAAATACGTATGATTTCATCTGTGTTTCCTTGATTTTTTTGCTTGGTTAGCGTCGCCAAAAGGCTGGGAAAAATAGAACAATGAGCGTCAGTATCTCGAGGCGTCCCATTAGCATTCCTAAACTTAGCAACCATTTAGCGGCGTCTGGCAGTGGAGCAAAGTTCCCGGTTGGACCGATCACGCTGCCCATGCCTGGGCCCACGTTGGCAACGGCTGTGATAGCGCCAGATATACTGGTCACAGGATCAAGTCCCATCGCGCTCAAGCCGCCTGCAATTAAGATAATCGTGATAAAGAACATCAAACCAAATGCCACGAGTGAACGCACAATATCGTCATTCACAGGTCGCTGATTGTAGCGTTGAACAAACACGCCTGATGGGTGAATCAGCTTCATCATTTGTTTGTGGAGCATGGTCATCGCAATCTGGAAGCGGAAGATTTTGATACCGCCAGAGGTTGAACCCGAGCACGCGCCCGCCATCATTAGGAATGCAAACAAGGTGGTTGGCAGTGCACCCCAGGCGGTGAAGTCTTCTAAGCCAAAACCGGTTGTGGTGACGACTGACACAATGTTGAACATCGAAACACGCATCGCATCCATAACAGTGTAGCCATCTCTAACCACCAACCATGTTGATATTACGGCGCTGGTGACCAAGAACAGGTACGTGAAACCTCTCACTTGCGCGTCTTTGTAGAGGATTGAGAGTTTTCGGCCTCGCAGTGCGCTAACAAACAGTAAGAATGGCAGACCGCCAAGGAACATGAACAGTGTTCCCACCCAGTGAGCACTGTTAGAGAAGTGGTTCATCGAGCCATCTGAGGTTGAGTAACCCCCCGTCGACAGTGTTGTGAACGCGTGATTGATCGCGTCAAAGATGCCCATGCCTGCAAGCAAATAGCTAATGATGCATAAACCAGTCAGAACCAGATAAACCGCTACGATGTTCTTCGCGACGGTTTTTGCTCGTGGGCTGCTTTTATCTGACCAATCGGATGATTCGGTTTGGAACAGGCGCATACCACCAACGTTGAGCATTGGTAGAACTGCTACCGCCATCACGATAAAGCCGATGCCGCCTAACCATTGCAGTATAGAACGCCACAACAGAATGCTTGGTGCCATGCTGTCTAAGCCGCTTAATACGGTTGAGCCTGTCGTGGTGATACCTGACATGGTTTCGAAGTAGGCGTCAGTGAAGCTGATGTGGTTAATGAAGACAAATGGCAGGGCGGCAAAGGCGCTGGCAATTGTCCAAACCAAAGAGGTGATAAGGAACATGTCCCGCACCCCAAGTCGGAACTTAGCGGAGCGGCCCAAGCTCAAGCAGATGAACGCCACAATGTGCGTGATCACTACCGATTGACCAAACTCGAGGAAGCCACCGGTGCCAGTAAAAAAGGCAACCAATGTGGGGATGTACATGAAAAGGGCGAGTTTTGATAACACTAACCCTATCACTAATAATATCGGACGAAAGTTGACCATAGCTTAATAGACCATAGCTTTAATTGATTACAGCTTTGTGCCGGAGCGTCGTTCTCACAAAAAGAAAGTTGCGAGAAGAAGCTTACGAGAACAAGGCTATAAGAAGAACGGGCTCGGTTGGAATAGAGACTCAACATCAGGTACGTATTTCTTGTCCACTAGGAACATCACTACGTGGTCATCCTGTTCGATTACGGTTCTATCGTGCGCGATAAGCACCTCTTCTCCGCGAACAATCGCACCAATAGTGGTGCCCGGTGGCAGTTTGATGTCGCCAATCGCTCGGCCAACAACTTTAGAGGTGGTTTCGTCACCGTGAGCAATGGCTTCAATCGCCTCAGCAGCACCGCGACGTAGAGAGGATACGTTAACAATATCAGCACGACGAACGTGAGTAAGTAGCGCAGAAATCGTCGCTTGCTGTGGAGATATCGCAATATCAATCACGCCACCCTGAACAAGGTCGACATAAGCGCCACGCTGAATCAGCACCATTACCTTCTTGGCACCCATTCGCTTCGCCAACATCGCTGACATGATGTTGGTTTCATCTTCATTGGTTAGAGCGATGAACACATCAACTTGATCGATGTTCTCTTCGGTCAGTAGCTCTTGGTCGGCTGCATCACCACAGAATACGATGGTGTTTTCTAATTCTTCAGATAGCTTCTCGGCGCGAGTGTAGCTGCGCTCGATAAGTTTAATGCTGTAGCTCTGTTCAAGGCGTTTTGCCAAGCTTGCACCAATGTTACCACCACCGACAATCATGATGCGGCGGTACGGTTTCTCTAGGCGTTGCAGTTCACTCATTACTGAGCGGATATGGTTACTCGCTGCCACAAAGAAAACCTCATCATCGGCTTCAATGATGGTGGTGCCTTGTGGGCGAATAGGGCGACCTTGACGGAAGATAGCGGCTACACGAGTATCAATGTGCGGCATGTGCTCACGCAAAGCAGACAGTGCGTTACCAACCAATGGTCCACCGTAATAAGCTTTGACTGCGACTAGGCTAACCTTCTGTTCAGCAAAGCTCACAACCTGCAATGCACCTGGATATTGAATCAGGCGCTCGATGTAGCTGGTCACTAACTCTTCGGGTGCGATGAGGTGGTCTACTGGGATTGCACCTGATTTGAATAGCGCTTCTTTCTCTTCTAGGTATTGAGGAGAACGAATACGAGCAATACGGTTTGGCGTGTTAAACAGAGAGAAGGCAACCTGACATGCGGCCATGTTGGTTTCATCCATGTTGGTTACGGCAACCAACATGTCGGCATCTTGCGCGCCCGCTTCACGTAGTGTGTTCGGGTGGCTGGCATAACCGTTTACAACCCTAAGGTCGTATTTGTCTTGAAGTTCACGCAGTCGGTCGGCATTACGGTCGACAATCGTGATGTCATTGTTTTCACCTACTAGGTTTTCAGCAAGGGTACCGCCAACTTGTCCAGCACCTAGAATAATGATCTTCATAGCCTTTCTCTTATTTTTGCCGTTGTAATTCTAGTGATCTCATTTTGCTTTGATAATGCACTAGAAAGAAACAGCGGCTAAGAAATAAATTCTTAGCCGCTGTTAGTTGTTATGCCTGTTTTACTAGAACTGCGTAGTAGAAGCCATCCATATCTTCTTCACCAGGCAGTATTTGACGACCCGGTTTTTCGATATCAGACCCAACCAGCGTTGCGTTCTCGGTACGCTCTAAGAATGCTTTCACTTGCAGCACGTTTTCTTGCGGCGTGATAGAACATGTCGCATAAACCATGGTGCCGCCTTCTTTTAGCTGGCGCCACATTGCATCCAAGATCTCACTTTGCAGCTCTGCTAGTGCATCAATATCAGATGCACGGCGTAGCCACTTAATGTCAGGGTGACGGCGGATTACACCCGTCGCTGAACATGGAGCATCAAGTAGGATGCGGTCAAACTGACTGCCCGTCCACCACTCTTCAGGGTAGCGAGCATCACCACAGATTACGTCGGCACGTAGTTGTAGGCGTTCAAGGTTATCGTAAACGCGGTCTAGGCGCTTAATATCGCTGTCGATTGCAACCACTTCAGTGTCTTGAGTATGTTCAAGAATGTGTGCAGTTTTACCACCAGGTGCTGCGCAGCAATCTAGGATTAGCTCACCATCTTTTGGTGTTAGGAAATCAACGGAAAGCTGAGCTGCAGCATCTTGCACAGATACCCAGCCTCGGTCGAAACCAGGAAGCAAAGTAACGTCACAAGGTGAGGCTAATTTTATGGCATCAGCTGCTTCAGGGTGCAGTGTGTATTCAATGTTTTCGTTTTTAAGCAGTTCAACATACTCGTCACGAGTGTGGTGTTGGCGATTTACACGCAGCCACATTGGTGCCTTGTTATTGTTTGCTTCAACTAATTGCTCCCACTGATCTGGGTAGCTCTCTTGAAGCATTTTTAGAATCCAGCTTGGATGGCTGTATTTACCAGCATTGTGGCTAACGGCTTTCTCGTCTAGTTCTTCTTGATCGCGCAGATAGCTGCGAAGTACGGCATTGATCAAACCACTGAGGCTTGGGCCACGCAGTGTTTTGGTTGCTTCAACTGTTTCAGCAACGGCGGCATGCGAAGGAATTCGCATAAAGCCCAACTGATAAATGCCTACTAAGATCAGGTGATGGAAGACGCGCTTTTTACCTTTAAGCGAGTTTTCCATCAGTTCGTTAGCGATTGACTCTAAGCGAGGCAGGTAACGAAGTGCGCCGTAGCAAATCTCTTGCAGTAGAGCATGGTCTCGCGGACGGATCGTTTTTTGAGCCGCAGGGAGAGCGTGTGAAAGAGAGTGGCCTTTATCGACAACTTGGAATAGGACATTTGCAGCAGCAGCGCGAACATTCATGAGGGGTACCGAATATTTATTTGAATACATGAGGGCATCTCTGCCCTCGTAAAGGTTTTCTAAACTGTGTTTTTACAAGCTACACATTTTTAAGTGCATATTGAGTAGCTTTAAAGCGGTTAAGAAAGTTGAGTACCAACTTCAAACCAGCTTGCACGTGAGTTCAAGATGTCTTGAACTGACATGGCTTTTTTACCTGGAACTTGCAGTTGTTCCAAAACCAGTACTTTGTCGCCAGTCGCAACATAGATACCCGTTTTATCTGCTTTGATGATTGAGCCAGCTGGCGCAGATGTTGATTCTTGATCAACACGTGTCTGCCAAACTTTAATGCTTTTTTCATCATTAGAGCTGCTATCAGTAATCGCAAAGTGACTCATTGGCCATGGGTTGAAAGCGCGCACACAACGTTCGATGTGTTCTGCACTGTCATTCCAATCAATTTTAGCTTCGTCTTTGCTCAGCTTCTTCGCGTAGTTAGCAAGTTCGTCATCTTGCTTTTCAGCAACGGCTTTACCAGAAGCGATGTCAGCTAAACATTCAACAAGAGCATCAGGGCCAAGGCCAGCTAACTTCTCGTACATTGACGCGCTAGTATCTGTCGCTTCGATTGGCAGCGTTGCGATGCTTAGCATATCACCGGTATCTAGGCCGATATCCATCTGCATGATCGTCACGCCTGTCTCTTTATCACCCGCCCAGATAGAGCGTTGAATCGGAGCAGCACCACGCCAGCGTGGTAGGATTGAACCATGCACGTTGATACAACCCAAGCGAGGCGTATCTAATACAGCTTGTGGAAGAAGCAAGCCGTAAGCGACAACAACCATGATGTCAGCATTCAAATCTGCTAGCTCTTGCTTAGCCTCATCTGACTTGAAGTTTTCTGGTTGGTAAACCGGAATATTGTTTTCAAGTGCGATGTTTTTTACTGGGCTCGCAGTCAGTTTTTTACCGCGGCCTGCTGGACGATCTGGCTGTGTGTAAACAGCAATAACTTCATGCTCCGAAGACAACAACGCCGCCAAATGACGGGCGGCGAAATCCGGAGTACCTGCGAAGACAATTCTTAAAGATTGACCCAAGGTAGACTTCCTTCTTAATTTAGTAATAGCAGCGGTTATTAACCTTGTTTCTCGTTGAAACGTTTAATCTTCGCTAGCTTATCTTGAATACGTTTGCGCTTTAGTGGCGATAGGTAATCAACAAACAACTTGCCTTCTAGGTGGTCAAGTTCGTGCTGAACACAGATAGCCAGAAGGTCGTCAGCGTCGAATGTGAATTCGTTGCCTTCACGGTCTAATGCTTTAACCGTTACTTCTGCAGCGCGAGGGACTAGAGCTCGAGCGCCTGGTACAGATAGACAGCCTTCTTCGATACCATCTTCGCCACGTTTGTCGGTAATTTCAGGGTTGATCAGAACCATAGGCTCGTCACGTGTTTCTGAAATATCGATAACAACGATGCGCTGGTGGAAATCTACTTGCGTTGCAGCAAGGCCGATACCTTCTTCGTCGTACATGGTTTCAATCATGTCATCAACGAACTTTTGAATCTCTGGGGTAACTTCTTTTACCGGTTTCGCCACGGTACGTAGACGATCATCTGGTAATGTTAATACTTGTAATACAGACATATACACTCGAAATATTGAACTGTGCCGAAACAGCTTAAACCTTGTTGGCTCAATTCTAGACATTTTAGAGGTCAAATGACAGCATCCTGAAGGTAATTCTCTAATCAGATGTCATATATTCAGACCAAGGAACCTAGGTCATGCGTCATTTTTCTCCCACTTTTTCTCTTATTTGTGCCTCGTTTTCGTTCGCCGTTACGGCTGAAAATAGTGAGCAACCTTTAACCATTAAACAAGATGCACCTCAGGCCTATGTGGTGGTTAAGGGGGATACCTTATGGGATATTTCCGCGATGTATCTCGATAGCCCTTGGTTGTGGCCAAGGCTATGGCAGGTAAACCCTGAAATAGAAAACCCTCACCTGATTTACCCCGGAGATAAATTGTCTCTGGTTTGGATTAATGGCGAGCCGGTATTGAGCCTCAAACCCGTCATAAAGCTAAGCCCTAAGATTCGTGTATCAGAGAAGAAAGCGGTGCCTACCGTGAATGAGGGGTTGGTTCTACCGTATCTACAATCTGACCGTTTGGTTGAGCAGCAAGATATCCAGTCAGCGCAACGAGCGTTAGGGACCAGTGATGGCAAACGCTTCTTATCGGGTGAAGACCGATTGTTTATTTCGGGGAACCAGCAGCATCAAAAATGGGGTATTTACCGTTCTGTCGAGACTTATCAACGACAACAACCTCAAGCGAGTATTACCTCTTTGCGTTTAGTCGCCACGGCGCGCCTGAAAGAGGTGGATGCTGAGTTCAGTAGTTTACAGATAGAGACTCAACTGCAAGAGGTGTTACTTAATGACCTCGTGTTACCAGAGCTTGACGTTGATCAGGTGAAGCTCTCAACCACATTTTATCCAGCGCCTAGTGCTGCGGGCCAGTTTGCTAATATCTTGGGTTCATTAGACAGCAGCCAATACAGTGCAAAGAATCAGGTGGTCGTTATTAATAAAGGCTCACAGGACAATCTTCGCCAAGGCTCTATGTTTACCCTCAGTGAAAGCGGCGCGGTGGTGTTTGGTAAGCAGGGTGAATACAGCTACAAAGAGTCTGCGGCGAGCGATAAGGTGCAATTGCCAAGTACCTCACTCGGTAGCTTGATGGTCATTCGTCCTTATGAGTATTTTAGCTTGGCCTTGATCACTCAGAGTTCAAAACCGGTTAGCAATGATATTCTGGCGGTATCGCCTTTGGATCTGGCTTTGAAGGAAGAAGCTAAGGGCACCGAGTGAATGAGCAACAACTGAGTGCTTGGCTAACTCTAAGTTTTGTTCCGCAATTGGGTGGCAAGCGCCTTTCTCGACTGCTGAGCATTGATTCCCCTTCGAATATTGTTGGTTACTCAAGTCAGCAACTGCAAGCGCTTGGTTTGTCTGCCAAGCAAATTGCCTATCTAAGAGAGCAAGCCCCAAGAGAAGTGGAGGCTTGCCTAGAGTGGCAAGCAAGACAACCCAACCATCACATCATTACCCCGAATTGCTCGCATTATCCCAAACTGCTGAATGAGACCGCCTCCGCGCCAAGCGTGCTTTTCGTTAAAGGTCACGTTGAAAAACTGATTGAGCCTCAAATCGCTATGGTCGGCAGTCGTAATGCCAGTCTCGAAGGGTTGCAAACCGCGAAGTCCTTCGCCAAAGAGTTCGTCCAAAACGGTTTGATTGTCACCAGTGGCTTAGCGCTCGGTATCGATGGCTATGCTCATGATGGTGCTCTAGATAAAGGAGGGGAAACTTTTGCTGTATTGGGTTCTGGATTGGATTCCATTTATCCTGCGCGACACAGAAATTTGGCCGATAGGATCTGTGAAAATGGTGCGTTGATTTCAGAGTTTCGCCCAAGTGCCAAACCACGACCTGAACATTTCCCTCGCCGTAACCGTATTATAAGTGGGTTATCGCTCGGAACCTTGGTGGTTGAAGCGGCTGAGAAGAGTGGTTCTTTGATTACAGCTCGCTATGCCATGGAGCAAGGCCGAGAGGTGTTTGCGCTTCCTGGCTCTATTCATAACCCAACCAGTCGAGGAGGTAATAGCTTAATCAAAGCTGGAGCATGCTTGGTACAGAGTGCACAAGATGTTCTGATTGAAATAAAGAGTCTGTTAGACTGGTCTATCGATCAGCAACCCAGCTTGTTCGAACCTACGCCCAGTATGGGGGAAAATGAACAATTGCCATTTCCACAGCTGTTAGCTAACGTAGGGTTAGAGGCGACACCCGTTGATATTTTGGCACAGAGAACCCATATACCTGTGCATGAGGTCATGATGCAGCTTTTAGAGCTTGAGCTCTCAGGGCATGTTGTTGCAGTTTCCGGTGGCTATATTCGAAAGGGGAGAGGCTAAGCTATGATGATGGACATACTGATGTACTTGTTTGAAACCTACATCCATAGCGATTCTGAATTGCAGGTGGATCAAGATGAGCTGGAAGATGAGCTTCTTCGAGCAGGGTTTCACCAAGATGATATTTATAAGGCCCTCCATTGGTTAGAAGATCTTGCGGCATTGCAAGATACTGAGAATCAAGCGGCGATTACTATGTGTTCCAATACCTCGATGCGTATTTATACCAGTCGAGAGATTTCACGTATTAATATGGAGTGCCGAGGTTTCTTATTGTTCCTTGAACAGATCAACGTACTCACGACAGAGATTCGTGAAATGGTGATTGATCGTGTGATGGGGCTTGAGACGAGCGAATTTGAATTGGATGATCTGAAATGGATTATCTTAATGGTGCTATTTAATGTGCCGGGTAATGAAAGTGCTTACACGCAAATGGAAGAGCTGTTGTACACCAAAGAGCAAGGTATCTTGCATTAATACAGGCTTGTCATGAGTAGTAAGATTGATAATCAGCTTTTTTCAGCACATGAACATGCATTAGAGCATGAACCATGTCCACAGTGTGGTGGAGAGCTTCAGCTTCGCCATGGTAAGCACGGCCCATTTTTAGGCTGTAAGCAGTATCCTAGCTGTGATTACATCAAGCCTCTGCATCAGAACGATGGCCACGTAGTGAAAGAGCTGGGTGTACCGTGTCCTAAATGCCAAAACGAACTGGTATTAAGGCAAGGTCGCTTTGGGATGTTCATTGGTTGTAGTAGCTACCCAACGTGTAATCACATCGAATCTTTGGACCAACCAAAAGAACAACCTGAAGAGCAGCCACTTGTTGCTTGCCCTGAGTGTGGCAGAGGCCATTTGGTTGAGCGTAAATCTCGCTATGGCAAAACCTTTTATGCGTGCGATAACTATCCTAAGTGTAAGTTCGCCGTTAATCAGCCACCTGTTATTGGTCGTTGTGAACAGTGTCAGTTCCCGCTGTTGCTGGAGAAGAAAACGGCCAGTGGCACTAAGAAGCAATGTGCTGATCGCAAGTGTCATCACATTCAATCTCAATAACTTGATGTTATAGACAAAAAAAACGGCGCTCACTGAGCGCCATTTTTATATCCAATGAACTTTTTATATCAATAAGCCAATGTAGGCTTACTGCATTTGCTCAGCAAACTCATGCACAGCAGGGTAGGCTTGCTTATCAAGAATATCAGCCAATGAGCACAACGCTCTTTGCAGCTCTGCGTTGTAGTCAGCGCTCACGTTAATGTGGCCCATCTTACGACCTGCACGCTTCTCTTTGCCATACCAATGAACATGACAGCCACCTTGAGCCAGAATAGCCTCAGGTAGGGTATCTTCACCAAGAATGTTGATCATTGCGGTTGGGCGAATCAGTTTAGTACTGCCTAGTGGCATACCGCACACAGCACGTAGGTGGTTCTCAAACTGACAAGTTTCAGCGCCTTGCTGTGTCCAGTGGCCAGAGTTATGAACACGTGGTGCAATTTCGTTAACCAGCAGTGAACCTTTAACATCAAAGAACTCTAACGCTAGCACGCCAACGTAATCCAAACGTTCTGCAACAGCGGTGAACATGGTTTTCGCTTGCTCTTGCAGTTCAATGTCATCAATGGCTGTTGATAAGCTCAACACGCCGTCGGTGTGAACATTCTCAGCCAGTGGATACACTTGAATCTCGCCATTGGTACCACGAGCACCAACCAGTGATACTTCGCGGTCAAACGGAACGAATTCTTCAGCCACAATGGCTTGGTTGTCTGTTGCGGCAATGCACTCGGCCATTTCTGTCCAAGTCGCGTCAACATTGTCTAATGTCTTTAAGCGCCATTGACCTTTGCCATCGTAGCCGCCAAGTGTGCTCTTCAAGACCATTGGCAAGCCTACGTGAGCAATCGCAGCGTCAAAGTCTTCGTGAGAGTTAATCACGTAGTACTTAGCATTTTTCACGCTTGCTTCGTCTAACAGGGCTTTTTCAAGGCGACGGTCACCGCCAGCTTTGATTGCTTCTGTTGTCGGTAAGAACTTACCGCTGCGCTCACATACCTCAAGAACATCGTGAGGGATATGTTCGAATTCAGCAGTAATGACGTCCGCACGCTC
Source organism: Vibrio sp. NC2 (assembly GCF_025195005.1). Taxonomy (NCBI): domain Bacteria; kingdom Pseudomonadati; phylum Pseudomonadota; class Gammaproteobacteria; order Vibrionales; family Vibrionaceae; genus Vibrio; species Vibrio sp. NC2. The sequence goes on from NZ_JANVFC010000019.1 coordinate 74,930, forward strand.
AATCGCATTGTCTAAGCCGTTGCCTAGAATCGCTTGCGTTAATGGGTGAACAATATTTTTGCTGCCAACATCAAAAGCAGAAATTTCAATATTCAGCGGCGCCCCAGCTAGGGACATCATGCGAGCAAGTTGGCCCGCGCCTAACACAAGAACATGCATGGGAATTAGTCCTCAGCAGGGTTTGGATTAGCCAGAACCGTTTCTGTTTGCTCAGAGCGGAACGCTTCTACTTTTGCCATCACTTCTTCATTGTGAGTACCAATGATTTGGGCTGCTAGGATACCAGCATTGGCAGCGCCAGCTTCACCGATAGCCAAAGTACCTACCGCAATGCCTTTTGGCATCTGTACGATAGAAAGCAGAGAATCCATGCCCTTGAGTGCTTTAGACTGAACAGGAACACCTAAAACAGGTACGCTTGTGAAAGCTGCAGCCATGCCCGGAAGATGCGCAGCACCGCCAGCACCAGCAATAATCACTTTAATACCGCGCTCTTTCGCACTGGTTGCGTAATCAGCAAGCAACTGAGGTGTGCGGTGAGCAGAAACCACTTTTGTTTCGTACGCCACGCCAAACTGATCCAACATTTCTGCAGCTAGCTTCATTGTTGGCCAATCAGATTTAGAACCCATGATAATACCGACAGTCATCTCAAACTCCTTCAGGTACGATTTAATTAGTGATTAGATATTTTGCGCGCATTATACGGGTAAAATTGCTTAAGGAAAACGTTTGCGTCAGTCTAAGTTGTTAATTGATACATTTTATAAACAAATAGCTTTAGTCACAGTGAATGATAATTTGTACACTTAGCGAGTTCGATAACAGAATTAATGAGGCAACCCTTGGATAACTTTCAACATACTTTGCAGGCATTACAACAAGGTGAAGTCATTGCTTACCCGACTGAAGGCGTTTTTGGGGTCGGTTGTGATCCCGATAATCCACAAGCCATTAAGAAATTGCTCGATTTAAAACAGCGGCCGATGGAGAAAGGGTTGATCCTAATTGCTGCGAGTTACGAGCAGTTGCTGCCCTATATTGACGAAAGCCAGTTGACGGAAGCGCAGTTAGCGACCGTAAAAGCAACATGGCCGGGACCAGTGACTTGGATAATGCCAACCAGCAGTAAAGTAACTGACTGGGTCAGTGGCCAATTTGAATCCATCGCGGTGCGAGTGACGGATCACCCTTTAGTTCAAAGAATGTGTAATGAATTCGGTAAGCCGTTAACCTCGACCAGTGCTAACCTGACAGGTGAACCGCCTTGTATGACGACTGAAGAAGTTCAACAGCAACTGGGTCAACATTTGGTGGCTATTTTAGAAGGTCAAACGGGTGGTCGTGAGAAGCCAAGCGAAATTAGAGATGCAAAAACGTCGAAAATATTAAGACAGGGTTAAACCCTGCAAAGGAAGAAAGATGTCAGCAATTGATAAAGAAGCAGTAAAACAGTTTTTACTGAGCCTACAAGATTCGATTTGCCAGCAGCTTGAGCAAGCTGATGGCACTGCACTGTTTGAAGAAGATGCATGGGAGCGTGAACCTGGCGAACGCCTTGGTGGCGGTGGTCGAACTCGCGTGATGACCAATGGTGCGGTATTCGAGCAAGGTGGGGTTAATTTCTCTCACGTAGCGGGTAAGGCGATGCCTGCCTCAGCCTCAGCTCACCGCCCTGAATTAGCCGGACGTAAGTTTGAGGCGATGGGGGTTTCATTAGTTATCCACCCTAAGAACCCATATATCCCAACCTCACACGCGAACGTTCGATTCTTCATTGCGGAAAAAGAAGGGGAAGACCCAATTTGGTGGTTTGGTGGTGGTTTTGACTTAACGCCATTTTATCCTTTCGATGAAGACTGCCAATCTTGGCATCAAACCGCTAAAGACCTGTGTGCGCCGTTTGGTGATGACGTTTATCAAGAACACAAGGAATGGTGTGATAAGTACTTCTATCTGCCTCACCGTGATGAAACACGTGGTGTTGGTGGTCTGTTCTTTGATGACTTAAATGAGTGGGGTTTCGATAAGAGCTTTGCTTATATGCAGGCTGTCGGTGAAGGTTTTGCAGCCGCCTATCTACCCATTGTAGAACGACGTAAAGAGACGTCTTACGGCGAGCGCGAGCGTGACTTCCAACTTTATCGTCGTGGTCGCTATGTTGAATTTAACCTAGTTTACGACCGTGGCACCTTATTTGGTCTGCAAAGCGGTGGGCGCACAGAGTCTATATTGATGTCGATGCCGCCATTGGCTCGCTGGGAATATCGCTACGAACCACAAGCCGGTTCACCTGAAGCTCTGCTTTATAGCGACTACCTAAAGCCTCGAGTTTGGTAGTTCTTCCTTCCTTATAGGGATAGTGATAGGGTCATCTATATAGATGACCCTTTTTTATTTCTGTTAGGTAAGGATATGACACAGCAAGTAGATCGTTATGCCGTTTTCGGTAACCCTATTGGGCAAAGCAAATCGCCATTCATTCACACATTATTTGCTCGCCAAACCAGCCAACAACTTACCTATACAGCACTCCAGCCAGAACAAGGTGAATTCATCACTGCTGCTCAAGCATTTTTTAGTGAAGGTGGGAGAGGGTGTAATGTCACTGCGCCATTTAAAGAAGATGCTTATCAGTTCGCTAATCGCCTGACTGAAAGAGCTGAACTAGCAGGTGCCGTAAACACACTTAAGAAGCTCGATGATGGAGAGATCATTGGTGATAACACCGATGGTGAAGGCTTAGTTCAAGACCTTCTTCAACATCAAGTTGCGTTAAAAGGAGCTCGCGTTCTTCTACTTGGTGCTGGTGGTGCTGCTCGAGGAGTGATTCAACCTCTACTCGACCAAAAGCCACAACAGTTGGTAGTCGCTAATCGAACCAGTTCAAAGGCTGAACTTCTGGCTGAGATGTTTTCTTCACATGGAAACATCAAAGGAATGGGGTTAAGTGATGTTAATGAAGGGTTTGATGTCATCATTAACTCGACCTCGTCTGGTCTAAGTGGTCAGCTTCCTGAAATTTCTGAGATTATCTTCAATTCGAATAGTGCTGTTTATGACATGGTTTACGGATCTGGAACGACGGTATTCAATCAGTGGGCATTAGATAATGGTGTTCACGCTGCTTATGATGGTTTGGGTATGTTGGTAGGGCAGGCCGCTGAGAGCTTTATGCTGTGGCGTGGTCTTCGCCCTGGGACAAAACAGATTTTAAGAGAATTACGTAGAAACTTAGAGATGTAACAAGGTATTTATAAAAAATGAATCAATCAATTCTATTTCCGGATATCCAAGATTGGGATGAAGCAAGTCAATCTATCACTTTCCCAGCACAGCAATCGGGTGCATTGATCGAATGTGTCTTATCTATTGAAGAATTATCACGATTGGCAGGTAAAGAGATAGAAGAGGGCGATCAAGCTTTAGTTATCTTTTCAGAGTTGCGTTTTGATATTGAAGAGCTAGCGGAAGAGTTAATAGAAGAAGAGGAGTATGACTCCTCTAATCGGATTCAGATCAAAGCGCTTTAAACTGGAAGCACAGAGTCTAGATAGTCGTTTTTATTCTGAACATAGTTGTCAGCTGACTTCTGTAAAAAGGCACGCTCCTTATCATTTAATGGGCGTGCTTGTTTTACCGGGCTTCCTACATATAGATAACCGCTCTCAAGTACCTTATTAGGCGGCACTAAGCTACCAGCACCAATCATCACATCTTCTTTAATAACCACGCCATCCAACACGATAGCTCCCATACCAACAAGTACACGATCTTCAATCGTGCAGCCATGCAGCATTACTTTATGTCCGATAGTGACATCATTACCTATTAATAGCGGGTAACCCTCAGGGTTTTCTGCATTCTTATGGGTGACGTGCAAAACGCTGCCGTCTTGGATATTCGTTCTATCTCCAATATGAATGTGGTTCACATCTCCTCGAGCTGCAACCAAAGGCCACACGCTAGAGTCGTCACCGATTTTGATATCCCCAACCAGTACCGAACTTGTATCTATATAGACACTTTGTCCAATCTGAGGGGATATTCCTTTATAACTGCGCATTGAACTCATAAATCCTCCTTTATATAGGCACCTTAAGCCCTTAATTAAGGGGAATACTAGTGAAAATGGGGTGCTTTGAACAAAAAACGCTCGAACAATCAAAAAAGTAAGAAAAACTTCAAAAAGGGCTTGCCAGTGTGATCGAAATCTCTATAATGCGACCTCGTTGAAACGGGAAGGCTTCGTAAGAAACCAAAACGAATCAGCAGGTCAAATTAGCCAAGCTAAGCGCTTGAAAAAAGTTTTGAAAATAGTGGTTGACACTAAAACTTAAATCGCTAAAATGGCCGTCCGATTTGAGCGAAGCTCAAAAAGGAAAAGCTCTTTAACAATTTAAACCTATCAATCTGTGTGGGCACTCGTTGATGAATATCAAAACGTTATTACTTAGGTAGTAACAGTTACTTCGGTAACAAAATTGATTTCAATGAACTGAGTGACCAATACAAAATTAAGTTTACTTGATTTTGGCACAGTCAATTCATTACCATTCTGTTGGAATGGTAATAGCTTTAGAATTACATGTTC
>NZ_JANVFC010000002.1:0-119502 GCF_025195005.1 Vibrio sp. NC2
AAGGCGCCTTGGCAGAGTGGCTATGCAGCGGATTGCAAATCCGTGGACCTCGGTTCGACTCCGGGAGGCGCCTCCATTATTTAGAAAGCCCGATCAGAAATGGTCGGGCTTTTTTACGTCTGAAGGAAAGTGGTTTTGGTTTCGATAGCTTTTTGTCTTGTCTATCTCCGGTATCTTGCACGGAATTTCTAGGGGAAGGGTATGCGAGGAAATATCTGCGCTACTGAGTTGTGTGGAAACTTGGTGCAAACATACCGAAGGGAAAGCCTCCGGTATGTCTCTAGTCTTAGTCCAGTCGGTGAGAAAAGCGGGCACTAAACCCAAATAAACAACTATTAGGGTTGTTGGCCGATTTTGATTGAAACGTGTCGTCCGACATATAATTAGACAAAAATGAGCGAGATCCCAAGGTCTAACTTGCCTGTATCGGATTAGTAAATGTATGCAAAAACGATAGAGCTAACCCTGATAGACTGTTGCCGACTGAATACCACGATTCGAAAAATAGCGAGAGGGTGTAGTGATACGGTGAATTTGGTCACTTAGTTAGAGGTAATATCATCACCTCATAAGTTAACAGGTGACACTATGAAAAAACGTACAAGACGAGTATTTAGTGCGGAATTCAAATTAGAAGCAGATCAAGCCATGAATGTTGGGAAATCCACCATGGATAAGTAGTTTCGCCAATTAAAATCGGAACGCCAAGGGAACACACCTAAAGCATCACAACTGACGCCTGAAAAAATTGAAATTCGTGAACTAAAAAAGAAGTTAGCCCGCCTTGAAGAGCATAATGAAATATTAAAAAAGCCACGGCTCTTTTGATGTCAGACTCACTGAACAATTCTTGATAATCAAGAAACTCAAGCATAGCCACAGCGTAAAAATACTATGTGAAGTTTTCAATGTTCATCGAAGCAGTTATAACTACTGGTGAAAACGGCCTACGGAAATTGATGCTGAAACCGTAAAGCTCCGTAGTCTAGTTTGCGAGGCTCATACTGCAAGTAACGGCTCTGCGGGAGCGAGAACAATTGCTGACATACTAACGACTCAGGGAACTCACCTGAGTCGTTACAGAACAAAAAAGTTCATGAAAGCTCTTGGGTTAGTGAGTTGTCAAGTACTAAAACACAAGTATCGCAGAGCATCACAAGAACATATTGAGATCCCAAACCACTTAAGTCGCCAGTGTGCAGTTGCGGAACCAAACAAAGTTTGGGTTGGTGATGTTATTTATGTTTGGACGGGAAATCGTTGGATGTACTTATACCCGTTTAACTTGAAGCTGCAGCTGTCAGTATCTGCAAATTATCTGTAATTCTGGATACAAGTGAGCCTGAAACTTCTGGTAACGTCACATCGAAAAACTTTTTGATAGCAGAGGTGAATGCTACTTTGGAGGGGAAATAAACATTGTTCCTTACATGCTCATTCATGATTTTCCAAAGCCGCTCTATTGGATTTAAGTTTGGGCTGTATGGAGGTAAGTAATGAAGCTCTATATTGAGTGCTTTTGCCGCATTTCTCACCATTTCAGACCGATGGTAAGCCGTACCATCAAGTACAATATGCACGGTTTGCTCTAGTGGATAATGCTCTTTCTTGAGTTTCTAAAAGAAGCGAACAATACTCTCACTATCTATCATTTCATAAGTATCTATGATCGTTGCGGTGATGTTTTTCAATGGCAGAGCACCGATTAGATTCACTCGAGTACGGCTACCTGTCGTTTCAATAAGTTTATCCTGTCCCTTACGGATCCAGCCACAGCTAAGCTTTGTTGATTGAGTTGGATGAACGGCATCCATGAAAAGTACAGGCGCATCATTGAACTTAAGCACCTCGTTGTAATACTTGATAAATGCTTGCTGCTCTTCAGGTTTTAGCTTATGCGGGACACCTTTGGGCTTATTGTATGAAAAACCGTGATGATGTAACCACTTATTAATACCTGCAACGGTGTAGCTCACACCAAATTCCACTTCGAAGTAAGTAATGATTTGACGCGTATGAAAGTAGGTTTTCTCAATCAAATGCTCAATGACCTGCATCGTCTGAGTATCAGAAAGTCGACTCTGGCTCCTGCCATTCTCAGGTTTAAGTTTTTCAGATAGAACATAATTACTAAGATGACGAGCAACAGTAGATTCATGGATACGAAGAGCCTGAGAGATCATAACCTGGCTCCAATCCTCGGAAGCCAGTAAGACAGCTTTTATACGGTCGCATACTCGACGATCACGCTCAGTATTGTGCATCTGTTCGAGTTGTTGCTTTTGCTCAGGAGTCAGTACAATTTTCATGGTGAGTAGCATGATCCTGATTTAAGGAGAAATCAAGCATCTTCAATGATCACGGGTATAGCTGTTGTTATAGATCTATTTGCTAGAAAAACGATTGGTTGGGCAATGTCATTATCGCCCGATAGTCGATTAACGAGTAAGGCTCTTTCCATGGCCTATGAACCTCGAGGTAAACTACAGGGCGTCATGTTCCACAGCGATCAAGGCAATCATTATACAAGCAGAAGTTATCGGTACCTATTATGGCGCTTTCAGATAAAGCAAAGCCTATCTCGACGAGGAAACTGCCCCAATGGAGCGCTTCTTTAGAAGTTTGAAGACGGAATGGATACCAACCGTAGGCTATCGTAGCTTTGCTGAGACTCAACAAGAAATTACTCGATATATCATTGGTTACTATTGCCAGCTCCACCCGCACCAATACAACGGTGGTTTGACACTCAATGAATCAGAACGGTTGTTCTGGTTAAACTCTAAGAGCGTGGCCAATATCAGTGACCACTACAAAGAGCTTGGTTTCTCGTCACATTAAATCATTGGAATCCGAACTCACATGTACCCTATTCCATCGTACAACACGAAGCGTGACCTTGACGGAAGCCGGTAGAGAGTTGCTTGAAATCGCACAAAAGATTGAAGAGTTAACACTAAAGGCCTCGAAAACATTCAAGATTTATTGCAAGAAGACCTAGGTGATATCCGTTTCACCGCTCCTAGTAGCCTTGATAATCAATTGTGTACAAAAATACTTCTTGAATACAGTATACATTATCCGAATGTGAAAATTGACCTGGAGTGACTACAGGTGTCAAAGATGTGGAGTTTGATGTTACTTTGAGAGCGAATGAGAATCTGCCCGACAACTTGATAGCCAAAAGCCTTGGGACTATGCAGAATATACTCGTCGCGTCCCCTGATTGGCTAACCCGAAATGTAATTAAGACTCCTGATGATATACTCAATGTCGAATGCATCCAAAATAGCCTGAACCGAAATTGGAACCATTGGTCGCTATTTTCAAATGATAACCAGAAAGCATTAACTCGATCTTAGGGGAAATATTCATGCTCAAGTTATGATGGGATTAAAGCCCTCGCGGTAGCCAATATGGGACTTGCGAACTTGCCATTGCCAGTTGTTGAAGAGTTACTTGATAGCGGTCTACTGACCAGAGTTTTACCCGAGTGGTATAGTTTGCAACCCCCTTTTTATTTAGTGTACGCACAATACGATTTTACCCGAAGAAACTCCGAGATTTCATCGATACTGTCCTTATGTGGCACGAGGCAAATTCTCGCTGGTTTGTTAGGTAAGGATAGATAAAGCATTCAGATAACTCAGGCTTTACAGAGGCTGAACTATTCTTCATCACTGGCTCCGGCAATGTCTCTAGAGGTGAAATTTTTGGCTCGGGTTACTGGAATAGGCGATTAACTCAATTCAGAAATATCCTGTTTTAGATTCTCGATTCACAGTTCAGATTTTTTTGTCTAGTACAAAGCTTGCTTTACGGTCAGTTAGTTAAATCTAAGAAGTTTTGGGACATAAAGGTGTTGGTGATGCTCGTTACTGAGTGCGTTCTCGCGAATCGAAGTGGTATGGCCATTTAACGAAGTACGAGTTATAACTGTCACTCAGATGATACCGAGATTGTTAATGCTGTGGATACGCACCGCGTTATTTTTCATGATTCGGAGATAAGTGGTGGATACTCGTGTATTCATAGTGCCTAATTTATCACTCGTCATAAGAGTATTTTAATGCTTCTTCGAATGTCGTTTTGGTGTTGTCTAACCATTCATAACGACGGCGGTACATAGAACGTTTAGAACGAGACATAACTTCGATGTCGCGACGTGGTGCATTAACGCTAAGCGAATAGAAGTTACGGTCGTATTCGGTGCCGCCCAATTCAATCCATAATGCGTCGTAGTCGGTCTTGATTCGCCCATTTCTGTAGCGTTTCGCCGCATAAGTGTGAGACTGTGCCTTCACCGCAAGAATGGTCTCTACTTCCCAGATCTGTGCAAGGATATTTAGTAGGCTTACCATCAGACTTTTTGGACGCTGGCCATAAAGTTTGCGAGTCAGATTTTTTATCTTTTCGTTGCTGGACTCGCTACTGCATGGGCCTTGTAACCCGCCAATCTTAATGCAACGCCCCCCATTTTCGTGGCCGAGGATAAAGGAGATTGTGTAGAAGTTACCGTCGTCTTGGCTTTGCAGTACTAAGCTCATATCGCCCTCTTTTTGATAACGTTCTTCATACACCAATTTCACCGTATATAAGATCTCATTAATTTCAAAGGTTATAAGAGTGAGCCCTTTGGAATCTGAATAGATCTGTTTCATTAATGTTAGAGACACCAGTTCAGAAGCTGTTTTGTAATGGTCAATAACAAGCTCTGAGCGATTGATAGCCGGGTTGTTTTTGATGATGTACGGGCGAAAAGGTTTTTCCAAAAAGCGATGTGAGCGTGTACACAGCATCTCTAACATTGACGCATCGATGTTATCAACCAAGTAGTTGAATGCCTTTTTATAGAACAACGCGCGTGCAATAAACTTGATACGGTAAATCCAGATCGGGTGATAGCTCTTTGCAAACTGTTCCGAGTAAATAGTCTTACTTTGATGAACGATGGATTTGTTCATGGTGATTTGATGATTAGTCATTAGTCGGTGCTTGTTTTGAAATGAATAACGTAATTTAACGTGATTCAATGTAATTTGGCGTAATTTAATGTAATTCAACTTTGTACAAAGTTAAAAAAGACCAGCCTGAAAACTGCCATTTTTAATGGAAGATAACCTATCGCCCTAGCTCCTCGTAACTCACCTTGTAAGCCATCCATGCCTTTGTAGTCTCGCCTCGATTGTTATTGATAAAATAGTAACTAATTTCGGACAATTTATTACATTTAATTACAAACAGGAGGTCCAATATATGATAACTTCGCGCCAGGCTAATGAGTCCTATTTGATATATCCATATTGTAAATGTTAGGTGGTGAAATGAATTTTGGTAACTTGTCAATTAAATTGAGGATTGCGAAGTATCTTGTTAAGGAATCGTTAGGCTTGAGTGATGAATGGCTAACGAAGGATGTGAAGTTAACCAGACTTTATTGTAGGATCGGCGATTACCATCACGCAATTAAGCATGCAAAAAAAATTTATGATTCAGGGTTGAAGCCAAGCTACTATTATGTGTTGAAAAACCTTTATATATTAACTGACGAGGCTGAAAAAATTGAAGCTCTACCTTTTAGTTCTGAACTGGAACAGACAGAAGATATTATACCAACTCTTGGTAGCCTTGATGACAGTGTTTATGACCTAGACAAAATAAAATTCATTAAAGATTATGTGTCAAGTAAAGGTGCTACACCTATCTTAATAAGTTTACTAGGAAAAGGTTCTGAACTTAAAAATAAAACTAAAGAAGAAAAAGAATTATTATCCAATATAGATCTCTATAATAATGAACGCCCTAAGTGGAGTAAGGAAAATAATGCTCCAGATTATATAAAAAAAATTTATAAAGATTACGAGAATGTAAAGTTTGATGAGTTGTTTAGTTTTCGACCTCCTGTTATAAAAGCAACAAAGGTAGTCTTGGGAGATATGAAAAACTCATATGTTTCAGTTGAAAATGGCATTAGAAAAACAGTGGGCCAACCTAAGAATTTTAATCATCGTGTACTATGCTTCGGTACATCAACAACATATTCAGTCGGCACTAGTAATGAAAATACTATAGTAAGTTTCATTCAAAAAGAAATAAATAAATACCATGATGATATAAAAGTTGAAAATCATGGCGTACATGGAATGAATTTACTTCTAGCAATAAACAACCTTATACAAACAGAAATAAAAAAAGGCGATATTGTTCTATTTTTTGATTATGATGAATTTAATCGATTTGATGATGACGTTATTTTTAAGTTAGATATGAATAAATTTGATCGAGGCGACAATTTTTTTGTAGATCTTGCTAAGCACCATTGTCATTTTTCACCGCGTGGAAATCGTGTCTTAGCTAAATCAATTACAGAAGAAATATTGATATCTCGTATCGGTAAAATTAATGATACTTATACTGTCCCAAGTGACAGAATCTTCCAGGTACTTGATAATTTAAAATACTTTTTATACCGACAAACAGCACAAGTTTTTGAAACTTGTGAAATGAAGAGTTACTTATCTTTATTAAGCCAGTACACACCGGACAATGGATTAAAAGTTGGTAGTGTAGCTGTAAACTGTAATCCAATTACAAAAGGCCATTTACACCTTCTTGAATACGCATCGAAAAATGTTGACAAGTTATTTATCTTTGTTATCGAAGAAGATAAATCGTTTTTTAAGTTTGAAGATCGCTTACAACTGGTGATAGAAAGCACACAACACTTAGAAAACGTTACTGTATTGAGGGGAGGCAAGTTTATCTGTACAGAATTAACTTATCCCGATTATTTTGATAAAGATACCAAAGAAACTCAAGCCGATGCATCGATGGAAGCGTGGTTTTTCTGTGAATATATAGCTAAAGCACTGAATATTAGTAAAATATTCCTAGGTGATGAGCCGAATTGTATGATTACTAGGCAATATAACGAAAAGATGGCTGAGTTACTGCCTACCTATGGTATAGATGTCAAAATTATCAAACGGATATCTGCTAATGGGGATTCGATCAGTGCTTCCAAGGTCCGAAAGTTGTTGAAGACAAGAGATTTCGATGCGATAAAAGCTATCGTACCCGAACCGACATATCTTTTCCTAAAACAAAACTATTAGTACGCTTTTGGTGCTTTCTTACCTATTAATTAAAAAATAGATGGTTTTAAAATTATGGCCTAAGCCATTCTAATTATTACCGTTTAGATGCTGAAATATAGCGTCTTCATCGGGTTATTACGTTCTCTAGTGGTTGAATTGCCAGACACAGGGTTTTAAAACCCCTCGAAGTTCGCGCTGTGCCGGTTCAAGTCCGGCCAGTGGCACCATCTATTTGATTGTTATCTTGTTTGATAATGTTCAAAAGAGTTGTTCTCTTTAAACACTATTAAAGGCGACTTGGCAGAGTGGCTATGCAGCGGATTGCAAATCCGTGGACCTCAGTTCGACTCCGGGAGGCGCCTCCATCATTTAGAAAGCCCGATCAGAAATGGTCGGGCTTTTTTACGTCTTTAGGAAAGTGATTTGGCTTTTGAATGCTTTTCTTTTGCCTTTTCAGATAGAAGAATGCCCGTAAAACCCATTCATTACCTTCGAAAGGTTAGACACATTTAGAGCTGAATCAAAGAGAAAGTTGCAGCCGTAGATAGTGGTAGCCTGCCGATTTGCTTTGATTTATCAGAGGGACAACGCCACGATATAGGCATGCCGAAAGCTTAGTTGAGCAACTCGATGAAGTTAATACCATCGTTTGTGATAAAGGATATGACAGCGAACCTTTCCGTACTTTTGTTAAGGAACGTGGCGGAGAAACGGTAATTGCTAAACGCAATTACGGACAAGAGATAGACAAAGACAGTATGGATTGGTGTCTATACAAGTATCGTCACTTGGTCGAAAATGCCTTTGGGAGAATTAAGCATTATCGAGCTATTTCGAGTAGATATGACAAGCTAGAAAGGAGTTATGCCAGCATGTTATCGCTGGCATTCATGTTAATGTGGTTACCGATGTATTGTTGAACACGAAATGTACAGCAAAGATCAACACGCCCTAGTCAAAGAGTCCAACGCTGATCAGTGAACTGCACTTGTTCAATGCTTGATAGGATATTCAAGCCATCGCGTGAAGTAACGGTGTCATTGAGCTGAAATTTACCGCCCCCAAGATTGTGGATTTGGTATTCACTTTTAGGACCATGTACTACAACCGTATTAACACCTAAATTTCCGGTTACCTTATTATCATATCCATTGATCTCAATATTTGCGTTATTCTTGCCCGATAGCGTTAGTTTCGTCAGATATTGAGAGTGATGAGTGTAGGGCGTTGCTGGGTCATATTGCATTTTAAAAGTGCCGGTGAATGTATCAGCAATGTATGCGTCGTAAGTCAGTGTTGGAGAGAAAATCTGTTCAGTAATATATTGCGCGTTAGGATCTCTTGTAGAAAAGTCGTCGCGAGTTTTAACTTTGTATAACCCCCACATACCTTCGCCACTATACGCCCCCCAAAGCCCGTAATAGCTATCAATGACGGCTGCAAAGTACTCTTGGTCAACACTGACTTCTTCTTGCCACTCTTCCAAAGTGTCAACTGGAGGTGTATAGGCATTATGTAAAGCCTGAGTCTGTATTGTATTCAGCTCTTTTTGAAATAAAGGTAATGCCGATTCGCCACTTTGAGGGGAGTTAAGAACACCAATACCATAGTCATGGACTAGGTGGAGAATTTCCTCGTAAGACGCATCGCGATGCTCTTCATAGTCCTGTCGAACATACCATTCTCCGCCTTCTACTTGAATTTCCTCTTCGAACAAGGGTTGGCCATCCAAATCGTCGTTATATTGGGGCTCATCGTGATAATTCATTAGTTTCAATATTGCGCCATTGTTCGCCATAGCATTTGCAATATCGCGTTTTGAGTCAGCGCTCCCGTATTTAGTGCCATCAACGGGGGTTAGATAGTGATTGAGAACATTGACTGCTTTGACTATCTGATAATTGCTCAGGCGATCCATAATTAGAATATGGATAGATTTGCCATTAGGGGCATTGACCGCGACATGTCGGTTATAACCTGCTTTGGAATACGCAGAGAACTGAGAAGGGACCGCTTCTATTGTGATCCCGTGAACAACGGATGGTTTGACATTTTCTTGGCTTGCCACAGGCTTGCTTTGGTTTGAACTATTACAACCAACAAGAAGAACAGTGGCAGCGAACGCAGTTAAAGATAACACTTTCATGGTACACATCTTATGATTTAGAACGTGGTGCTAATATACCGAGATGTCGCGTGATATTGGGTGATTGCAGTTGCCGTAATACATACCCATACAATGTCTTACAATGCCCGTGATCTGTTGGTTCGCCAGGCAACCCCCAATTGTACTTAGCCTAAATCAATAATATAGAGGCCATTAAGAAATGATTTTTGCTACCTCATCGTTCGCGAGTTATTAACCGACTACCGCCAGAGGTTTGCAACCTTAAAAAGTAAAGTTGATTGGTAGCGTCAGGCTCAGTTTATTGCCTGCGATTGTACTCGGAGGTTTAGTAAGAGGCTGAGCTCGATAAACAAGATCAATGGCTTCTTTATCTAGGGAAGAAGTCCCTGAGCTCTTCACTAACACTACGTCAAGGACATGGCCTTTTCTGTCCATTGTGAAGCGAATAACAGGTGTTCCTCTTTGTTTCATTCGTTTTGCTTTTCTAGGGTACTTTTTTTGCTTCTCTAGATGAGCATGGAGTGTTTGTTGCCAATTCACCCTCGCCATACGTCCATTTTCTGAAAGTTGGCCTTTTCGTAAAGCAGATGCAGCATCTGCTGTTTTTTGTGCCGCAATATTTTGCTTAGATTGGGCTTTCTGCATGATTGTTTGAAGCTTTTGTTCTGGATACTCTTTTGCAATGTCTTTGACTATCTTGGGTTCTGGTCGCTTAGGCTTAGGCTTAGGCTTAGGCTTTATTGGTTTTATTTTATCGATCTCTGCCTTAACGGGTTTTGCCTGTATTTTCTGTCTGTCTTTTTTAGGTTTTTCTGGAGCCAAAAATGGAGACGTTTTTTTTCCTTTCACTAGCTGTGGAGTAGGGGCTTTTGGTGCATAACTGGGGTCTGGCGTTATCATCTCCTGTACCGTTTGTTGAATGATTTCTTGCTGGGGTTCACCTAAGTCAGTGTCTTCTGATTTTTGCTTACTGGCGGCTAACGGGCCTACAATACTCACCATTATTGGGGCTGCTTGTACTGGAGGGGTAAAGTTGTATTCAGGGGTCCACATGTACGCAACAACAAACAATATATGTAGAATGATACTTCCGCTCAACCCAAAAAATAGAAATCTATTTCGAGGTTCAATCATTCTGTAGTTAGGGTCTGCCAATAAGCTCATTATTGTCGTTCCAATGGTGATTCGACACCAACTAGAGCTATCTGGCTATAACCAGACGCTACGAGTGTATTCATTACCGTCATTAAATCTTGGTAATTGAGCTCTTTGTCTGCTCGGAGGTAGATGCGTTTTTCTTGCCCTTTTAAGGCCCGATCCAAGGCGGGCTTTATTTGACTCAATGGAACCGTTAAGTCTTCACCTAAAGTTAAAACTAACCCTTCTTGTACCGTTAAATAAAAGGGGCTCTTTGGTGGTGGTTGAGGTGTTGCTGAGGATGACGGTAAATCTACGGGAACATTAACTGTTGCTAGCGGTGAGGCGACCATCACTATGATTAGTAGCACTAACATCACATCGACTAAAGGCGTGACATTTATTTCATGATTCTCAGTCATTTCATCATTGTTTGCAGAGGTTTTAAAAGCCATTATTAACCTACCTTTTTTACATCTAAATCAAGGTTGCTTTCATTGTCGCTGTTTCTTCTATCGAGCTCTCTGCTGACTAACACCATACTCGCTGTAGACACATCTGTGACTAACGCTCTGTACTTTCCAATAAACCGAGTGAAGTAGTTATACATAATAACAGCGGGGATTGCTGCTATAAGTCCAATTGCCGTGGCAAGTAGAGCTTCTGCTATTCCTGGGGCTACAACAACTAAGGTAGTACTTTTGGACTTTGCTATTCCGATAAAGGCATTCATGATCCCCCATACCGTACCAAACAGACCTACAAAGGGACCAATCGACCCTATAGTGGCAAGAATACCAGTAAGCGATGTCATATTGCGACCGAGTTCAGTTTGAACTCGCTCTAGTCGCAACTGCACTCGCTCCTTAATACCGTCACCAGTTGCGTGGCCAAGGGAGGACATATAAAGCTCATGTTGAACCGCGGTTATTAACGATGTTTCATTCGCTTTGTGGTGAGCTATGGCGGTTTCCGCATCCATCATACTTTCGCTGTTTACCAGTGTAGCAAGTAATTTTTTCGTTCGCTTAGTCGCAAGGGATAATTGGACGTGCTTGGTTATAAAAACAGCCCAGCTCATTACAGACGCAATTAGAAGAGAGATCATAACTGTTTTCACTATCCAATCCGCAGCGTGGTACATGCCCAGAGCGGAAAAGTCGTGTGTAATTAGAGGGTTTGAAGGCGGGGCTAGTTGTTGTTCGACAATGGGGTGATCAAGATAGGGTTGATCTAACAATGTGTTAGTTGAGGTTTCATTTGGTGGTGGCTGAGTTACTTGTAATTGAGACGACGCTGTCGTTGAAGAAGCTGAGAGTGCAGATGTTTGAGATGTTTCTGCTGTCGCGTTAGCCTGCGAAGTAATGGCCAGTGCGGAAAGCACTGACATTAGGCGAAAAAAAAGCGTATTCATTGTGGTTGCTCATTAGGTAATAAGTATTAGCAAAGAAGGTTTGCAGTATGTTCTGAAAGGGATACCGAATGAGAATGATAAAGCCGTAAGATTATTTTAAAATTTATCGAATTTAAAATAATCTTTACCTTTGAGGCTCGTATTCACCAAAACATGAAGAAATTTTTTGTATGGTTTAAAAGCGCTTATTTTACTCAATCAATCAATCAATCAATCTTTCGAACACTCTATTTCTCAAAGGTTTTTAGACGGTCGAAATATTTCCTTTACGTGTGAATTTCTCTCCATCTAGAAGCGTTTAATGAGCTTTAAGCCGATTTCATTCTGTTGGTAAGTATAAAGCCAGTCAATATTGCTTTTCACTCGTTTATGAGTCCAGCTAAGGGTGGGAGACACGCCTAAATACTCAATACTTGGTGAGTGAATGACTAAGGTGTAATTTTGTTCTCTGTCATGTCGCTTATCTCCAAGTAAAGCACTGAAATCTTGATATCGGCGATCTCTCAAAGAAGCAAATAGACTGATATCTAACCATGGGCTGACGTTTTTATTAACCCCAAGTCGAACGCCAGACAAAGTATAAGCATGAACTTGTTGATCATTTCGTTTATCTGTCCAGTCCAAGCCTCCAAATAACAACCATTTTTCAGGTAATTGATACCAATAAGTGAACAAGGTTGAGAATTGCCAATCAGACTGATAATCCAGTTTTCCTGGTTGATAGTTTTGATAATCAGCTTTGGTTTCGAATTTAAATGCACTTTGTTTGTTTACGGTTTTGAACCAATCCAGTTTGATTCCAGAACTTAAATACAGGCTTTTTCCTGCAAACGTATTGAACTCAAATTGTGGTGCGAAGGACACGCGATCTCTTTGGCTCTGATAACTGTACCCAAAGCTCGCTTTTACGGTTTGCTCATCATATTCGTCTTGACCTGAATAACGAGTGCCGTAGGTAAGCCCACTAAAAGAAACGCCATGATGACCAGTGAGTGAGGTTCGTTTATTTAAGCTCGCTTCATAATCGATACCAAAAGCCTGTTGCTTTTTTGGGGTGACTCTATCGATGATGCATTGCCCAATATCGCTATGAACTAAACATGTGTAGCTTTCGGAAGAGCTGTTTAGATTGTCATTAAACGATGGCCCGAAACTAATGGAACCGCCCCAGTCATCACGAGCTTTAAGCGCACTTGAAAATACATCTATGGTTCGTTGAATACCTTGAGTTCGAGGGTTGTTAGATGGGAGTGAAGCTTCAATTTGTTTGAATAATTCTAATGACTCTGAGTTGTTGTGGTTTTCGAATAGAACGCGTGCTAGTTCTAATTGCGCTGGCATAAAGTTGGGTTGTAACGTGATTAACTGAGTGTATTCCTCTTGTGCACGTTTTAGGTCACCTTGTGAACGATAAATACCACCACGCACATAATGAATAAGCAGCGGGTCTGCGTTATCGAATAGCTGATAATGGCTGAGTAGTTGCTGAGCTAAGCCCCAATTATGCTGCTGAGCAGAAAGGTGCAAGGCTTGGGCGACTTGGTTTGAATCCGAAAGATCTATGCTGAACGTTGACTCAGGATCCGCTATTGAAGGGTCAATTAAATTAGAAGATGATTGCTGCGCGTTTTGTCGCTGTTCTTCATCTTGCAGCTCTTCAGCTAAAATGGCGTTTTCTTTTTCGACTGCCGATAGCGCATCTTGTTGTTCAATTCGAAGGCTAGTATCAGGGTTAGATGCCACACTCGGCAAACTGACTAATGCGCTTGGAATGACAACAAAAGAAATAAGCGGTAGGAATAATCGTTGTGAATGGTTGAACTTCATGGGTGTCTTAATGCGCGAGTGCTTTTAAGTGAAGCACAGATGAAAAAGAAAGAAGCAGCGTGTGCTGCTTCTTTGGTTTAGGCTAAAGTTTTACTGCTTTTCACCACCAAAGGCAGTATCAAGATCACTATTACTAGTGAATGTCGCGATACCGGCTAAAGATGCGGCATCCGCACCGAAGAAGTGACCTTGAGATGAACCTTGGGTTACAGAACCAGCTTGTGTAGCGGTTGCACTTCCGTTGAACGACGCCGTTGCAGAGTCAATAGTGCTATTCACACCAACAGTTAGGCTTGCATTAGAAATTTTGCCTTTTAATGTTTGGCTATTAAAATCGGCTTTGAATGTACCAGACAATTTATTGCTGCCACTAAACTTATTAATGCCTGTGATGTTGTAAGTTGCAGTTCCGCTAGTTGGTACTGTTGTGCCTGCATCGTTCCCTACGTAGTAAACCGTTCGGTTATTGAAATCTGCGTCTTGGTTGCCTTCATACCATTCCCCAAACCAAATGTCTTGGTTCGCAACTTGTACAAAATTGTAGTGAGAGTTACTGAAGTGTTTACTGCCTGATGTATGAACACTGTCTCGCTCTTTACTGCTGAAAATATTTCCAGCTAAGCCGTCGAAGTCGACGCGTTTACCAGTAGCACTGCCGATTCCTGCTTTGCCTTTTGAGTGGAAAAATGGCACATAAACTTCTGATTCACCAACTTGGCGAAGTGAATTGTCGCTGATAGCACCGTCAAAACCGGCTTGAACGACAGGGCTTAGACCAAGAAATGCTGCTGCGATCCATGAAAGTTGAACTGGTTTCATTTTCTATTCCTTTTAAATGTATTTTAAATGATTGAAATCAAGCCAGTTGCCCGGTGCGCGCGACAGACATCTCACTTGCTTTCATCAAATACACCGAAGTAAAAGTCCAAACCCGTAAACAAATATAAAATAAAAAAAAAGCGCCTAAGTTCATAAGCGCTTTGTTGAATGGATAAATCTAAGTAAATATATTGGCTATCGACTGGTGAATATGTAATTCCCACCCGCTCTTCGGATTGGACTGTAATCACCCAAGCCATAGAGGCTCCATGCAAAACCAAGGCCTATATCCGTGGTTTGACCTGAAGTCGGAGGGGAAAGGATTGTAATGACTTCTTTTGTGCCAGCTGGAATAACGTATATTTGTCTTTCCTTTAATTCACCAAAGGGGGTTCGAGCTATTGGTTGTACTGTATTCGATCGATCTCGGAGGGTACTAACCGTTAGAGTGATGTCATTGGTTACGGCTTCAAATGTATAAGTGCCCAGTTCATAATAGTCTGGGAGGTCACCGCTATCTTGTGTCTTATCAATGGTCCATGTATTGCGATACGGTAATAGAACAGGGTTGGGGTCATCATCAATCATTACCTTTGCATGGGGGCCCGTCAGCGAAGCCACGCGCACATAGGCAGCTTTTGATGGAAATGATGACAACTCTCCATCACTGACTTCGACAGTAATGCCATAGTCACCAGCTACGTCTGCTAAAAAATGAGGTTTTGGTGAGCTTGGGTTAACAATGACAGTGTTTGATGCTTGAGGTTTTGAGATGAATGACCATTGGAAAGTGATCGGGTCACCATTTGGATCTTCGCTTGTACTTGCGTCTAATGGAATGGTCATGCCTTCAATGGCACCGATAGGGCTTCCTGTCCCTCTAACAATTGGTGGGACGTTCTCATAGTAGAAAGAAACAGTGGCTGTATCACTGGCGGATGCCAAACCATCGGATACAGTAAGCTCCACAATGTAATCGCCGATAGTATCTGTCGTTAACCTTGGATATTTAGAAGAAGTATTATCCAGACTTGGGTTGCTGTTTTCTGGTTGTTGTATGATTTTCCAGCGATATATTAACTCGTCATCGTCAGCATCGCTTGCGTTGTCAAAAATCGTAACAAAATCAATTAGATTAGCACGATAATGGTCCCGAGATATCGAAACCGTCGGTGGTGAGTTTTCTCCATCAGAAACCGCAACAACTTTTACTTGGTTGGTTCGGCTGCTGGTGGTTCCATCATGAACGACAAGATCAACAACATAGGTTCCTAACTTGTCTGCTATAAATGTGGGCTTGATTGCATCGACCTGAGACAGTTCCGCTAGGCTTTGAAGCGGGGTTGAACTCAAAGACCATTGATAGGTAATTTCGTCTTTATCATAATCAATGCTTGAGGTTCCATCGAGTTGTACCCGATCGCCTTCTTTCACTTGCTGATTTATGCCTGCAATCGCAATCGGTCTCTGGTTGTTCTGTAAACCTGGGTCGGTACTTGGAGTGTTGCTATCCCCACCACTGTTACAGCCTGTTGATAGCGCAGCAAACAATAAGATGGGTGCCCAATGAAAATTAATGTGCATTTATAATTCCTGATACAAATCTTGAATGGAATACAAAGAGGTATACGCTCATCGTTTATCCAGTCGGTTTTGAAAGTTGTAATGATGTCCTAACCGATACACCGAACGAACTATGAAAACCCTTAAAGGAAAACCTGAGTTTTGAATGAGGGGTAGGCTAAGTAATAGAGTCTGTCTAATTGAATAAGGAAAAATCCGAGTGTTCTGACACTCGGATTTGAACATTTCATAGAACTCATCATATCGTCGATGATACGAATTAAGAGTTTCTTGAACATAGTTAAAACGTAATAGTGTTGTTCTTATCTCTATTCCTAGCGATAATGCTATAGCATCAGCTTCAAGCAACTACGTTCTTATTATTCAGCCGTTGAAGTATACATATACCCCAGTCCCATATATTGCTCTAAAGTTGTATCAACAATGAAACCATATGAAATCATTGATAATTGACCTTGGGTTGGCTCTGCCCACATTTTTACGTTAATTTTATCGCCAGCATTTAGTACCTGACCAGCATTCATTCCTGTCATTACCGCATCAACATTACCAATATAATCGATAGCGGTTGTCTCATTAATTGTATAGTCCTTACCTACAGCTTCAAGGCTAAAAGTGCCTAGTAGAACATGAGCTGGTGCATCGCCCGTAGTCGAAATATTCGAAGTGAATTGTTCAGCAAATGGCCATGCTCTAGCCGTGGTATCTTCCGCATACTTAAGAATAAGGTCACTGGTTCCGACTTCTGTTGCAGATAAACGAATGTACTCTTTTTTACTGGTTAATTCGCCATCAGAAACGGTAAGGGACAATACATAGTCGCCAATTAAATCAGGGGTAAAATTCGGTTTTTCATCTGTTGTGCTACTTAGCGTTGCCGTGCTGTTTTCTGGTTGAGAAACCACTTTCCATTCGTAGGTTATTTGGTCATCGTTTCCGTCAGTACTTGCTGTTGCGTCAAGCAGTGCACTTGTACCTAATTCAAATGTTTGCTTGTTTTTTACGCTAGCTTTAGGCGCTACATTTTCAGCAGAATATGAAACAGTCACTTCTTCAGATATTGTTTCGTAGCTATCACTCACTGTTAGCTTTAATTGGTAATCTCCGGCAGTGTTGGAAAGGAGATTTGCTGTTGGAGTGGCACTGTTTGTTAATTTCATTGTGGCATTACTTGGCGATGAAAGTAGTGCCCATTGGTAAGTCAGCACATCACCGTCTGCATCATAAGCTTGTGAATGTAGATCGACGGTTTTACCAATAGCGACACTGTCAGGAAAATCTAGATCGACAATCGGCTGCGTATTAGTGCTCGCATCACTTACATCGATTACATAAGAGACTTTTTCACTGTCTTTACTACCACTTTTTGTGACCAAATCTAAGGTGTAGTTACCAGCTATATCCGGAGTGAAGTATGGAGAGACAGCATTGGCGTTATTAAGTGAAGCTGTGCTCCCTTCCGGTTTATTACTGATTTCCCATTGGTAGCTAAGAGATTCTCCATCTAATCCTTCACTCTGAAGCCCATCAACTCGAACTCGACTGTTAACCTTCGCGACACTTTGCGCGGAGATCACCGCTAAACCCAAAGGATCTTGCGCTGCGGGTGTTGAACTTGAACTGCCTCCACCACATGCGATTAAAGTTGGAATAGTTAAAGCAAGTAATGTCCATTTAAAGTTCGACTTCATGTATTTCATCCTAATTGTGCTGAAGGCTACTTGAACGTAGTTTGGTTCAGTTCGTAGCCATATCTGATTTTTAGTTTCATATATATACCGTTTGAGTTGAGCGAATCCGTAAATAAAAAACGCCCAATTTAAGGCGTTTTTTATTTTGTTATCTATCCATTTACTTATTTAGTAACTAGAGCAGGATGAAGTTAGGAAAGTAGGCTAAGTTATCAAGGGCAAACTAAATGGCATCTAAAACTTTCCACTTAGTTTTACACCGATAGTTCTTCCTGGAGCTGGCATGCCGGAAACAGAACCTGCTTCTAGGTAGTAAACATCTGACAGATTTGTTCCCACGAGTTCGCCTGCGATCTTTTCAGTGAATTTATATTTCATATAAGCATCGTAAGTTGTCACATCGGTACGTTTTATTACATCTTCATCATGGCTGCCTGAAACATAATTGGTCCTAAAACCTACTTCTAAATCTTGGTTGAAAAAACGAGCCCCCAACAACAAATTGGCCGTGTATTCAGGAGCCGCATGAGCGGCTAGGAAGCTTTGTTTGGAAAAGCCCCCTCGAACACATGTTTCATCCGAAGGCGTATTTTTTTTAATCGTGTCGTATGCGTAGAGTTGTGCTGCTGTATTTTTATCACAAACTTCATTGCGGAAATTATAGGCAAAAGACCCATCGGCGAAATAGTCGGTATTGTCATAATGAGTATTTAATTCTATGCCGCTGGTGCGTTGGCTGTCTAAATTTGCAAACGCAAAACTGTCTCTATCTCGGTCCATAACGTTTTCAATGATCTGGTCGAAATAGGTGATTTTAGCGCTGGCATTGTCGAAGTAATGGACGTAGGCCGTTTCGAATAAACGTGCTCTTTCGGGTTGTAATGGAGCGGAGGCACTTGGATTACCACTAAAGCCACTGGTACTTTCAAATAAGCTAGGGAAGCGGAGAGTTTCAGCGTATCTGGCATAAATACGGCTATTATCATTGAATAACCAAGTCGCAGTTAAAGAGGGCATCCAGCCACTTCCGCTATTTTTGTAATCGGTGTTGTAAACTTCTTTTAATTCAATAGCTTTTGCAGTGCAGCTGCCTTTAACATAATTGTCTTTTTGCATTGCATTTTTACAAGCATTATTAGCTAGATTTAAATCATTGCGACTATTTACTAGCCAATCGGCTGAATGTTCTTCGATGAAAGTTGTTTGGTTTTGAGCTGCATTAGTTCCTTGCTGAATCTTTGAGGCGAGTAGCGAATCAAAGTTAGCTAGTTCCTGCTGCTTAGTTTTAAGAGATGCTTTATTTTCAGTTGCCTGACTAGGGAATTGAGAGATTAAATTTTTTAAACGTGTTATTTCTTGAGTGATGTTACTTTTGCTGAATGTTACTCGCACTTCATGTTCTGCGTTAGCAACGTTTTGGGCGATTTCTTCTGCCGCATAGTTTTCTAAAGTTTGGTAACTGAGGTGGTAACCATCTTTTTTGTATTCTTTTAGACTTGAAATGTCACCTGCGTTGACTCGGTTTTCTATGTAGTAATCTGTGGAGTTGTATGAGATGTATCTAACACCAGCATTAAGAATTAGTGAGTCTAACGGTCGCCATTCGACTTTGGCTGAGCCATTGTACTCTTCACGTTCGCCTGCTCTTACCGCGCCTTGGTAAAAGTTAATCATGTACTCGAGCCCTTCTTTGGGCATAAGTTCATGTTTTTGATAGCTACCAGCAACGGTCAGATCAAGTGAGCTACTTAATAGCATTTTATTTTTGAAGTTAAACCCGTATCGACTTTCATCACGATTTACGGTTGAAGTGTTAATGATAGTATCAGGTGTTTCGCTTCTTCTGTTGACAAAATTAGGAAAGCCATAACCAGTGTTACTTTTTGAATCGGTTTTAGTAAGCCAAAGATTAGTGCTTAAATCAAGAAAGCGGTTGGTTGGGTTAGCTCGATATTTTAGGCTATAAGCCTGCATTTTTGCATTGGCTAAAGGCCATTGAGGTAATCCATTTGTATTTCGATAATCTGAACGACTTGCGAGTATTTCACCGTGAATACTTTCTGTATATCGGGCATTGAATTGCAATTTATAATAATCGTTAAAATTAAACGTTCCTTTAACCAGTACCGATTCCATTTCAGAGGATGTATTAGGTACTTCATGCCCAGGCCTATGTACCAAAGCCATATGTTCTAGTTCTAAATATGGGTTACGACCTTGGATTATATTCTCACCACCTTCACTTGACGGTTTGGAATAAAACTCGTCTTTGTTGGTGCCAGAATAATAATTACCACGGTTACGATAAGCATAAGCGGCAAGCCATTCAAATTTTGGTATTATTCCGGCGAGAGCAAGGCGGTAAGCGATATCTTCACCATTAAAAGGATCATTACTTTTATTATCACGAGTTTGGAAGCGTAATTCTGGATCATCATAAAGTGGTACCCCCCCGATGTCTGCATAAGCTGGAACATCTTGCCAGCGCTTTCCCGTATGCAAGCGCGCTTTGTTTGGCGCAACTGAATTACTGCTTGTTTCAGTAATGACTTCTATACCAAATTCATCACCTTCAGGGACTATATCTTGTGGTTGCAATGTCGTAACTTGAACAGCACCACCTGTAGAGGTATTGATGTCGGAGCTCAATTGGGCACCTTTGTACACCTTCATGCTACCTATGAGATTAGGGTCAATGTAGTTCCTGTTTGAAGAGCCGCGATAACCGTTGTAAACAGAAATGGCTTGCTCGGTTCCATCAATCACGACAGGTACACGACCAAACCCTTGCACACCGCGAACGTTGGGGTCTATACTTCCTCCACCGTTTCGAGACTCGCCACTGTGAACATTGCTTACACCTGTAAATAAGTCGGCGGCTGTTGTTCCTTTGAAACGTTCGATTTCTTCTTTACCTAAGTAGGCCGTGGCAACGTCGGCATCGTATACGGCCATTTCACCTTCTTGATCACGCTGGTAGGCATCCTCAAAGTGAGTTCTTACTTGAATGGCATTAAGTGTCATTTCATCAGATGAAGGGGAAACATAGTACACTCCATCAGGTTGTTTCTGTGCATCTAACCCCGTATTTGCTAGTAAAATATTCAGCGCTTGTTCTGGCTGGTAATCGCCAGTTAAACCTTGCGTATACAGTTCTTCTGAAAGAGAAGAATTGAGATAGAACTCAACCCCAGACTCAACCGCAAACTGGTTAAGAACGCTATCAAGAGTTCCTGCTGGTATATTATATTGTTGGGATGTATCTGCCATTACGGTGTAAGGCAGCATTATCGCCGCCACACCAAGGTTGGCTTTTATGAACACAGAGAGCAACTGACGTGGTGTATTATACGGCACCATTATTTCCTTATTGGTATTTAGACTCGCTTAACTGTCTGATACACCGGATGAATAATTTAAATCCGTAATGTTTATACGATTTAGTTTCAATATTTAGGTTTAATGGTGACCCATAAAGGTGTGCGGTATTGAATTTTGATAGGTAAGATCTGACTGATGTTATATAGTGTTTGGTCGATATTGCTCGTAGAAAAAATACCGGTCAGTTTCAAATCTTTCAATGAAGGGTCAATATTGAGTATTCCACGACGGTACCGAGATAACTCGTTTATGAACTCAATTAAAGGCGTAGCTTCGGCTAATATCTTTTGAGATAACCACAGTGCTCCGGTACTTTTATTTCTTTCAATACTGGAAACTGTACGTCGGTTGAAGCTTGCCTGATGGCCTGCCAAAATATGGGAAGTCCCCATTCCTAGCATCGGTTGCAATTTCACTTCTCCTTCGTAAACGCACACTTCGGTGGCGGCATCATGTTCGCGAACTGTGAATTGTGTCCCTAGAGGTAGTACTCGACCTTGAATAGTCGAGACAGATAGAGGTGTTCTATGGTGTGAATTTGTAATCAACACCTCACCTGTAACTAGATGTAATTGGCGGTGGTGTTGGTTAAACTCGACATAGATCTGCGAAGCGGTATTGAGTGCGATCTCGGTGCCATCGGATAAAATTACTGATTTCATTTCACCAGTGGCAGTTGCATACTCAACACCTTTAGGTGCTGTTCGATAAGTCGATATACCAACAACTAGACTAGTGAAGGAAAGACCACTTAATATAAGCATATCTCGCCTAGAAAGAGCCGATTTCTTCGGAGTCAAGATTTGTCGGCTAATATCCGATTGAGGAACGTTTGCAAACTTACTTTGTATTAGTTCTAGTTTTTTCCATGCTTCGGCATTCTGCGGATGAGCGTTCTTCCAGCAAAGGAAGGCATCTTGGTCTTGTTGTGTGACATCATCTGCCCATAGACGAGCCATCCAGTTTGACGCTTCTGTTAAGGTTTCTCGTGTTAGCTTGTGCATAGGATTACGCATCGTCTAACATAGCTAGCATACAACCTTGTAAGGCTTTAGCTACATACTTTTCGACAGAAGAGATAGAGACTTGCAGTTCTTCTGCGATAACTTTGTAACTCTTTCCTTCTATCTGACGCATCAACAAGGCTTGGCGAGATTTTATAGGTAACCGGTGCAACAGAGAGTCAATCTCAACTAAAGCTTCTACTACTATTGTATGGTTTTCTGGCGAGCCAGTAATTTGTAATGGTTCGCTTTCGATCAGTTCGAGATAGGCCGATTCAACTCGTTTCCGACGATACAAATCGATCACTAGACCTTTGGCTATATGGGTCAGGTATTTACGTGAATCTTTATATTCTGGTAATTTTCCGCGAGTCAGTAAACGGAGGTAGGTGTCTTGAACTAAGTCCGCAGTGGTATCCGGACAACCTAAACGGCGCCTAATAAATATCGAAAGCCAGCCATAATGCTCTTGGTACATATTGTCTATACGTTCCATATTGGCAGGGCTTGTTAATGTCATTGCCTGATACTCCCTAGTAATTCGAATCGTAATGATAACTGTTATCATTACGGATTGAGAAATATATCAGAAATGCAAATATGTGCTACATAAATATTTTATAAATGTATTTAATTTTGTTAAGTGATTAAAAAGGATGCAAGGTTGATTTAAGCGTAGTCTGGTTGAGGGGGCATAACATTACCCCAAATTATAGGATTCCAGAATTGATGCTTAATGCTTAATGCATTGGTCAATGAGTCATATCAATATCTGTCGCACCTAGAAACGCAAGGGCAGCTTGTAGAGCTATTGAAGGTGAACCTTGGATTTTCTCAGCAAGTACGTTGTAGACTGTATTGGCATCAAAAAGAGAGATTTGAGGATAAAGTACGGGTTCTTTTAAGATCAAGCTAACTAGCTCTTCATGTGAGCAACCACCAGACTGTTTTAATTGCTTCAGCGCCGCGATTTGGATACCAATATAAGGGTGCTTTAGTAGCCCGAGTAATTCTGTTTCGTCAGTGGTATATCGCACTAAACAGACTTGTAGAGGGAGGCTTTCAGAGGCTATTAATTGTAAACGGTGTTGATCGATCCAGAGAATGCCAAGCCAATCGATGATACTTTCGAGGTTGGAACAATCATCATTCAAGACTAGATCTAATACCGAGTGGTTGAAGTAGGGCGTCTCAACGTCAGTCAAGTTGATATGATGACAACGCAAGGCAATGACTAGCGCGTGAAATTCAGCGTTGGATAGGTTGGTCAGTTTTTCAATAGAGCAAAGCTCCATCAGATATTGCTTGTCTTGACAGTATTCAATCGCTAACGCTAGGTTTGACAAGCTTTCGATTGCAACTCGTTTGGTTCGAGCATGTTTTGTTGAAGGTTTTGAATGCGCTGATTGCCTCAACGAATCAAGCGTGGAAGTGATAGGAGGCTGTGTGGCACTAGAGTCATCATTCGG
Source organism: Vibrio sp. NC2 (assembly GCF_025195005.1). Lineage (NCBI taxonomy): Bacteria > Pseudomonadati > Pseudomonadota > Gammaproteobacteria > Vibrionales > Vibrionaceae > Vibrio > Vibrio sp. NC2. The sequence goes on from NZ_JANVFC010000002.1 coordinate 23,552, forward strand.
ACCGTCAAGTTCTCGATGTGGTAATTCTGTTGTCGCCGTTTCTCTTTCTGTTTGATTGGTTGTAATAATTGCAGGTAAGTCGACTATGAGCTCTTTTAGATAGGCCTGAGAACTCGGTGCTAGAGTATGAGATAGGTGATCAATGAGTTGTCGCCTCACTGAATTGCTGCAAGTGCCCGATTGCAGTTGCTGACGGATAAAGGCAAGGCTTAGGGTTTGTGATATGTCACTTAGTAAAACATTCAAGCAATCAAGTTGAGTCGCTTCGTCTAAGCTCGAAAACTTCTCATAAAAGACTGACATAAAGCTTCTAAGTTGGGCTTGTTTACTCTGCGGGTTTAAGCTCGAGATTAACAGAAGTATCGCCGTTATTGAATGAGAGAGGTGCCGTTTATCTTGCCATTGATTCACGAGTTGTTGCTTGTGATTGTCGCTAAGCAGTGCCGAAAGGATATCGATTGGAATTTCTTGCAATAAGTCGTTCTGACCAAGGTACTTAATGTCGACTTGGTAATTCCATTTTTCCAATGTACTGAGAGATGTTTGTCTTATCAGTGGGTCTAAGTGCGAAAGGCCAGTTAAAAACATTTGCAAATACTCACGACTGTTCATTTGAGACAGGCGTTGAAAGGCGATTTGCTGGCAACGTAGATCTTGGTGTTGCGTGGCTTTGAATAACGTTATTTTATCCGGTGTGCTTTTCAATAACATACGCATATCACTTGTGCGCGTTACTGCAAAGTTCTCTTTAAGTAGTGCCGGTGAGTGACGCGATAGCACTGAGACTAGTTTGACCTGAACATCAGGCTCAGGGTCACTTCGAAGCAGGGGCAGTAAACGACTCGCTTGAATGTAATCTAAATTAAGTTCATGGTTATCCAAAATACGTGCAGCATTCAAACGGATATCATCACCATCATTCCATTCACCTTCCCAGTAATCGATATCGTCACAAACGACGTCTATCAATAATCCCTTCGCTTGTTCTGAATCGTTGTTGTGCTCAATAGCATTCAATGCGGCTAGTTTTACTTCGCTGTCATCCCACTGTTGAAAGCAGTGGATGATGTCTTTGATAGGAGCATGCTTGTCTTGAGCTAAACATTCTAGGCTTGTGATAACAACATCTACAACGTTGGATTCTAAACCTGTAAGCAAGAGGTGTTTAGTTTGCGAAAATTGAGCGAGAAACTGAGTTGCTAGAATTTGATCGGATACGTTCCCAGCAAGATAGGTATGTTCGACACAGAGAAGGAATTTATCGAGAGACATAGGTTTTAGTACCACTGAACTAACAAGTTTGAATAATAACTCTTATCATTCCGAATTGTATGATCCTAATCATATCTTTAATGTTTCACGTGTTAATAATAGGCTTCATTGATAATGATCCTTAAAAAGGAATGCCGATGAGTGTTTTACGAGCACAGTCCACACTTCAAAGCTTCGCTCGAAAAGTCTGCGTAGTATTGTGCTCCTTTTTTACGATGAATTTACATGCTGCTTTGCCTCCTTTAGATGTCGATCCAGCTCAAGCAGAACTCGGTAAACGACTGTTTTTTGATACGCGCTTGTCCGGGGACGACTCGATATCGTGCTCCAGTTGCCACATTCCATCTAATGGTTTTTCTTACCCTGAACCGTTGAGTCCTGCCTATACGGGGAGTGATGGATTTCGCAATGCTCCAACACTTATTAATACAGCCTATAAAGAGGTGTGGTTTCACGATGGTCGTATTGGCACCAACCTAAACGATGTGGTGCGGGAGAATATCACTGAAGACTGGCTGATGAATATGGACATGCGTTTGATGCAGGAACGCCTCAAACAAGACCCAATATACGTCGAGATGTTTAAAGCGGCCAATCTTGGAGAACCGTCAAATGGCGGAGTACGCAAAGCTCTGCCTGAATACCTAAAAACATTGACTTCGAAAAACGTCCCTTTTGACAAGGGTGAGCTTAGCGACTTAGCGAGCCAGGGAGAAAAGCTGTTCACAGGCAAAGCGGGGTGCAGCCAATGCCATCGTGGTGCTCTATTTTCGGATGGAAAGGCACACAATACCGGAGTGCCAGAAAATCATGAGATATTTTTAGACCCAATGCGACATCAATCTTTTCTTGCCTACAACATGTTTATGGGTGTGCAAGATTACTTAACGTTAAAGCGCGATGTTGGTGCGCATGTTCAAACTCATAAAGCGGATGGTAGCGATCGCGGTAAGTTCATAACGCCAACGCTGCGAGAGCTCACTCAAACTGCGCCGTATATGCACAATGGCATGCTTGCCACGCTTGAAGATGTGGTTGAATTTTATAATCAAGGTGGTGGCGAAGACTCAAACAAAGACTCTCGAGTCACCACGCTTTCCCTAACGGACTATGAAAAAAAGGCGCTAGTGGCTTTTTTGGAATCGTTATCTGGAGACGCCCTTATAGGCGAAGAATACGAATGGTTAGACTATGACTTCGGTTACGAATACACGGAGGATTGGTCAAATGCTCGTAACTAAGCGCTCTGTATTAAAGGCAGCACTCTTTATTCTTATTGGGATGACGGGGCTTCCCAATGTTGTTAATGCAAGAGTACAGCTTGAGCCTCTAGGTGAGGTGCCTGTGCCTGCGGATAATAAACAAACACCCGAAAAAATAGAGTTGGGAAAGATCTTATTTTATGACGGTCGGCTAAGTGGCGATACGACTAGCCCATGTGCTGGTTGCCATATTCAATCTCAGGGTTGGGGTTTTCCTGATGACTTATCCATGGGATATCCGGGTACGGTACATTGGCGTAATAGCCAAACGATTATTAATGCGGCTTATTATGACAAATTTTTCTGGGCGGGCAGCGCTATGTCATTGGAAGCGCAAGCCAAAGATGCTGCGAAGGGCGCGGTCGCGGGTAATGGTGAAGATGACATCATGGAAGCGCGTTTAGCGTTAGTACCTGAGTATGTTGAACGTTTTAAGCGAGTGTTTGGTGATGATACTCCGAAAATACACAACGCTTGGCGCGCTATAGCCGCGTTTGAACGTACGATGATTCAACGTGACACACCAATAGACAACTATTTACTCGGTGACAAAAACGCTTTGTCTGAGTCCCAATTGAAGGGTAAAGCACTGTTTGAGGGCAAAGCGAATTGCATTGCTTGTCACAACGGGGCTTTGGCATCTGACCAGAAATTCTACAACATTGGCGTGCCGCCAAGCCCTTGGTGGAATGATGATGGACTGGCACAGATAACGTTTCGATTTGAGCTTTATTCTAAAGGTGTCACCGAAGAGATGTACCGCACTACAAAGGCCGATCCCGGTGCTTACTTTCGTGCTAAACGTAAAGAGATGTTTGGTAAGTTTCGCACGCCAAGCCTACGTTATACAAAATACACAGCGCCTTACATGCACAATGGCACTATTCCAACTTTAGAAGCGGTGATCGATTTTTACGATCGAGGTGGTGTGGCGGATGACGGGCGCACTACTGGGTACCCTAAAACCAAATCTGCTTTGATCCAACCTCTCGGTTTAACGGAGCAAGATAAAAAAAACTTACTGAGTTTTATCGAAGCATTTTCAGGTGAACAGATTTTTATTGAAGAGCCAACCATTCCAGAATACCAACCGCTATTTACTAAAGAAGAACTTGCTGGAGCAGAGAAATGATCGCCAACTCAGAGCAAAATTCGAGTAAACGACACAACAAATGCATGATGTCACGACGTGATTTTTTACTTTATTCCGGCGCAGCCACTGCCGTCTCTATGGTTCCTCTGACCTTATTTGCAGGGACTGATTCTGAAACTCAGGTAGAAGGTCGTATTGTCGGTTACCCGCGTAAGAAAATCGCAAAGTTAAGTCAACTCAGTAACCACATTCCGGTTCACTTTCAATATCCAGATGAAGGAAAAAACTCGATTGCGATGCTGGTTAAATCCGACATCGAATGTGGCGGTGGGATAGGGTTACAGCGAGATATTGTGGCGTACTCGATGACGTGTACTCATCAAGGTGGGCCTTTAACCGGTGCTTATAAAGCAACAGGGGAGCATCGCATTGTCGGGCAGTGTCCATTCCACTTGTCTACATTTGATTTACGACGTCATGGCATTATGGTTTCTGGTCAAGCCTTTGAGAGCTTACCTCAAGTACTGCTGGAGCTAGAAGGTGATGATATCTATGCGGTCGGGGTTATGGGGTTGATCTTTGGTCGAATGGAAAATCTGATCGATGTGGAGGTTAGCTAGATGACTCAATTTTCTTTTAACGATAAATTGGCTGTAAACGATAAATCAGCTTTAAACAGCCAGTATCTGCAACCGACTAGTACATTACTGCCACCTGCTAGTGCGGAAGTCATCACAACAGCGTGTGACTATTGTATTGTTGCGTGTGGTTATAAGGTTTATCGCTGGCCCGTGAGTAGCCCTTCCGGTGGCCCTGCTGCAAGTGAAAATGCATTTGGTGTCGATTTCCCGGTTCATGCTTTGCAAGCTTGGGTTTCGCCACAGCAACATAATATTATTTCGCATAATGGCAAACCACACCATGTGGTTGTAGTGGCAGACAAAGACATACAGGTCGTCAATAAAGGCGGTGACTCTTCGGTTCGTGGTGGACTGCTCGCAAGAAAGCTTTATAACCCAGAAACACCAACCAAAGATCGATTGAAGCAACCACTTGTTCGAATTAACGGTCAGTTACAGCCGGTAGAATGGGATTTTGCGTTGGATATAGCAGCCCAAGTCGGCCGTCATGTGATTGATACGCACGGTTCGAACAGTTACTGCGTAAAAACCTATTCCTATCAGTATATTGAAAACACCTATGCGATAACAAAGTATGCATTGCGTCATGTCAATACCGCGAATTTTTCGTTTCATGATACGCCGTCAGATGTCACCGCAACCCCAGGATTTCGAGATGCGGGTTTTGATAATTTTGCTCCAAGTTATGATGATTGGGGCGCGGCAGATACTTTGATGATCTGCGGAACAGATCCGTATGAGACAAAAACCATCATCTTTACGCAGTTTATTATGCCAGCGGTGCATCGTGGGATGAAAACCGTGATTTTGAACCCTCGTGAAACTGCTGGAATAGCCTGGCTTAAAGCTCAAGGTGGATTGCACCTCGATATTAATCCCGGTAGCGATAATCTTGTGATTGGTGCAATTGCTCGAGTGATCTTAGAGCAAGGCTGGCAAGACAATGAGTGGATTGAAAACTGGGTCAATAATAAATGGGAATCGAGCTCAGGTTTTGGTCAGGGTACTCGTAATACGCCATGGCAATGGAGAACCACTTGGGGCAAATTCCAAACGAATGGCTTTGATGATTATAAGCAATGGAATTTGGAGCAGAAAGAGTACGCACCTGAGTATGCCGCTTCGATAGCGGGTATTGATGTGGAGAAGATCCACAAAGCCGCTGAGATGTTGGCAATGCCAGTCAACGGTCAACGAGTTAAAGCCTCAATTGGTATAGAGAAGGGCTTTTATTGGTCGAATAATACCGGGAATACCAACGCCATCGCCTCCCTTGCAACGATAATCGGTACTGGTGGCCGAGAAGGGCGTGTGATTGGTCGATTTGGTGGGCATCAACGTGGTGGACTAGCCGGTGGGAAACTACCAAGGAACAAGTCACCTGAAAAAGTCGCAGGCAGACGCAGACGCTCAATAGACACCGATAGATATCTCTATTCTGGGCATACCCGTATGGCCCATGTCATTGGTACGACATGGATTCAAGCTATGTGTGGCAGCTATGGGTTGAAAGAGAAATTCACCGATTTAACCACACGTAATCCTCACCAAGCGACGCGACGTGATAAACAGCACATTATAGATACACTCAAAAAGCGTGCAGATTCTGGTGGAATGGTCGTCATCAATCAAGATATTTACTTACGTGATCCTATAGGTAAACAGTTTGCCGATATCATCTTTCCGGCCGCGACTTGGGGGGAAGAGGATTTCATGCGTGCTAATGGTGAGCGTCGGCTGCGCCTTTACCAACAGTTCGCTGATGCGCCGGGTCAGGCTAAGCCAGACTGGTGGATCGTTGCTCAAATGGCTTCGCGAATGGGGTACGACGGGTTTGATTGGCAAAACTCAAATGACGTAGCTGAAGAGTCATCACGATTTAGCCGTGGTAGCCGTAAAGATTTCAATATGATTAAAGTTGCAGCACATGCTGAAGGAAAAACTCTTCATCAAAAGCTCGCTGAATTTGGTACTGAAGGGATTCAAGGGCCTGTTTTTTATAACTATGATACCAAAAAGCTGATTGGCACTAAGCGCCTACATGACACTGAAATGAGTTGGGGTGATCTGGTCGACAAAGGGCTGCAAGATGGGCCTCAAGGCGCCAATATTATGCGTAAACAGCTCACTCAATTTAATAGTCAGACGGGGAAGGTCAATCTTCAAAAGCACCCTTGGGATCTGTTCAGTGATTTCCACGCTTGGCTTACCCCAAAACAGGACGAGTTATGGTTTTCGAATGGTCGTATTAACGAAATTTGGCAGTCAGGGTTTGATGATACCGAGCGCAGGCCTTACATCACGCATCGTTGGCCTGAAAACTGGATTGAAGTACACCCAGAAGATGCGGAAAAACGGGGCATAGAAGCCGGAGATGAAGTACTGGTGTATTCGGAGCGGGTGGCCAATTTTAAGGATACGATTCTGGGTATCGAATCAGACGATTTCCAGTTTAGTAACTTAATGAAAAATGGTCACATTCAACTGGATTACGCGGAGATTAAAGCCGTTGCGATTGTCACCTCAGCCACGAAAAAAGGTGTGTTGTATTGCAATATGATGGACATGAAGAACCCAGCGAATGCTTTAACAACAATGGTAGTTGACCAAATCAGTGGTAACTACAACTACAAAATGGGCGTCGCCAAAATAAAGAAAATTGGTGAATCAAAATATAAGCGTGAGTTTGAAGGATTCTCCTTTGCACCACGTAACATTGTGTAAGGGAAGTTTATGTTTGGCGTATTATTGGTTTTGCATGTATTGGCTGCCACCATTTGGACGGGAGGGCACATTATTCTCAGCGTCGTTATCCTTCCTAAAGTCTTGAAACACCGTTCTCCAGAAATGTTGTTGGAATTCGAGCAAGGGTACGAAAAGGTGGGAATGCCTGCTTTGGTAGTTCAAGTGGTGACCGGGTTGATGCTCGCTTATCACATGTTGCCGGACGTTAGCTTATGGTTTGATATGTCGATTCCATTGGCTCATGGCATTGCCGCTAAATTGACGTTGCTGTCTCTGACGGTATTGCTAGCCCTAGACGCACGCTTTCGTGTGATTCCAAAACTATCGAAGGACAACTTGGTTGATATGGCGCTGCACATTGTGCCAGTGACTATTATTTCAATTTTGTTTGTGGTTGTCGGAGTTTCATTCAGAACGGGGTGGCTAGTTTGATATGTTTGTACGTTTAGTGCGGAATATTTGACCATGTCTAAGTAGATAACAAGAAACAGCGCTAATTCGGCGCTGTTTCTTGTTACTGACTCCCGAAAACCGTTTTCAGACAGGCATTCCTATCTCAATACCAAATGGAGAGTCGGTGCTTTAAAAGTAGGGACAAAGGTTATTGAACCTTTTGCTCTGCTTGATCGAGCAAGCCTTGCATCTTCTTCTGAGCTCGGCGACTCACACGTTTTTTGGCTGCAGTGCGAGCTTCTTCTAAGTTAACATTTGGGTCACCCACGACCACTAGCGCCACCATTCCGTGTCTGTGGTGCACTTTACATTTGATTCCGTACACACCGGGCTTATCAAAAGTGACTTCCTGAGCGTTTGACCCGGATATCATAAGAGGTTTAGCTCCGTCAGGAAGCATCCCTTGAATGCTATGAGCAGTATGAGAGCCAACGGTTCCTTTAAAAAGCACCTTGTCACCAGGGTCGATTTCTACGTAATCAGGAATGAATTGATACATCTTGTCGATGTTTTCAGAATTCATGTCCATCACTTGTTTGATGACTTTTGTTTCAGCAAGTGCAGGAGTGGCAATGATAGTTAAGATCAGTAGAAGTACACGCATAGTAGTTGGCTCTATCAAATGAGAATTATTTCCAATAATTTTAATTTATTCACCGTTTGGTTGAAAGCTTGATTTGATATAGCTTCGGTGAATTTGAACGCTATATGTGCTGGATCAATTAAATTAACAGTTTGATAACTGGGAAAGCTTTGTCTTCAAGGCTCGTTAATAATCTAAGGACATTTTGCGAGTTGTTTGTCACGATTCGGATTTAATAAAATGGATGACATTATGATTCAATGTTCATTTTTTGATCATTCATTCGGCAAAACCCTTTCATAACTGCACATAGTTCTTCATGAATTTGGAAATTAACGTAAGTTTTAACGTTGTGTTAAGTTAGTAAATGAAAATGATTGTCATTTACTTACGTCATTGCTAACCTATTGTGAAATTTTACAACACTCTTTCTAGTGCGCCAAAGTGTATATAAAATCCCGCTAAACCCTATCAAAACCAAGGTTATTCGTTTGCTTAGCTCGATAAATAAGCAGATCTACCTCTTTTGTTCTACCCCTTTCGGGTAGTTCGTTTTCGTAATTGATTTACATCATATTTTCATTTTCTTTCATAATTCATTATTCGTGTAGTTAAGAAATATATAACCTTCAGGAATTCTTATGAGCAAGATGAAGCTAGTCGTAATCGGTAACGGGATGGTAGGCCATCGCTATATCGAAGATTTAGTCGAGAAGACAGATGTTGCAAACATGGACATTACGGTGTTCTGTGAAGAACCACGTGTTGCGTATGACCGTGTTCACCTTTCTTCTTACTTTTCACACCACACTGCAGATGAACTTTCTTTAGTTAAAGAAGGTTTCTACGAGAAACACGGCATCAATATGCTGATCGGCGAACGTGCTATCAACGTTAACCGTGAAAAGAAAACAGTTTACTCAAGCACTGGTCGTGAAATTCAATACGACAAGCTTATCCTTGCTACGGGTTCTTTCCCATTCGTACCGCCGATTAAAGGCCACGAAGGCAAAGACTGTTTTGTTTACCGTACTATCGAAGACTTAAAAGCTATCGAAGCGACCGCTAAGAATTCTAAATCTGGTGTTGTTGTTGGTGGTGGTTTACTTGGCCTTGAAGCAGCAGGCGCACTTAAAGCGCTTGGCGTAACCACTCACGTTGTTGAGTTTGCTCCAAAGCTTATGGCAGAGCAGCTTGATCTTGCAGGTGGTAATCAGCTTCGTCAAAAGATCGAACGTATGGGTGTCAATGTCCATACAAGCAAGAACACGCTTGAAATTGCTCCTGAAGGCACTGAAGCTCGTAACGTGATGCGTTTTGCAGACGGCACTGAGCTAGAAACTGATTTCATCGTATTCTCTGCTGGTATTCGCCCACAAGACAAACTTGCTCGTCAAATGGGTCTAGGTATTGCGCCTCGCGGTGGTATCGAGATCAACGATCACTGTCAAACGACAGACAAAGATATCTACGCAATCGGTGAGTGTGCGTCTTGGAACCAAACGTTCTACGGGCTAGTGGCTCCTGGTTACAAGATGGCGACAGTTGCCGTTGACCACGTTGTTGGTAACGAAAGCACATTTGAAGGTGCTGACATGTCTGCGAAGCTTAAGCTTCTGGGCGTGAAAGTAGGTTCAATCGGTGATGCAAACGGTCGTACTCCTGGTTGTAAAAGCTACGTTTACCAAAACGAAGAGCAAGAAGTTTACAAACGCTTAATCGTTTCTGAAGACAACAAGAAACTGCTTGGCGCAGTAATGGTTGGCGATACTTCTGATTACGGTGACCTTCTTCAACTTATGTTGAACGAAATTGACCTACCAGAACACCCAGATGCATTGATTCTTCCAGCACACGCTGGTGGTGAAAAACCAACGCTTGGCGCTGATTCACTACCGGAAACTGCCGTTATCTGTTCTTGTTTCGACGTAACCAAAGGCAAGATCGCTCAAGCGGTCGCTGAAGGTCACCATACCATCGGTGATATCAAAGCAGTCACTGGTGCAGGTACAGGTTGTGGTGGTTGTATTCCGCTTGTGACTTCTGTGCTAAACGCTGAACTTGCAAAAGCGGGTGTAGAAGTGAAGAACGACGTTTGTGAGCACTTTGCTTACTCTCGCCAAGAGCTTTTCCACCTGATTCGTATCGAAGAAATCAAAACATTCGACGAGCTACTTGAGAAATACGGTAAAGGCTACGGCTGTGAAGTATGTAAGCCTCTAGCGGGTTCTATCCTTGCTTCTTGCTGGGGTGACCACATCCTTAAGCCTGAGCTAGTAAAACTGCACGATACCAACGACAACTTCTTAGGTAACATTCAGAAAGATGGTACTTACTCGGTTATCCCTCGCATGGCAGGTGGCGAAGTAACGCCTCAAGCTCTAAGCGTTCTTGCGGATGTTGCGGCTGAATACAACCTATATACGAAGATCACTGGAGCACAACGTATCGGTCTATTCGGTGCTCAGAAAGATGACTTACCAGCAATCTGGAAGAAGTTAATCGCTGCAGGTTACGAAACGGGTCAAGCTTACGCAAAAGCACTTCGTATGGCTAAGACATGTGTTGGTTCAACTTGGTGTCGTTACGGCGTTCAAGATTCAGTTGGCCTAGGCGTGATGATCGAGAACCGTTACAAAGGCATCCGTACTCCTCATAAGATGAAGTTCGGTGTGTCTGGCTGTACTCGTGAGTGTGCTGAAGCTCAAGGTAAAGATTTAGGTATTATCGCAACGGACGCTGGTTGGAACATGTATGTGTGTGGCAACGGTGGTATGAAGCCTCGTCACGCAGACTTACTGGCAAGCGACCTAGACCAAGAAACACTGCTGAAATACATCGACCGTTTCATGATGTTTTACATCCGCACGGCTGCGCCACTACAACGTACTTCGGTATGGATGGACAATCTAGAAGGCGGCGTTGACTACCTACGTGAAGTGATTGTTGATAACAAACTTGGCATTAACGACCAGCTTGAAGCTGACGTGGCTGGCCTCGTGGGTAACTTCGCTTGTGAGTGGACTGACACTATCAACGATGAAGCTCAACTTAAGCGCTTCTCACACTTCATCAATGCTGATGACCGTGATGAAAACGTTGTGTTTGTTGACGATGGCCGTGAACAACACCGCCCAGCAACATTTACAGAAAAACACCCAGAAGCGAAGGGCGACATCCTTCACGTTGAACTGGTTTAATTGGGAGACGACATCATGGCATTTACCAAAGTTTGTAAGATCGAAGATATTATTCCAGGTACCGGTGTTTGTGCATTGGTTGGTGGTGAGCAAGTTGCTATTTTCCGCCCAACTAAAGCCGAAGAAGTGTTCGCTATTAGTAATACTGACCCGTTTTTCCAATCAAACGTTTTATCTCGCGGTTTAACGGTTGAGCACAAAGGTGAGCTTTGGGTGGCGAGCCCACTTAAGAAGCAACGCTTTAACCTAGCAACAGGTGTGTGCATGGAAGACGAGAACTTCAGCGTGAAAGCGTATAAAGCTCGTATTACCAAAGGTGCTGTTGAAATCTCAGCATAATCGAATACGTAACAAGATTTGATAGATCAAGGGTTCTAGTTATCGACATTGCCTTAGTTCGGCAACTAGAACCTTTTCCTATCCGATTTTAACTTTTAATTTTAACTTTTTAAGGACAACCTTATGTCTCCTGATTTTAAACCAGCTGAATTCGTTCAAACGATGATCGATGTGGGTGAAGCGAAAACGAAAACGAGTACTCGTGATCTTCTGATTCGAAGCACAATGGCAGGCATCATTCTTTCTCTAGCCGTTGTTGTAGCAATCACGGCTATCGTGCAAACAGGTATCGGCATCGTTGGCGCTCTTGTGTTCCCAGTAGGCTTCGTGATTCTAAGTGTAATGGGTTACGACTTAGTAACGGGCGTATTCGGCCTTGCACCTTTAGCGAAATTCGATAACCGCCCAGGTGTGACTTGGGGGCGTGTACTGCGTTGTTGGGGTATTGTTGGCCTTGGTAACCTTATCGGTTCTCTAATCGTTGCGGTACTGGTTGCTATCTCATTAACGGGTAATTTCTCTCTAGAACCAAATGCAGTAGCGCAGAAATTCATCGCTGTTTCTACTGGTCGCAGCCTAGGTTTTGAAAACATGGGTATGGACGGCTGGATCACGTGTTTCGTACGCGGCATCTTCTGTAACCTAATGGTTTGTCTAGGTGTGATTGGTAACATGACAGCACGTACAGTGTCTGGTCGTGTCGCAATGATGTGGTTCCCAATCTTTATCTTCTTTGCACTAGTATTCGAGCATACAGTAGTAAACATGTTCCTATTCCCACTGGGTATGATTCTAGGCGCTGATTTCGGTATCGCGACATGGTTGAACTTCAACCTTATCCCAACAATCCTAGGTAACATCGTAGGTGGTTTGTTCTTAACATGTGTACCTTTGTTCCTAACACACGCTAGAACCGCTCCTTCTTTAGGTGCTAAGTAATTCTGAATACGGTGAAACGTAATTTAGTATGAGATTAAGAGCCCCAACAACATGTTTGGGGCTTTTTTAGTTCGAAAGCCTTAAACATCATCAATGCGTTGATTTTTATTGAGTAAAATAGCTGCAATAGACTGTTTTGTTATAATTACTTCTATCTTCGTTAGTATTTAGACTGAATATTTAGCTCAACACCTGATAGTCTAAGGGTTAAGGATTTGGATAAGTCATCATGAATACAGTGACTTATCACATAGATTGAAGCTTGAGATAAAACAAGCAAACCTTCGGAGCACAGCATGTCAGAAGTATCGTCATCGAATGTTAAAGAAGTAACCAAGGGATTGGTTTCATTAGTAGGCGCGGGCCCTGGTGACCCAGACTTACTTACCCTAAAAGCGGCACGCGTTATTCAACAGGCTGATGTGGTCGTTTATGACCGCTTAGTATCTAAAGATATCTTGGCAATGGCTAACTCCGATGCAGAAATGCTGTATGTGGGGAAAAAGCTCGATCATCACTGTGTACCACAAGATCAGATCAACCAATTATTGGTGACCAAAGCACAAGAAAACAAGCACGTTGTCCGTCTAAAGGGTGGTGATTCGTTTATCTTTGGTCGTGGTGGTGAAGAGTGTGAAACTCTGGCTGAAAACGGCGTGAGATTTGAAGTGGTACCCGGTATCACCGCAGCTGCAGGGGCGACTGCTTACGCGGGTATTCCGCTGACACATCGAGATCACGCACAAAGCGTTCAATTCATTACTGGCCACTTAAAGAAAGATGGCGAAGATATTGATTGGCGTTCGCTTGCTCAACACAATCACACGATCGTGTTTTACATGGGTCTGAAAGAGAGCCCGAACATTCAGAAAAACTTGCTGGATAACGGTATGCGAGCAGACATGCCGGTTGCGATTATTGAGAATGGTACGCGTCAAGAGCAGAAAGTGTTCCGTGGTGGGTTGAGTGACCTAGCCAACCTTGCCAGCGTTGCAAAAAGCCCAGCATTGATTGTGGTAGGTAGCGTTGCCCAACTTCATGAAAAATTGGCTTGGTTTGACAAGCAAGCTTAATTGATTATTTTACAAGTTAGTGTGTTAAGCGACCGTTTAGCTGACTAAGAATCAAATACTGCAGCGGCTACTTTGTCGCTGCATTTCTTTTTGGCGCATAGGCATCTCATCAATAATGTTGGTGATAAGGTTCCAATCAGTCTTCCCATTCCATCGGTGCTTTTCTTTTCCGTCTTTACCTATCAAAACAGCAGTATGTGAGCCTTTCGGTATTCCATAGCTGTCGGTTACCGCCTCTAAGTTAAATTCTTCTTCAAGCCAAGTAGGGACTGTGTAGCCGCTTTCCGCGATGACTATGATAACCACGTCTCGTTCATCCAATTGACAGTTATTGATCAACACTTCATTGAGAAACTCTTTGACGGCGGAGTCCTCCTTCGGCGCAAAATAGATCACACTGCGGTGCGGTAAGGCCTTGGAGTGAGAGTAGGCTGGGTAAGCGTGTAACGAGTTGACTGACAGAATCATAAACATAACCGCGCTTGTTAATAGAGTTTTTAATGGTTTGGATATTGCTTTGGTTATCGCTGCGCAGCAACGTGGCAATACTGAGCCATTAGTGATGCTGCCAAGGTATGATTTGATTATTTGTCGGTACTGCATGTTCCACCTTCCTTGATAAACTCAAACAAGCTCTGAGTGAAGCGAATAACAGCTACGTTGAGCTAATAGTAGCGACGTTAAGTCAATAACAGCTGCGTTAAGCTAATAGTAGCGACGTTAAGCCAATAACAGCTACGTTAAGCTAATAATAGCTACGTCAAGCCAATAATAGCTACGTTAAGCATAGCTAATGAGTTCATTTTTATTAAAGAAAGCGGCTCGCATTTTAGAGTTGAATAGAATAGGGTATACGGAAAATCTAAAGGTATGAAATTATGGAAAACATAGCAATTTTGGTCGACGTTCAGAACGTTTACTACACAACGCGCGACAAATACCGTTCTAACTTTGATTATAACCAGTTTTGGTATGTTGCCACGGAAGGGCGTAACGTTGTGGCAGCTAATGCTTACGCAATCTCAAGCCAAGATCCAAAGCAGCGTCAATTTCACCATATCCTTCGTGGTGTGGGTTTTAATGTGAAGTTAAAGCCCTTTATTCAGCGCCGAGATGGCAGTGCAAAAGGCGACTGGGATGTGGGTATTGCGTTAGACGCGATAGAACTTGCAGAGACGGTTGATACGATTGTTTTGGTATCAGGAGACGGTGATTTCGAAATCCTTGTAGAGCGAATCAAAGAGCGTTTTGGCAAACCTGTTGAAGTGTATGGTGTTCCGGGGTTAACTGCTCAAAATCTTATCGATTCTGCCTCAAAATTTGTACCGATTGAAAAAGATTTTCTTCTATAGAGGAAATCCCGCACTTTATAATTGAAATCAATAATAACGATAATTAGAATGCAAACTGTTCTTATTTATCGGTGTATGCAATGTCTCGCGTTTTAGTTGTTGATGATGATATCCAGTTGTGTGAGTTACTGGGTGAAGTATTGGAAAATGAGGGGTATCACGTTGATACCGTTCATTGTGGTGAATCTGCGCTAGAGTTTATTCAATCGAACCCTGTCGATTTGGTTCTACTAGACGTAATGCTTCCAAACTTGAGCGGAATTCAAGTGGCAAGGCGTATTTGTCAGCGTTTTGCTACTCCCATTCTTATGCTGACTGCACTAAACGACGATGCCTCTATGCTGGATGGCTACCAAGCTGGAGCCGACCAGTACATCGCCAAACCTTTCAATGTTCCTGAGCTCCTAACCCGTATTAAGGTGATCTTGCGCCGAGTCGGTTTTGAACGCCAGAGACAATCTTTAGCTTCCTCTAATCACGGTTTGTGCGAACAACTATCTCGTTTACCTCTCACGGGCACTGAAAAAGATCTGCTTGATTATCTTGTCAAAAATGACGGTATTGTCGTCTCAAAATCTGACCTGCAAATCCATGTTCTAAAGAAAGAGCTTTGTCCTTTCGATCGTAATTTAGATATGCACATCAGTAATATACGCCGAAAATTGGTTCAAGCTGGCTTGTCGAAGCAACATATCAAAACTGTTCGTGGTAAAGGTTATAGCTACCTAGAGTCGGTAGGAGTATGAGTAAAAAACTGCTGCGTTGCCCTGATTTTATTGCTAAGCGCAAAGACGGACTCACTTTCCAATTATTCAGTTACCTGACCGTCATTTTAGTTAGCATTTTGATCCTACAAGGTGTCGCTGAAAGAGCCTTGATGAAAGCGCTGCTTAAAGTGCCAGAATCGGTTAAAGCGGAAATGCTCGACCTTGCTTATCAAGCGAATGTATTGATTGAAGAAGGGGACATGGATGAACTCGCGGATTGGGGCAATGCTCAGCAGTATTATCTGTTTGTCATCGATAAAGACAATCGACCAGTTACACATCGTCACATGCACCCGCATTTTGAATTTAAGCTCAAATACTTAAGAACGTTAGATCACCAACTTAGTGATCGTGTGAGTAAGCCGATATTCGGCCTGCCACTCAATAACGGTAAAACACTGGTTATCCAACTCCCACACCAGTTTCACCCGGCTAAATCCTTTGCGCCATATTCTTACATGTTGAAAGCGGTAATAGCTTTGATCGTGTTGTCTCTGTTCTCAATTATCATGGCGAAAAGCCTGCAGCAGCCGCTGGATAGATTAAGAGAAGCGAGCCGCAGACTTGCGCAAGGCGACTTCACTGTCAGTGTTGTTTCTGAGTTAAATTCCACGACGCGGGAGTTCAACGAACTTGCTCATGATTTTGATCATATGACGGTAGAGATTAAGTCTCTCGCTGAAAAGCAACGTCGTTTGATTCGTGATGTCTCACACGAGTTAAGAACACCATTAGCAAGGCAAAACCTCGCACTACACCTGCTGCGCGGCAAGGTTGATGATAAAAGCATTGGTTTGCTAGAACGAATGGAAAATGAAACAGAAGAGATGAACAAGCTGGTGGGTGAGATACTTGAATTCAGCCGTCTAGAAACGTCTCGCTATGACTCCAAGTCAAGCTTGATGCACCTTGAGCATTATTGTTCGATGCTAATCGCGCAGATGCAAAATGATTTAAAACCGAATCAAACTTTGATTGGTGATTTAGAGACGCCGACATCAATGGTTAATGTTGATGAAAGGCTACTCCTGCGAGTTATCGGTAATTTGGTCAGTAACGCGATCAAATATGCGGGTGAGAATGCTCATGTTGTCGTGACTACCTATGAACTGTTAACCGATAAACGTTACAGTGTCATATCTGTAGAAGATGACGGGCATGGCATTCCTGATAACAAGATTGCAGGGATTTTCGATCCGTTTACTCGCATAGAGTCAGCCCGTGATAAACAGTCTGGTGGTTACGGTCTTGGGCTAGCGATCGTGAAGGAAGCCATGGGAGTGATGAATGGGCAGGTTACTGTTGAGAATAGAGACGGTGGCGGGCTTAGAGTGAACCTTATGTTCCCAATCGCTGATTAGCTTCTTGTTATTACCTGTCGAGATCCATAGGTAACTATTACTGAAAGCGTGCTAAGAAACATAGCTTAGAAATATTGCTCAGAAATATAGCTTAGAAATATAACTTAGACACATAGCCCAATAAAAAACGCCACTGCATTAGCAGTGGCGTTTTTGTTTATACGCTTTTGATTATCAGCTAGGCATAGCCATTAATTACGCCTTAGCTTGAAGGTAAGAGCGACAGAAAAGCTAGATTATGCCTGTTGGCGTGTTAGCTTAACTTCTTCTTCTTTCTCACCAGCAGCAGGGTCATTGAAGCGAGCTTCGTCAAAAGAACCTTCAGACTTAGCCACAATGATAGTTACGGCACTATCACCTGTGATGTTTACTGCGGTACGAATCATATCAAGAAGGCGGTCAACACCCATGATAAGCGCGATACCTTCAAGCGGTAGACCAACTTGGTTCAATACCATCGCTAGCATAACAAGACCTACACCTGGAACACCTGCAGTACCAACAGACGCCAATGTCGCTGTTAGGATAACCATAAGGTAATCACCCATGGTCAGGTCGATGTTGTATGCCTGTGCGATAAATGCCGTTGCAACACCCTGCATGATAGCAGTGCCGTCCATGTTCACAGTTGCACCTAGTGGTACAGTGAAAGAAGCGACTTTGTTGTCTACGCCCATGCGGTTTTTAGCCGTTTCCATCGTTACTGGAATCGTTGCGTTTGAAGATGCCGTTGAGAATGCAAACATGATTGCATCTTCCATCTTACGTAAGAACGTAATTGGGCTTAGGCCTGTGAATCCTTTAAGCATTGCGCTGTAGGTAACCAAACCGTGTAGAAGTAGGGTACCAGCAAGCACTAAGAAGTATTCAGCCAGGTTCCAAATTGCGCCTAAACCAAGGCCAGAGAACAGCTTCGCCATCAAAAAGAACACACCGTAAGGTGCAAGGTTCATCAGAAGAGCAACAAGCTTCATTATCACTTCGTTCAAGTCAGAGAAAACCGCTGCGATACGCTCGCCAGGTTTACCCGCTGCACTGATTGCAATACCAAACAATACAGCAAATACGATAACTTGCAGCGTTCTGCCCTCAGCCATCGCTTGAATAGGGTTGGTTGGGAACATGTCGATGATTACTTGGCCCAAAGAAGGGGCATCCGCTGATTTGAAAGAGCTCGCAGCAGTAAGATCCGCACCAGCTCCAGGTTGGAACAGGTTACCGATAGTGAGTGCTAGAGTGATAGCAACGGCTGTAGTACCGATATAAAGTGCAAGCGTTTTGCCACCCATACGGCCAAGAGTTGATAAGTCTTTAAGAGAGCTTGTACCGCACACTAGTGAAACGAAGACTAGTGGCACAACAAGCATTTTTAAACTGGCGACAAAAATCTGTCCGCCTACTTCAAAGAGTCCGTTAACGATGTAGTTGTTAACAAATCCGCTGTCTGCAAAAAGGGATTGAATGGCAAATCCCGTTAATATGCCCACGACCATACCGAGGATAACTCGACCAGTTAGAGACATAGGTTTCTTGGTATTCATTTAGAACACTCCTTATTATTTATAACTTTGATACCTTTTCAAAGTGAGCGGGAGATTAGCAGTCGGTTGATCAAATCGAAAAACAAAAAATGAGTTTGAAATTATAGATGTGATCAGAATCACTGATAATTGTGTAAATTAAACAAATAAAAACAAAATAATTCACCATTTATTTACATTTATCGAGGGTTTTATACATCAATCAGTCGTTTCAAAGGTAGTAAATAAGACAAGACAGTATTTGTATTGATCTTGGCTGCTTAGATTGATCAGACCAATGACCTTATAGTGAAATGTTGAATTCATGTTTACAGATCTGCACGCTCAATTAACGTATTGAATTGATTTTTTTGAGCTAAAGAAAGTGTACGTTCAGTGGGCTTTACAAATCTTTACGAATGCAAAGAATGTAAATTTAATGCAAATGGTAATAGTTATCACTTATATTCACTCCCGAAATGATTCAGTGGTACCGGAAACGGTTCAACCGAGCACATCGAATAAATAACAAAGTGCTCGTACAAAAGAATAAAAGCGGAGTAAAGGACATGTTTTCAAAGAGCCCATTGGCTTTAGTGATCGGCGCAGTATTAGCTTCACCAGCAGTATTGGCAGAAACAGTAAAAACAGACGAGCACATGGTTGTTGAAGGTCGTGACTACGGTTACAAGGCCGACACAAACACAACAGCAATGCGCATGGAGGCGACTCAATTAGAGACTCCGGGACAAATTTCGATCATTGATGAACAGCTTATCGATGAACAACGTGCTAGTACTCTGGGCGAAGTTTTACAAAACGATGCAAGTGTTAGTGCTGGTGGTACAAGCCGTAACCGAGAGCGTTTCTCTTTACGTGGGTTCGATCTAGAAAGTTCTTCGGGTTTTCTTCGTGATGGCAAACAACATTGGTCTCACTACCGTCAACCTATTGAATTACTTGAGCGAGTTGAAGTAGTAAAAGGTCCTTCAGGTCTACTTTATGGTCAGTCAGCTCCTGGTGGTTTGATTAACATGGTAGCTAAGAAACCAACTTATGAAACTCAAGTAAGTGTAAGTCAAGATATTGGTTCAAATGATCACTCACGTACAGTAGTGGACGTAAGTGGTAGTCTCAACGAAGCTCAGACATTGCGAGCTCGTACCGTTATAGCTAAAGAAAGTTATAGCTCATGGCGCGAATATGGTGATGGTTCAAAGCCACAAACTGAAAGGTTAGTTGGTGGTCTTTTCGTTGATTATGATGTTACAGAAGACGTACTTGTGTCACTTCACTACGACCGTACGAATGATGATGGAAGTGTTGACTCAGGTGCACTATTTGTTGATGGTAAACAAGTCGGTAGCGATAAGCATATTTGGGACGCTCAATGGTCTGAGATTGAAAATGACGTAGAGAATGTTGGTATCGATGTTAATGCTAACCTTACTGATTCAATTCGACTGAGTACTGGCTTTAATTACCAAGATTTTGAACGTACTGATGTAGAAAGCTTTCCGGGCTTCGACAACTTAAACCCTGATGGAACTGGTACGGTTTCTCATGGTGGTAGCCATCGTCAAGATAATTGGCGTTTTCGTACTGCTTATTTAGACGTAGTTAGTGACTTTGAGTTGGTAGGTATGGAACACCAATTCTTGGTTGGCTCAAACTGGTTAGGTTATAGCTACAAGCGCGACCAATTGGGTTATAACTCAGTAGATGTTGCTCCTGGTGAAAGTGTGGGTACACCAACGTTGAGCAGCAATGACCGTCATACTTTCAGTTCTTATGATTCTTGGGGTTTTTATGCTCAAGACCTAATTTCAATAAATGAACAATGGCAAGTTTTAGCGGGCGTGCGTTTTGATCGTAAAGTTGCAAATGGTGTTGCAGAAGAACATGTTTCTCCGAAGTTAGGTGCTATTTATCACCCAGCGGAAAACGGTAGTGTTTATTTAACTTATTCTGAAAGTTTCGAGCCTCAAGGCATGGTTTCAAGTGGTCGTCGAACTTATACGAATGATGGCGAACTTCTTGACGCTAAAGTAGGTAAGTCATACGAAGCTGGCACGAAATGGGAGCTTATGGATAACAGCCTATTCGTTTCCGGTGCGATTTTTGATATTACCCAAGATAGCATCGCACTTGATGTTAAAGAGTCGAACGGTGATTACACTAAGACACAATCTGGTGAACAACATCACCGTGGTGCCGAAATTTCAGCTCAGGGCTTTATTACAGAACAGCTATCACTTAGTGGCTCTACTATGTACCTAGATGCTGAAATTGTTAATCATGAAACTTATGCTGGTAACCGTCCAGCAGATGTTCCTGAGTTCTCAGCGAGCCTTTGGTCTAAATACTCTGTTACCAATGCGACTGATGTAAACGTTGGCGTTATCTATGAAGGGTCACGTTATGGCGATGATGCTAATACATTCAAAAAAGACGGTTACACCCGTGTTGATATGGGTGTTGCATACACGCTTAAATATGACGCTGATTTAGATATGATCGTTAGGTTTAATGTTGAGAATCTATTTGATACGGATTACTTAGCCGGCGGTGGCTCAACTGATGTAATCAATGGTCAGGTATATGCTGACGGTGTAGTCATTGGCGAAGGCCGCAACTACATGGCAACACTGCAGGTTAAATACTAATTTGTCTGTAGGGTTTCATTGATAGCTTAAATACTAAGGGGAAGGTTTCGACTTTCCCCTTTCGTGATTCTGCTATTTAGTAAAAATATCCCTAGTAATGCGAGTGACTTTTAATGATAATGAGACTGCTTATCAATAAAACTCATTTGACCTTCTTCTTATAGTAAATGACTACAATTATGAATCTTTTAAAAACTAGCCTAGCGCTTGCCATCAGTTTGGTTGCAACGTCTTCTATGGCAAACAGCTTGGATCAAGCTCAATCAATTCAAAACAAGACCAATAACGCGTCGGCTTCGAGCCAAAAGGTTATTGATAAAAGCTCACAAGCGACTCTAATGTTGCAATCTGAGATTGAGCGTCTGCAAGAAGAAGTGAAAAATCTAGAAATCTATCACGATCACCTTGCTGCATTGGTTGAAAGCCAGAATCAAGAAGCTCAGAGCATTGAAGGGCAGATCGATGAAATTAAACTAACGCGTCAAGGTGTTGTGCCTTTAATGTACAAGATGATCGATGGCCTCCAAGAAGTTATTGAAAGTGATCTTCCTTTCAAGAAAAAGAGCCGTCTGCGTCGCGTTGAAAAGCTGAAAGCGATGATAACTCGTGCTGATGTCAGCGACGCTGAAAAATATCGCCGTATCTTAGAGGCGTATCAAATTGAAGTGGATTACGGTATTAAGCTCAGTTCTTATTCAAGCCGTGTCGAATTAAGTAAAGATAAAGTACTTGAAGTTGACGTTTTGCATCTTGGACGTATTTCACTAGTCGCTCGTAACTTGAATGGTACTCAATATTGGTCTTGGGACCAAAATAGCGCCCAATGGCAAGAGCTTGATTCTTCGATGAAATCTGAGTTGGACAAAGCGTACGATATTGCTAATAAGCAAGCATCTCCAAGCTTAATCACTTTACCTGTTTCTTTGACTGTTGCGGAGGTTAAGTAATGAACTTTAAGCCATTAGCAGCATTGCTTTGCATTACGTCCATTTCATTTTCTGCTTTCTCTGCATCAGACACGACTGCTCAACTAGTTAATAAAGCAAAATCAGAAAGCCGCACTCAAGCTTCTCACAACGTGGTGCGTGAGGCTGACTTCAAAAAGACAGAACAAGAACTCAAAGCCATCAAAGCACAGCTTGATGCGAAACGTACATCGGTTCAAAACGCGACAGACGTTCTAACGAGTACATTCAGTGATAACGAAAATAAACTGGCTCGTTTAGAAGAGAAACTGCGTTTAGAGACTGGTAGCTTAGGTGAGTTGTTTGGAGTTGTAAGACAAAACGCGAAAGATCTCGATCATGAACTATCTGACACCGTTACTAATGTCGATCGAGCTGTTTACACAGAAACTGTTTATGACATCGTGGACGCTAAATCATTGCCTTCGATGTCTCAATTAACAGGCCTTTGGTTAAGCATGATGGAGCAAATCAAAGCGAGCTCGGAGATAAGCAAATCGACTGTTGCTCTTGTTAATGATGAGGGAGTAACTGAAAGTGCAGAAGTTTATCGCCTAGGTTCTATTGGTTTGGTTGCAGAACCAGGTTACGTATGGTGGGACTCTAAGCACCAAGATGCGATTGTTTACTTGAAGCAGCCATCAAATGGTCCAACACTGGCGTCGCTTTCTACATTAGCTAATGGCGAAGTGTCTAACGTGGTAGTCGATCCCTCCCGTGGATTCATGCTAGATCAATTAGCTTTGGAACCAAGCCTAACTGACCGCCTTCAAGCGGGTGGTGTTGTTGGTAAAGTGATTCTTGGCTTGTTGGCAATTGGTTTAATCATCGCATTGGTTCGTGGTATTTCTTTGGCTATCGCTCGTCAGAAAATTCGCGCACAACTTAAGCACCCTGAACAAGCGGGCGACAACCCTCTGGGTCGCGTTCTTGCGGTTTACAACAAAGAACAAAACCAAACGGTTGAAGCACTTGAGCTACGTCTATTAGAAGCGGTCGTTGATGAACAGACTCACCTAGAGAAAGGTTTGTCGATGCTGAAACTTCTAGCAGCGCTCGCACCTATGCTTGGCTTGTTGGGTACCGTAACCGGCATGATCGAAACATTCCAAGTGATTACACAGTTTGGCAATGGCGACCCTAAAGTGATGGCGGGTGGTATTTCGATGGCGCTTGTAACAACCGTACTTGGTCTTGTTGCTGCAATGCCACTACTACTTGCACACAACATTCTTAGCACTCAATCAGAGAACATTCGCAATATTCTTGAGAAACAAGGGATTGGCCTTGTTGCTGAACAGGCAGAAAAGACGGTTGAATCAAAAGCTGTTGTTTCACCAGTTGGGACTGCTGCGTAATGGATATTTTGTCGGGTTCTCTATTACCAGCAAGTTGGTTAACGAGTGACTGGCTGCTGTCTTTATCAAGCTTTATGGAGCAGGGCGGTTTCGTCCTGTGGTGGCTAGCCGCTGTTGTCCTAGTGTATTGGGTGCTTGTGGTAGAACGCGTGCTTTACCTAGCGTTCTATTTTCCAAAGCAACGCCAAGTTTGGATTACAAAGTGGCATGAAAGAGAAGATCACTCTTCTTGGCATGCTAAAGCCATTCGTGAAGGTTGGTTAGGGCAAGCGAGTATCTTGCTTAACCAAAACTTGAATTTTATTAAGCTGTTAGTCGCTATTTGTCCTATGTTGGGCTTGTTAGGTACCGTAACCGGTATGATCTCTGTTTTTGATGTCATGGCGACTCAAGGAAGCAGTGACCCTAAATTGATGGCTTCAGGTATCTCGTTGGCAACACTGCCAACCATGGCAGGTATGGTTGCTGCATTAGCGGGCATGTTTGTTCACGCTCGTTTAGCGAAAGTGTGTAACCGCTTAGAATTGAAATTAGAAAAATCTTTAAGGAGTCAACGATGAGACTCGGTCGACGTCATTCTAAAAACGAAGAGGCTCAAATAGACCTTACTTCGATGCTTGATATTGTATTTATCATGCTTATTTTCTTTATTGTGACCAGTTCATTTGTTCGTGAATCAGGGGTTGAAGTCAATCGACCACAAGCGTCTAACGTAGTAAGCCAAAAGGATGCGGGCATCTTTGTTGCGATCACTTCAGCGAATGACATCTTCATCGATAAACGTGTTGTTGATGTTGAACGTGTCCAAGCAACGTTAGAACACTTGTTGCTAGAACAACCTGATGCTTCTTTGGTTATTCAAGCGGATGAACACGCTTACAACGGTACGGTTGTTAAAGTGATGGACGCTGCTAAAGGTGCGGGTGTTAAAAACATTGCGCTTGCTGCTGAAAAGCGATGATCTTGGAGGATCTTCATAAATGATTCGCCTATTTCTTGCTTTACCGCTAGCGGGCGCATTGGGCTTAGCTCTGTTTTCTTTTATGGCTTGGATGGTCGATAATGGCCACCAACGATCACCAGATAATAGTGAGACGTTAAGTTTCAATATGGTGATGGTGGAACAAGAACAAGAAGTCCAAAGAAGACAACGTGCAGTCCCTGAAAAACCAGAAATGCCAGAGCCGCCACCGGAAGCGAAAACGTCTCAGTCACAAGCTGAAGTTACGCCTCTGAATTCGATGTCTTCACTGCCGTCATTGGATTTGAATACATCGGTTGATGGCTTAGCGATTAACGCACCGACATTTTCTGATTTTGGGTCGAACCAACAGGCAATGCCTCTGTATCGAGTAGAACCTCGTTACCCAGCGAAGGCGCTTAAGCGTGGCGCTGAAGGTCATGTCATTATGTCTTTTACTATCGATGAGACGGGGCGCCCAGTTGATATTCAAGTCACTGACGCAAACCCACGTCGTATGTTTGAACGTGAAGCGATGAGAGCACTTAAAAAATGGAAATATCAACCAAAAGTCGTCGATGGAAAAGCGATAGCTCAGGTTGGTCAAACCGTGAAACTAGAGTTTAAGTTGGCAAAATGATGAAACAGATATGGATATTAGTGGGCTTGTTGTTAATGCCCCTTACAACACAAGCAAAAGAGCTGACTCAATATACTGCTATTCGTGTTCAAAAGGCGAATAAGCTTGCTCAAGATGAACAGGTTAAACAGGCGATTGACGTACTTGCGGGCTTGGAGCTTTCGAAAGGCTACGACAAAGCGTACGTAGCTCGTATGCTGGGTGTGTTTTACTGGCAAGATGGCAAAACCGACACGGCAATCAAGCAGCTTACTTATGCGGTCGACAGCAATTTGCTGGTTGATGAGCAAGCTTGGATAACGAAGCGCATGCTGGCTGATTTGTTGTTGAACGATCAGCAGTTTAAAAACGCGCTTCCGCACTATTACGAGTTAGTGAAAACAGCGCCAGAAAAAGAAAAGAAAGACACGCTTTGGATGCGAATTGCACAAGCTGAATACCAAATTGAAAACTGGTCGAAAGTCTTAGTTGCCATCGGTAATCGAGACAAATTCAATTCAAAAGCAGAGTTGTCGCCTCTATCGCTAAAATTGGGCGCACAGCTTCAGTTAAAACAGTGGAAGCAGTCTATTCCGACACTGGAAAGTCTCATTGAACTTCAACCAGAGAAAGATAACTGGTGGCGTCAACTTGTCGGTATTCAGCTAAGATTGGAACGTAATCGTGATGCATTGAACACGTTAGCACTGGCTGATTTACAGGGCGTTGAGCTTAAAAATTCGGATCGCCGTTTATTAGCACAGCTTTATGCCAAACGAGGTATTCCAGAGCGAGCTGCTGAAGAAATAAGTAAGTTAGATGACGCGAACAGTGACGTTCAACTTCTGGCTGAGCAAGCAACTTACTGGCAGCTAGCTAAAGAGTGGGACAATGCCATTGAAGTGTGGACGTTAGCCTCTAAAAAGGACACTCAATACCACTGGAATGTGGCACAGCTATTGGTTCAGCAAGGTTACTACGACCGAGCGTTGGTTGTTTTAGACAAAGTGAAAGACAAAAACAAACAAGCCGACGTTGCTTTAGCGAAAGTGCGTTCATGGTACAAGTTAAAGAATCTTGATAACGCCCTTGCTCAAGCCAAGCGTGCGAACAACATTGAGCCCTCTTCTGAGGCGAAAGGTTGGATCAAATACCTGACTCAGCTTAGAACGGTAAGTGACAACGGAAACGTCTAACCGCTCATAGCAAACAGAAGACAAGAAACAGCACATTAGAAACAAGAAAAGCAAAAGGGTGTCATTTGATCGTTCAAATGACACCCTTTTTTATATATTGAATAAAATTGAGCCTTAGTGTTTCATTAGGCCTTGCTGTTTGATCGAGGTATGAGCAAAGGCAAAGTTAAGGGCTACACATCTCGCCACTGTGCGATCCCGCGATGATCATTCCGTTTTGGTCAGCAACCCAGTTGATAGTGCAGTCACGATAGGGATTTTTGAAAGCATGTTGTGTTTCGCCATTCTTGAGTGGGGTTTGAGTTTCTACCCAAGCAAACGTGCGCGATTCCCAAAATGAAACAGCTTGAGAGTGAGGCGTTAAATACAACTTTTGGGCGTCGGCAATATTGGAGCCGATATAACTCTCGATATGTTCGTCAGTGCCGATAATCTGGCTAGTACAAGCCGTTACCAACATGGTAAAAGCTAAAATAATCATACGCATTTCAAAATCCTTTTAAACATGTATCGCCATGCTCGTTTTATAGACAATAGCTTAAACTACTCTTGAACAGATCGTGATGTTAATGATCTTGATAGTGATCTCAGTTCTAAATACTTCCAGCTTTCCTTTCTTAAATGCACGGTGTATCCACCTATTGCTTTCTATCGATGATCTTTCGGTTGAATCAGATTGACGTTTGTCCCCTTGATTGACGTTTGAAACAGTTATTACCGCCAGCTTTAAACGTTAACAAGATTTACATGTTAACAGAGTAGATAAGCAGTTCGATTACTTCCCATGTAATGTTATGTAAATCTCCTTACGCTGCTCGGCAAACGTAAACAATGTAAATTGAATGCCAATACGAATGATTATCAACTAAATTGTCGCCATAAAATTTATAGGTATTGGTTTGTATGTCGTTAAAAAGTAGGGCGGTTCAATCATGGGCTCGTCGACTTCATGTTTATATCTCAATGGCGCTTCTGTTCGTTGTTCTTTTCTTCTCAGTGACAGGTATCACCCTTAATCGACCTGAGTTATTTGAATCAACCCAACCCAATATCCAACGGTCTACGTTAACGCTTCCTGCAAGTTTATTTTCAATCCAAGACGGACGATTAAAAGCCGACGAAACGGCCTTTGAGACATTTCTGTTTGAAGAAGCCAACCTATCTGGCGTCCCTTCAGGTTTAGACATCTACGCCGAGATTGAAGGCGGTGAGTTGCTCATCGGTGAAGTGTCTATGGACTTCAAAGGACCAGGCTACAACGCTTCTGTGTTCGTTGACGTGACGTCTGAAATGGTGGAAGTCGAAACCACCAATTACGGCGTTATCGCACTTTTGAACGATCTACACAAAGGCCGTAACAGCGGTGAAGTTTGGAAGTGGTTCATCGATATCACAGCGCTACTGATGATCTTCTTTGTACTTACAGGCGTGTGCTTACTGTTACCTAAGAAAAAAACACTGAATACCTCCATTAAATGGACGGTATTTGGGTCTGCAATCTCGCTTGCTATCTATTTTTTCGCCGTACCTTAACCCCTCGTTAGCTTGATGAATTAGGCTGATGAGTCAGTTTAGTGAATCAGCTTGAAGAACGAACTAAAGGTTAAACGGATTTAAAAGGTTGTTAAACATGAAAAAAATGAACTGGAGCAAGGCGCTTCTTGCTTTATCTCTTTTGCCAAGCCTAGGTATGGCACAAGCGATCCCTGATACGGCAAAACTTGATGTGAACTTTAAGCTTCCAAAGATTGATACCTCTATGTACGCGCGTCCTTATGTGGCGGTGTGGGTAGAGAACAGCGAACGAAAGTCAGTGAAAACCATCGAGCTTTGGGTCGGTAAAGATGAATGGCTTAAAGACTTACGTAGCTGGTGGAGAAAAGTTGGGCGTTACGATCGTGAATTGGTTGATGCAGTGACTTCTGCAACGCGCCCAGCTGGCCAGTACCGTTTCGTTTGGGATGGTAAGAGCGATGACGGCCAAGCTCTAGAGCAAGGCGAATACACGGTTCATATCGAAGTTGTTCGCGAACACGGTGGCCGTAACTACCTTCGTCAAAAAGTATCGCTAACGGATGTAAATGCTTCTTATGAGCTAAAGGCGACAGAAGAGACGGGCGAAATC
Organism: Vibrio sp. NC2; assembly: GCF_025195005.1. Lineage (NCBI taxonomy): Bacteria > Pseudomonadati > Pseudomonadota > Gammaproteobacteria > Vibrionales > Vibrionaceae > Vibrio > Vibrio sp. NC2. The sequence continues at coordinate 52,042 of NZ_JANVFC010000002.1, forward strand.
ACTCTGAACTACATCGCTAAATAGTAAGTGCGAATAGCAAAAGCAAACTGAACAGAATAGACAGTCGTCATCGTAGGCTCAGATAGAGCGACACGGCTAACAATTATAAATAATGGAATTTAACATGATGAAACAGACAAAAATTAAGGCACTTGCACTAGCGGGTGTGATGGCATTCGGCCTAGCAGCGACGACAACGGCACAAGCTCACCCACGCTGGATTTTGCCATCACACTTTACCGTATCGAAAGAAGGCGGCGATTGGCTAACGTTCGACGTGACTGCATCTCACGGTACGTTCGTTTTCGATAAGCCAGCAGGCAGTGAAAACGCTCATATCATCATGCCAGACGGTCGCAGCGAGCGTCCTAACTTTGTTATTCGCGGTAAACGTCGTTCAATCTTTGATTTCTACTTTGAAGAAGAAGGCACGCACAAAGTTGCGATTAACAATGAGCCTTCTTACTACACGCAATACAAAGCGGGTCGTCGTGACACAGTGAAATGGGTCAAAGCAAACAAAGCGGAACGTGATTCAGTTCTTCCTGAAAAGTCGCGTGACGTGGTAACGCAAATCAGCTTCACTCGTGCAGAAAGCTACATCACAGTAGGTAAGCCATCGGATTCAGTCTTCAAAATTGAAGGCAAGCTACTTGAAATGAAGCCAGTAACGCACCCTTCAGATATCATTGAAGGCGAACCGGTGACATTCCAATTCTTCTACAACGGTGAAATTCAAAAAGACGTGAAAGCGGAAATCACTCGTGAAGGCACGCTTTACCGCAACCACCAAGAACAGATTGATGTAGTGAGTGATGAGAACGGCGAAATCACGTTCACTCCAGACGTAGCGGGTCGTTACGTAATGAAAGCGAACTACAAAGGTGAGTTGATTGACAACCCACTGGCAGACAAAGCAAGCGCGAACGTTCACCTAACGTTCGAAGCACTGCTTCAATAATTTGTGATGTCGGGGCTAGATCCCTGATTAAGAAATCAAAAACTTAAGGGCTCATTTGAGCCCTTTATCGCTCAGTTTACTACTGAGAATTTGCACTGTGGCTAGGGTACGAACCATGACAATAAAAACAAAACTTAACGCACTAATAACTCCTTGCTTAGCCCTGGGACTTGGTTTCGCTGCATTACCTGCGCAAGCACACTTCCCATTAATGAGCTGCTGGTTTGAAGGCAAAACCGTGGCTTGCGAAGCGGGCTATTCAGACGGTAGCAAAGCGATTGATTACGCGGTTCAGATGTACGACTACGAAGACAACTTGATTGCAAAACAGATGACCGATAAGCGATCTATTGTTGAATTTCCAAACCCAGATACTGAGTTTTACCTTGTGTTTGATTCAGGCCACGAGTTTCCTGTTGAAGTCGACGTTGTAGAGATCAGCGAGAAATGATGATTCAAGGCGTACGTGCTGACACGGGAGGCAGAGAAGGTAAATGGGTAGGGCTGATCATTGTGTTCATTCTGAGCTTTGCTACGGTCGCTATTCCATTTCATCAAGCAGAATCCCACGTAAAAGCGGTACTTGATCATCAAATTCTGGTGACCGATGTTGAACAAGAAAACTTGGCAATGTTGTCAGAACTGCGTTTAGCGCATGAAGAGATTCGCGACCTGCGTATGGACTCTGATGGCGAATGGCCAAGTGTCGTATCACTTAAAGATGAATGGGTCGCGCCATTTGTTGAAGACCAGAGTTGGAAACGTAAAGGTTCTCATACTTGGTTATTGGACGAGCACGGTTACTACTTTTCTACACCAAGTGAACAAGCTACATCAAGTGAATATGCTGCACAAAGCGAACATGGCTTTGCGGACTCCTTTATTTTAAACGCGAACAGCGTTTCACCTGAAATCTGGATTTTCTTTGGTGGCGTCGCAAGTCAACCGACTAATTTTGATGAGAACACACTGGAATCTGCAGACTGGAAAATGGTCGTCAATGAATCAGAAGTTGAACAGCATGATGCTTCTTCTCATTAAACAACCCGGCTTACAAAAATGCTCACTAATAATAAGAGATTTACTATGCGAATTATGACTCTATTGATGTCGTTATTGGCGGTGTTAATGACACCCAATGCATTGGCAAAAGAATATAAGATCGATAGCGATAAGCTGACGATTGGTATCACGCTTCAGCCTTACTACAGCTACGTAAAAGCCGTGGTAGGTGACAAAGTGAACATTCTTCCATTGGTTGATGCTGGGTTTAATCCGCATAACTACTTACCACAACCCAATGATTTGAAGCGATTGAGCCAAATGGATGCCATCGTGGTAAACGGTATTGGTCACGATGATTTCGCGCTTAAAGTGATTTCAGCCGCGCAACGTGATGACTTAGTGGTGATCGAAGCAAACAAAGAAGTGCCTCTACTTCCCGCATTAGGCCAGTCTGTTGGTCAAGGTGCTGTGAACCCGCATACGTTTGTTGGGCTTTCGACAACGATTCAAAAGGTTTACACCATCGCGAGCGAAGTCTCTAAGCTCGACCCAGACAACGCGGCTTTTTATCGTAAGAATGCACGTAAATACGCAAAGCAATTTCGCTTTATGAAGCGCGATGCGATGTTGTCATTAGGTGAGCTCGATACATCAGGCATGAAGGTAGCGACTACGCACAATGCGTATGGCTACATCCTTCAAGAATTTGGTGTGGATGTCGCGGCGGTGATTGAGCCTGCACACGGTGTTGAACCGAGTGCGAGCCAACTTCAAGAAACGATCGAGAAGATCCGCGCATCGGGTATTGATGTTCTGTTCTATGAGCTCAACATGCCAAACCGTTTTGTTGACACCATTGAAGCGGAAACGGGCGTTCAGCTTTACCGTTTCTCTCACATGACGCACGGTGAATATGAAGACGACAAAGTCGCAGTTGAAATGAAGAAGAACCTAGAAACGCTGATCGAAGCCATGAAATTTGCTGCGGCTAACCAAGCGAAGAGCGGGAATGCATAATGCTAGGTCCATCAATTTCAATTAATCGGCTCGGTCTGCAATACGACAACAACGTCATTCTTGACGATATCTCACTAGAACTTAAAGCGGGTCAGTGCCATGTGATCATGGGGCCAAACGGCGGAGGCAAAACGTCTTTGCTGCGCTCTGTTCTTGGTCTCACACCTTTCTCTGGGCAAATCAATATTCATTGGCCAGAAAAGCCAAGTATTGGTTACGTTCCTCAAAAAGCGACCTTCGAATCGAGCTTACCTCTGACGGTCATGGATTTCGTGTTGCTTAACCAAACTCGAATTCCACTATTTTGGCGTCGTAAGTCTAAGCAATTGGATCTCGCACTCGCGCAATTGGATCGTGTGGGTATGGCGACTCGTAGCGACCGCCGTATGGGCCAGTTATCGGGTGGTGAGCAACAACGTGTATTGTTTGCTCAAGCCTTATTGGATAACCCAAGTTTATTGGTTTTAGACGAGCCGACCACAGGTATGGACGAGCAGGGCGTTCGTTATCTTGAATCTCTAATTCGTGAATGCGTTGATGAAGGTCGCACCATTCTTGCCGTTCATCATGATGTAACTGCAGTGCGTCGCCTTGAAGCGAATGTACATGTTGTGAATCGATTCTTGGTTGATAGTGGTCCTAATGAGCAGGTACTACACCCAAGTAAGATTGAAAGCTTGTTCCAGCACTACAGCAGTGGTGCAGCTATCGTTAAATCGAAGGAGGTTGCGTAATGGATTGGTTACGACAACTTGCCATAAGTGGCGTTGAAGCGGGTTGGTTATCAGACAGCTTCATGTACGCGTTCATGGTGAATGCCTTGGTTGCGGCGCTATTACTCGGCCCGTTATTAGGTGGCCTTGGTACTTTGGTGATTGCAAAGCGTCTGGCTTTCTTCTCTGAAGCGGTAGGTCACGCCGCATTAACCGGTATTGCTATCGGTGTTTTGCTTGGTGAGCCACCAGAAAACCCAATTATTGGTCTGTTCAGTTTCTGTATGATCTTTGCGTTGCTTCTTCATTTTGTAAGAAACAGAACCAATGTGCCATACGATACTTTAGTCGGCGTTTTCCTTGCGCTCGCTTTAGCGGTCGGCGCGGCATTGTTGATGTACGTGGCGCGTAAGATCAACATTCACATGCTTGAAAACGTGCTGTTTGGCTCGATTCTCACGGTAACAGATCAAGACTTAGCAATCCTCGCAGGCAGCTGCGCACTCATCATTTTGCTCTTGATACCGACGTTCAACCGTATTCTTCTCACTTGTATTAGCCCTGATATTGCCAAGGTTCGTGGCTATAACACCAGCTTTTATGACTACTTGTTTGTCATGATGATCACCTTAGTGACGATTGCAGCAGTGAAGATCGTGGGGGCGGTTCTTGTTGGGGCATTACTGCTCATCCCAGGCGCGACGGCTCGACTGTTGACAAAACGCATGGGCAGCTTTGTTTTGCTTTCTGCGTTGCTGGCAACGGTCGCGTGTTTAGTTGGAACCGTCTTACCTATGGAATTGAAACTACCAGTACCTTCGGGCGCTTCAATCATCATCGTTTCTGCGACCTTTTTCCTAGCGGCGACGCTATACCGAATTATAAGAAAGGCATAATCATGACTTCTTTAATGAACCGTATCTCAATCTCAGTGAAAGCAGCGGCTCAAGTGAGTGCACTTAGTAGTCTGTTGTTGGTTGGCTCATTGGTGTCTCTCAATGTTAATGCTGAAGATATCCTAACCAGTACGCCGGTGACCTACGCGTTGGCGACTGAGCTAACCAGAGGCACAGACATTACCACTGAATACCTACCACCAAAACGCTACGGTATTGATCGCTTGCCTAATTGGTTTGGCACTAAGGGCGCAAGTAAGGTGCTTAAGTCAGGTGAAAAGGCGACTGTTGCACTAACGCTGTCATCTATCTGGCAAGCTGATCCTACATTTGTATACGCAAGACAAGGCAACATCCGTTTGGTTGAGGTTGATGCTGCTCAAGCGATTACACCGCGTGCGCAAGGTGTCGCTGCGCTGACGTTATCAAATGGTGAAGTGTCTAAATACGCGTGGTTAAACCCAACCAATCTAACGCGTATGGCGGCAATTGTGGCTGATGACTTTAAGTTGTTGTGGCCGGCGCAAGCTGAGACCATTGATAGCAACCTACAACGCGTGATGCTTGATGTTCGTGAACTGATTAACAAGCAACAAGCGGTGTTATTGGATAACGACGTAGATTCAGTATTGTTGCTTTCAGAAAGCTTGGAAGATTTTGCTTCTGGTAGCCAACTTTTTGTTGAAGAGCGCATGTTCAAAGCTGAACTGGAATGGACAGAGCAAGACAAAGCGAAACTCAAAGCCATGTTTTCAGAAGACGATGCACTCTGGTTAGTCACAGCGAAAAAGCCAACGACGTTGATTAAGTCACTGGTACCGAATGAGCGAATTCTTGTTGTTGATTCCGTAGACCGTTGGGGAAGAGCAGGGATTAACGCAAAAGCGCCATTTGCTCGCTGGGAAGTTGAGCCTTTCAAAGGCTAAGTGGCTAAAATAAGTTAGCTAATAAACCGCTCGTTCAACAAATGCGATCAAAAAAGCAGCCCAAATAGAGGCTGCCTTTTTTGTTCTTGTCCGTTGGCTCTAGTCTGAGTTTTGGTTCAGAGTGCTGGGCAAGAGTGCTGCGAGCTAAAATTTACTCTGCAGCTTTTGTCTCTTTAGTTTCGATACCCGCTTCTTCCGATTCAACAGAAGCTTCAACTGTGCCTTCAACTGTCCCTTCAGCTTGCTCTTGAGCGGCTTTCGCTTGCTCTTCAGCTTCCATTTTTGCGCGGTCAGCTTTAGAAATATAGCGAGGCTTGTTGCTACCATGCAGTTTAGACGTCGCCTGTTTCTGTCTTTTCTTTAGAATTTGATTGATTTTTTTCTTACGGTTCATTGCTGCATAGCCTTGTATTTAGTTTATGCGGTGGAGGATAATCATTTTAGATCTAGAACTCAATATTTACATGCTATCCAGCAAGGAAAATATCACTATGCAGGCAGTCGAAACCGCACGCTTACGATTAAGAATGATCGCACCTCAAGATGCGGCGTTTATTCAGCGATTATATAGCTCAGAAGATTTCTTACGTTACATCGGAGACAAGGAAATCACAGATACTGGCAAGGCTATTGAATACATCGAAAATAACATTCTTAAGATGTATAGAGAGAAGGGTGTGTGTTTACTGATGGTCGAGATTAAAGAGTCTTCAACGCCAATCGGTGTCTGTGGTTTGATTAAAAGAGACACACTAGAGGCGCATGATATTGGTTATGGTTTTGTACCTGAAGTCTATGGCCAAGGTTATGCAAAGGAAGCGGCACAAGCGATAATTGAACAAGCTCAACATAATGCTGATATCGATCATATAGTTGCCATCACGACCTCTGATAATATTCGAAGCATCGCACTGCTGACTAAGTTGGGTTTTGTGTTTGAGCGAGTTGAAGAGGCGATCAATGAAAGCGTCAATCTCAACCTGTACGGTCTATCACTGAGTAATTAATCATGTTTCAACATAACAACATTCTTCAAGGCGAACTCGCAACCGAGTACAAAACTGTTATTGCTATGGTGCACATCTATTGCAAAGATCATCACGGTGCTGTTCGTTTGGACAACGCGTTATGTGAAGAGTGCGAGCAACTGTTGCGTTATGCTGAAACAAGACTTGATCGCTGTCCTTATGGCGAGGCGAAGCCAACCTGCAATAAGTGTCCGATTCATTGCTATAAGCCTGACCCTAAAGAGCAGATGCGTTTAGTGATGCGATATGCTGGGCCAAGAATGCTACTCAAGCATCCGATTTTAGCGATACGACATTTGATACATGAGAAGCGGAAAGTGCCAGAGAAGCCATTGCCGAATGTGTCGAACCGCCATATCCGAATGAATAAGAAGTAACACATTGTTTACTGTGTGAAAGTATGTGTAATGTGAAAGTAATCGAAGCAAAAAAGGTCTGATTACTCAGACCTTTTTGATGTAGATACACTTCTATCTAAGCTTGAATGCAGCTAGGTAGCTAGTAGGTTCGCTAGGTAGACCGGTAACTTATGCCGCTTGAGGCTCGTCGTAGGTCACTGTAAGGTTGTTGATCCAGCGTCGGCTCAAGTATCGGTGCGAGCATATAGCTAACTTCACCACTTCTTCTACCAACATCAAACCATAGATGTATTTGAAATCCCATCCAGCGACAAACGCACCGTAAACACATACTGGAATACCCACCATCCACATCGCGATGAAATCCATTCGCAGGCAAAAAGCGTTATCACCACCAGCGCGAATAATACCGTTAATGATCACCATGTTGAGCATACGAATGACTACTGCAAAACACATAATAGTCATTGCAGGTGCAGCGAGTGGGTACAATGCATCGGTAGAAAGGTTTAGCCATGATAGAACATGTTCTTTACCCATAAACAGTAGCAACCCAACGACCGCGCCAAACCCAACGACGGCTTTAATGAATGTTAGACCCATGCTCATCGCGTCATCAAATTCATCACGGCCTAATGAATGCCCTAACAAAACAGAACACGCCACTGAGATACCAAAGAAGATCGAGTAACACAGCGATTCAAATGGTGCGAGCATCGAAAACACCGCAAGCTCAGTCGTGCCCATGTGACCGAAAATCATTTGATATGCCATGGTACCCATTGCCCACAACACAGCATTCATCGTCAACGGCAAAGCAATGCGACGGTAAGACAACCACAATGACGGGCGATGTGGTGAACTCGGCGTCGTTAATAGCCAATGTTTACGCATACGCATGTAGCTATACATCAAGCCCACTTGAATCAATCGCGCTAAGGTTGTTGCCAATGCCGCACCTGCTACGCCCATTGCTGGAATGCCGAAAGCACCTTTAATAAGAATGAAGTTAAGCGCTATGTTGAGTGCGATGGTAACGCCGCCTAATAATAGCGGAGTTACGGTGTCACCTGACGAGCGCATGCTTGCTTCTACCACGACAACAATGTGAGTCAGAAGTAGAACAGGGAAGCCATACCATAGGTAAGTCGCGCCAAGTTCAATCACGGTTTGATCGCTGGTTTGCAACATCATTAAAAACTGAGAACCAAGAGTGATGATTGCAGTAACAGGCAACAGAACTTTTAAGCCAAATATCATCGCAATCGAGGATACTGTTCGTGCGCTTTTTCGGTCATTCTTTCCCCAGTATTGAGCGACTAATGTACCGTTTGCTGAGGCCAACCCTGCCATAATCATAATAGCAACGAAGTGCCATTTTGACGCAATTCCCACAGCTGCAGCTGCTTCCATACCATAATCACTGACCATTAATACGTCAGCAAGGGCAAGAATAGCGACAAGCGCACTTTGCAAAGCAACAGGTAAACCAAGTTTAACGATACGAGGTAAGATGCTCTCTGGCTTGTTATTCATAGATGAGTTAGGGTTGATGTTAGTTGTCATAAGCTCTCCGATTTATGGCAGAACTATAGTGTTTTGAGCGAAGTAACAACATGTTTAAAAAACAACAAAACCTGTGCGAATCCGTCATTGAATCAATGAAGCCAAAATCCACTTGGCACGATGACGTTTTTCTTGCCGAACAGTGCAAAGAACGTTTTTTGACCGTTGAAGATATCCCAGAGATGAAAAGCTTTGGTGTCTATATGGGCGGTATGGCAAAGCTATACGATGGTTATTGGGTTGAGCGAGAATCCGTCAATGTTCATACGTTGATTTTTACTCAAGAAGGGGGTGGAATTCTAACCACTTCAACCTCGGTACAAGCGATTACGCCTTATACGCTGGTGGTTCTTCCTGCCGAAACCCCATTTCGTTTTGAACTCGATCCTCAATATAATTATTGGAAAATGGCGTGGATGCTGACGCCTGATACGCAGCAATGGCAGCACATAGCAAGTTTAGGTCAGGGGATAGTGCCGTTCGGAGAGTGTGAGCAGATCTGGTCATTAATGAACTTGGTTTACTTTGAGATAGGCGGTAGAGCCAGTTACCGTAAGTTGCTTTTGAGTGAAATCATCCGAACGTTGACGGGGTTTGAACCCAAATCGACCAGCACCACCGCACGTGTTCAAGCGCTCTATAACGAGATTGAAAGCAGTCTGCACCAGCCATGGACAGTGGCAGGGATGGCCGAAAGGGTGTTCATCAGTGAAGAGCAGCTAAATAGAGTCACCAAGACGCTATTCAACCTCTCACCACGCAGTAAATTGATTCAATTACGCATGGATAAAGCCACCAGTTTGCTGAAATATCAAGATTGGTCAGTCTCTATGATTGCTAATCGATTGGGCTACAAAGATCCTTATAACTTTTCACATCGTTTCAAAAAGCATTTTGGTCTGTCACCCAGCCAGTATCGAAAAAGCCATCGACTTCTTGGTTAGCCTTGCTTATTTCCTCGATCAATTACGCAAGATCAAGCTTTGCAGTAATATTACTGTATTGAGCTATCTATCAATTTAGTATTTTTGCTCTATTCGATAGTATTGGAAATATCTCAGAGACGACTGCTTATGCAACACGAGGAATTAATGCACCAAGTTATCAGTGAGACGGATGATTTAGCTCTTCCGTCGAAGCTCATTTTAAACAATAAAGAGTTTCAATCAGGCACTAAAATCGTACGCAAGCAGGGTTGTGGTTCAATAATAGGAACGCTTGCTGAGCCTCATCGTAAAGTACTTTTCTATCTTTACTTGAACAGAGGCCAAGTGGTGAGCAAGCAAATTTTGAAGCGTGTAGGCTGGGCAGGTAAAACGGTGACATCTGCATCTGTGTTGGTTGCTATTTACGAGATAAGGAGGATTCTTGACTGCCGTTGTATACAAACTGTTTCCAACGAAGGGTATGTCATGGAGTAATAAATAATCTTCTATTGATATCCTGTTAATATATTAATAATAAAAATTTAATCTCTTTACCGTACGAGTTCCATTGATTATCGTCAATTCTAAAACGTCCACTTATAAGCGACGTTATATAAATATGAATGAATCTGACTTTGTCGCTGGCTATATAGTAAGGGAATGATATAAAAATGGACTCTTATCCTGCAATAGAAACGAACCACTCTGAAAACAACGTAGTACTTGAACTAAACGGTAAAATTGTTGAACTCAACACCAAACTCATTCGCAATGTTGAAAATGGTTACGTACTGGCTACCATGCCTTTAGCGTACCGAAAGATCATTTTATTTATGAATCGACATCGAGGTGAATTGTTCAGTGTTGGCCAATTAAAGAAGATTGGCTGGGAAAGTGAGAAAGTGACCAACTCATCTGTGATTGTTGCGATATCTGAAATAAGATCACTATTCGGAGACGGATTAATCATCACGATTACTGGTGAAGGTTACGTATTTCAACCTTAACCATTTGAAATAATAGATTTTATTGCTATTTGTTATTGCTATTTGTTATTGGTTTTTTGTCGCTCTTTCCTCCAGACGACATAAAACAAAAAGGGCTCTTAATTTAGACGGGAAGTCATAACTAAGAGCCCTAGTGATACCGTTCTTGTGCCTGCCTATTTGATTTACTCGCCTGCAATCTGTAGAGGAGAACGCTTTAGGCTAGCAATTAGCATGTAGATGGTTGTAGCGAGTAGAGACGCGAACAGGTAAGTGAATAATCCTGCTTGTGAATCCATAAAGCTATCCGCAACCAATGGCCCTGCTACAGAGCCGATGCTGTAACACAACAACATAACTTGAGTCACTGAAACTAAGTAGCTCGGGTCTAAATTGCGACAACCCAAGTTAATCGCAATTGGGTAAAGTGCAAATGTCGCCATACCTAACACAAACAAGCTCATACCAAGAACGTAAAAATCATGGTTGATAGTGAGCACACCAATGCTTGCAACCCCTAGTAGGCAGAACAGAGCCATTAATAACACTTGTCCTATGTGATGAGATAACCACGTCACCATCGGTTGAACGGCCATACCACCCATAATCACTAACGCCATCAAACCGCCAATGTCTTGGTGTGCGATGTTGCGCTGAGCGAGTTCTACAGGCATCAAGCCATAAATAGACCCAAGTGTTAACCCGGATACAATACAGCCAATCAAAGCGCTGTGGCTTAGCTTACTGATTTGTTTCAGTGATAAAGACTGCGCATCGTGAATTTGTGGTGCTGTTGCTTGTCCGTACATCAATACAATGATTGCTCCAAACAGCAGGGTGAACATTGCAATGAAAGGCACGCCACCCGTAATACCAAGGTATCCGATGCCAAGTTGACCAACGGCCGAACCGCCATATAACGAACACATGTAAACCCCTAAACGTTTCGCACGTTGAGATTCTTCACCGCTCATTAGCCAAGATTCCACAATCACAAAGATCCCAGCGACTGAGACACCCGCGACGAAACGAGCCAACAACCAAACTGATTGATGTGGCGCCAACGGTAATACAAGAATCGTGGCGATAAATACGCTAAGTGCAATGACGAACGCGTCTTTGTGACCAACGCGAGCGATCGCACGCTCAATCAATAACGTACCCGCTAAAAGACCTGCATAAAAGGCACTCGCCAACCAACTCGATAGATTGCTGTCTAAGCCATATTCAGACAGCATTAATGGTAATGAACTCATTAAGTAGCCTGAAGCGATCGCGTAAAAAGACAATGCAATAACAGGAACAGTTATGCGAGTTGTTGGTTGGATGTTGTCCAATGCAGGAGCCTCTAAATAGTAAAAGAAACGATGAATTTTCCGCGACTATGGGGGAGAAACTGAATTGGGTAAAACGAATAAAAATGGTCGTTAAGATAAAAGAAATTTATCGTGTTTGTTGGCTAAAATACCGTTGTGATATTTCATGTTTTCGCGATGTTTTCTGCGGTTAAATAGCCGATAAAGCGTTGTTCAAACGACTATTTAATTTGAAAGACGGAGAGAGATTCGTTGTATTCATCAGATTTTAACTTAGGGCGTTTAATCGTGTTAGACCACTTCTTTACGGTATTGCCTTGGAGAGCTTCCGCTCCACTTACGAAAGGCGTGCCGAAAGTTCGCACTGTCCGAAAACCCAACGCGCTCAGATATCTCTTCAATACTCATATGCGTCGATGAAAGATAGTGCCTAGAGAGGTGAAATCGCACGTGATCCAATATTTTCTGATAGCTCGTGTCTGCAGCTTTAAGGTGTCTACGTAGTGTTCTAGAAGACATTCCTAATTCTGTGGATAGCGCCTCAATGGAAGGATAACAGCCAGGCCTTTCAATAAACATTTGTGAGATCTTCTCTTTAAGGCTGGTGGGCGCGCTCACTCTAGCCAACATGTCGTCACAAGATTTCAAACACATTTGTAACGTGATTGGGTTAGCCGTTGGTAAAGGTGAATATAGGCGTGTTGCATCGAACTGCCACTCAAGCTGCTCGCAATCAAACTCTACACGGCAACGGAAAATCTCCTGATAGAGATCGCCATAGGAAGGTTTAGGGTAAGGGAAGCGGATCACAAGAGAGGGAAAGGGCTGTTGCAGCACTTCTTCACACAAACTTTGAATCGCGGAAAACCAATACTCACAACAGAAAGGCAACAAAAAATCGAGCTCGATAAGTTGTTCTGCGCGAAAGTATCCGGTTTTATGTTCAACGGACATGGTCTTCTTGAGAACAGGGCCCGCAAGACGAAGATATTTGAAGCCCATTAAAAGAGCGTCTAACAGTGTCTCACTGCTGAACACTGCGTAACCCAATACACCAAAATCACTGAATCGGGCTTCCTGTCCAACTTTTAGTCCTAACCCCTCTACGTTGGAGCTCTCAAGCGCGTTACTGAACACCGCTAATTTTTGTGCGAGCGTGATGTGAGTATCTGGCGTATTGAGCTGGAACTCATCGATGTTACTGCCTTTCAATAACGTATCGACCGTCAAGGATGATGAAAAATATCGAGACAATAGTTGAAGATCAAGAATACCAAATGCCTGCATATCCGGTTCGTAAACTGCGGTGTATTCCATAATATGCCTCTTGTTGAGTGTTCTTATTCTATCTTAACCACGAACATCTTTTCGTCGGCTGTGTTGCAATTATGTCCGAATATCACCGTTTTTTGTCTTTTTGCAACCTTTGCAGAATGTTATCAAAATGTTGTAATTTAATAAGCCGTACACGGACACGTGTGCATAGGGTCGAAATAACAATAGATTAGAAACGAAAGCAAAGAGCAAATGAACATAGGTTAAAAACATATTCGAAACAAAATACAACAACGTCTACGGTGACCGTGATTAATAGGTCTAAGCCGAATAAGGAGATCATGGATGCACAATCTTGCTGTTAACTTGGAGCGCAGCGCTTCGCTTTTCCGAAATAAAGTCGCTCTGCGAATGGGGACGGATGAAGTCAGCTTTTCTCAGTTGGAACAACTTTCTGGAAACGTCGCCGCTAATTTAAAGAGGCTGGGGCTCAAGAAAGGAGATAAGGTCGCGTTGTCGTGTCCGAATGTCACGTATTTCCCGATTGCCTATTATGGGATTCTAAAAGCAGGCTGCGTCGTGGTGCCTTTGAACGTGTTATTTAAAGCAAGAGAGATCGCTTACCACCTTAATGATTCGGACGCTAAAGCCTATTTATGCTTTGAGGGCAGTGAAGAGCTGCCCATCGGTCGCTATGGCTTACAAGGTTTCGAACAGGCAAACCATTGTGAACACTTTGTCGAGATGCCCATCCCAGCCGGCGCAGAAACGACTTCAGAAAGAAACGAGCAGCATGAATCAATCGCTGACTGGTTAGCACAACCTTTGATTCCTTTTGAGTCTGTGGCTTGCCATGGTGATGATACCGCTGTGATTCTTTATACTTCAGGTACGACAGGTCAGCCAAAAGGAGCAGAGCTTTCTCACACCAATATGCAAACCAATGCGATGTCGTCACAGTATCTAATGCGATTGGAGTACAGCGATACCACAATGGCCACACTGCCTTTATTCCATAGCTTCGGCCAGACGGTGATGATGAACGCAAGTGTGCTAACAGGGTCGACCATGGTGTTGATTCCGCGTTTCGAACCGTCACTGGTGATCGAACAGATCATTAACCATAAAGTAAGCGTGTTTGCGGGCGTTCCAACCATGTATATCGCGCTATTAAAGGCGGGAGAAGAGTCCTCTAGTAGTTTAGAAATAAGCAAACGCTCTGAACAGGTTAAACACAGCTTGAGGTTGGGTGTTTCTGGCGGTGCTTCTATGCCACTTGAGGTTATTCGACAGTTTGAGTCTCGCTTTGAGCTTCCAGTATTAGAAGGCTATGGTTTATCAGAAACAGCGCCAGTTGCGACCTTTAATCATATTGATGGTGACCGATTGTCTGGCAGTGTGGGGCAACCTTTGTGTGGTCACCTTATCAAGATCACTGATATACAAGGCAACTCTGTTGCAATGGGTGAATTGGGTGAAGTCTGCATCAAGAGTCCAAGTGTCATGAAAGGCTACTATCAAAGGCCAGAGGCGACAGCAGAAGCGATAAGAGACGGTTGGTTCCTAACAGGAGATATTGGACGCACCGATGAGCACGGCAACTTGTTCATTGTTGACCGCGTTAAAGACATGATCATCCGTGGGGGTTACAACGTGTATCCGCGCGAAATCGAAGAAGTATTGATGTGTCATCCTGATGTCGAAATGGTCGCGGTTGTGGGTGAACATCATGATCGCCTAGGCGAAGAAATTCACGCTCATGTGGTGCTTCACGAACATACACAATGTGATAGTGCAGCTCTGATTACATGGTGTCGTGAGCAATTGGCCGATTACAAATATCCGCGTAAGGTCTTCATTCGCAAAGCCTTACCCATGACAGCAACCGGCAAAATATTGAAGCGCGAATTGCACCCACTAGAAATAGCGGAGATGACTAATGGATAGTTATGATTTTATTGTTGTTGGCGGTGGTTCAGCGGGGTGTGTCATGGCTTCTCGGCTGTCGGAAGATCCTAATGTTACTGTTTGCTTGTTAGAAGCGGGCGGTAAAGACACGAGTCCATTCATTCATACACCCGTTGGCGTGGTGGCTATGATGCCAACCAAACTCAATAATTGGGCTTTCGAAACCGTTGAACAGCCGGGTTTAAATGGTCGTAGAGGCTATCAGCCGAGAGGTAAGACATTGGGTGGGTCTAGCTCTATCAATGCCATGATGTACGCTCGTGGGCACCGCTATGACTACGATACATGGGAAAGCTTGGGCAACACAGGTTGGAGCTATGATTCGTGTCTGCCTTACTTCAAGAAAGCCGAAAACAACGAAGTTCATCAAGATGAGTTTCATGGTCAAGGTGGTCCTCTTAATGTGGCAAACCTTAGATCGCCAAGCCCTATGCTGGAACGTTATTTAACGGCGTGTGAGTCTATAGGTGTGCCTCGTAACGAGGACATTAACGGTGCTGCTCAGTTTGGGGCGATGCCGACCCAGGTCACTCAGCTGAATGGTGAACGATGCAGCGCTGCCAAGGCTTACTTAACGCCAAACCTTTCACGATCGAATCTCACGGTCGTTACTAAAGCCACCACGCATAAGGTCTTGTTTGAAGGTAAGAAAGCGGTTGGCGTTGAATATGGTTCGGACGGACAGCGTTATCAGATCAGATCCAACAAAGAGGTGATTCTATCTGCTGGTGCATTTGGTTCTCCCCAGTTGTTATTACTGTCTGGTGTCGGTGCTAAAGACGATTTGGAGGCGCATGACATCGAACAGGTTCATGAGTTGCCTGGAGTGGGCAAGAACCTGCAAGATCATATCGACTTAGTGCATTCGTACAAATGCAGCGAAAAGCGCGAAACCTTCGGCATCTCGCTGCAAATGGCCTCTGAAATGACCAAAGCTCTGCCGCTATGGCACAAAGAACGCCGTGGCAAGATGAGCAGTAATTTTGCAGAGGGGATTGGTTTTCTTTGTTCCGAAGATCATATCGCCGTGCCGGATTTAGAGTTTGTATTTGTGGTCGCTGTTGTCGATGACCATGCAAGAAAAATCCATACCAGTCATGGTTTTACCTCTCATGTCACCTTGTTGCGTCCGAAAAGCAACGGCAGCGTAACGCTCAATAGCAATGATCCATATGATCCTCCCAAGATCGATCCTGCGTTTTTCAGTCATCCTGAAGATATGGAGATCATGATTAAGGGCTGGAAGAAGCAGTATCAAATGTTAGAGAGTTCGGCGTTTGATGACATCCGTGGCAATGCTTTCTACCCAGTGGACGCCAGTGATGACAAGGCTATCGAGCAAGATATTCGCAATCGTGCAGACACTCAGTATCACCCGGTCGGGACCTGTAAAATGGGCCCTAACAGTGATTTATTAGCTGTGGTAGATAACGATCTTAAAGTTTATGGATTGGATAACTTGAGAGTCATTGATGCTTCTGTGATGCCGACATTGATTGGGGCAAACACCAACGCGCCAACCATTATGATTGCTGAAAAAGTCGCAGATCAAATCAAAGAGGAATACGGGTTAGGTAAGCAAGCACCTAGTATTCAAGCGAAAGGCGAAGCTGTGGTTTAATTCAAGAAGTTAAGTGATAACCATAAATAAAACAGTAGGTTAGATAGTCTTGATTTGATAAGACTCTCTAACCTATTTTTGTGTGCTTACTTAGAATAAAGCCAAAGCCAATTAAATCGCTTAATCAATCGCTTAAACAATAGCTTAAACAATAGCTTAACCAATAGCTTAAATAATAGTGTTACTTGGTTAGAGCTTGATTAAGCCATTGATCAAATTGGCCTTTTGGTAACGCACCGTTAATCGTATCGACACGTTTACCATCTTTAAACACCATCACGGTCGGAATGCTTCTGATTTGATACATTGCTGCAAGCTGCTGCTGAGCTTCAGTATCAATCTTAACGAATCGAACATCTCCCGAACGCTCTTTAGCAACGTCACTGAACACTGGCGCAAAACCCACACATGGGTTGCACCATGTCGCCCAGAAATCGACAACCACAGGCTGTGAACTGTTCAAGATAGATTGGAAATTAAGTGACGTTCCCTCGATGGGAGCGCCATCGAGCAATGCTGTTTTGCATTTACCACAAGTTGGGCTTTCTGAAATTCTTTCTGAAGGAACTCGGTTTACGCCATTACAAGAAGGGCATCGTGTGTTGAATGTAGACATAACTTTCTCTTTTTATTGTAACTCCGTTGCTAACGCGATTTACGAATCACGCACGGAGCGCTTATACTGTTTAAAACTAGAATACGATACTTAAATAAAAACAAACAATAAACAGGTAAATGATGACAAAATTTTACGCCGAAATTACTGGCTGGGGAAAGTGTCTACCACCAGCCGTGCTGTCCAATGATGATCTAAGCACTTTCATTGATACGTCTGACGAGTGGATTCGAACTCGAACTGGTATCGAAAACCGTCGTATCAGTCATGTAAATACCTCTGAGCTAGCGACTGTTGCAGCGAAACATGCCATGGCGTGTGCTGGCCTAACAGCCGAAGATATCGATCTCGTGATCATCGCGACGTGCAGCCCAGATTCCCTTATTCCAAATACCGCATCTAAGGTTCAACAGAACTTAGGCATTAAGAGTGCAGCGGCTTTCGACCTTAACGCAGCGTGTACTGGCTTCATCTACGGCGTTGAAACGGCAACTCGATTGATTCAGGCTGGTAATTACCGCAACGCCATCGTTGTGGGTGCTGAGCGTCTGTCATTCTTCATTGATTGGACCAAGCGTGACACTGCGGTTCTTTTCGGTGACGGCGCTGGCGCTGTGGTTCTATCACGTACTGAAGAGCAAGTGGGTTTACAAGAAGCTCAAATCGGTTGTGACGCCGAAGGCCGCGATATTCTAGCGGTACCAAAATTCGGTACTTCTATGGACCGCTTTGCGGCTGACAACGGTTACTGGGACTTCGATTTCGTTGGTAAAGAGATCTTCAAACGCGCAGTGAAAGGCATGGGCGCAGCGGCACACACAGTCTTGAGCCGCACAGGTATCTCAACCGACAATATCGACGTTGTGATCCCGCACCAAGCCAACATCCGAATCATCCAAACTCTGTGTGATATGGCGGGTATTGATCGCGAGAAAGCGTTTGTTAACATCCAAAACTACGGCAACACATCGGCCGCTACTGTGCCAATTGCATTATGTGAGTCGCTAGAGCAAGGTTTCGTTAAGCCTAACAACAACATTCTTGTTGCGGCATTTGGCGCTGGTTTAACTTGGGGTGCTGGCCATATTAAATGGGGCAGCCGCGTTGAACCGCTAGGTCAATCGGACGCTAAACTTCCTGAGGCCGATAAATCTGCTTTGGAGCTTCTAGAAAGAGCCATTTTACACTGTAAAACGCACCCAAACTCAGCGACTGAATAACGCTAATGAACGACGTATTATGGGTAAAGTGTTTTGAGTAAAGTGCGTCTTATGAAGAAAGCCGACCTCGATGGGGCGGCTTCGGTTCATCAAGCAGCCTTTGTTCGGCAGCAAAACTCAAAAGAATGGTTACAATGTAACTTAAATGCCGCGCCGCGCTTTCTTAACTTTGTTGTAGAAAATGAAGGTGAAATTGTTGGCTACATTATTTGGGTTCAGAAAAGTGGCTTTAGACCGGAAGCTGTTTTAGAACTAGAACAACTTGCTGTTTTGCCAAGCGCTCAAGGTCAAGGATTGGGTAGAAAGCTGATTCTTGACTCTCTGCCGCAAGTGAAGCAGCAGCTAGCGCAGCAAGGTTCGGCACTAAAGCATGTTCTGGTTACCACTAGAGCAGACAATTTTGCACAAAAACTGTATCAGTCGACATTAGGCGCTGAAGTCGAAACCACGATTTCAAACCTGTATTCTGCTGATGAAGTGCTTATGATAGCTCGCAATGTAGGTGAGCGAATCTGATCGCTGAGTTCTTAGAACCCATTATAATCAGTGATATAAATCGATTAACGTTTAATTAGGGGCTTCTATCGCCCCTTTTGTTATTTCTTAGGAAGTGTTTTGAAGAAAGTTTTAGCAATTGGCTACGTTTGGCCAGAACCGAATTCATCGGCGGCTGGCTGCCACATGATGTCTCTTTTACGTCTATTTAAGAGGCAAGGTTGGTCAGTTGAATTTGCAACGCCAGCTCAAGAAACTGAGCACATGATTGATCTCTCTGAAGAGGGCATCACGAGCAAATCTATACAGTTGAATTGCGACAGCTTTGACCAGTACATTGAAGAGCTGCAACCCGATGTCGTGATGTTCGACCGTTTTATGATGGAAGAGCAGTTTGGCTGGCGCGTGGAGAAGGTATGTCCGAATGCATTTAAGTTATTGGATACCGAAGACTTGCAGTTTCTACGTAATGCACGCCACGAAGCCGTTAAGAAAGAGACGGAACTGACCAAAGCGCATTTATACAGTGACTTGGCTAAACGTGAAATTGCTGCGATTTTACGCTGTGATCTTTCGTTGATCATTTCTAGCTATGAAATGGAATTGCTTCAATCTGAGTTCAATGTCGATCCAAAACTGCTTCATCACTTGCCGTTCATGGTTGATCTTAATACGCTTCCTGAAAGCACGAAAAGCTTTGAAGAACGTAAGCATTTCATGACGATAGGCAACTTTAGACACGCACCGAACTGGGATGCCGTGCTTCAGTTACAGAAGATTTGGCCGAAGATCCGCAAGCAGCTGCCTGACACTGAACTTCATATTTATGGATCGTATCCGCCACCGAAAGCCACGGCTTTGCATAACCCTAAAACCGGTTTCCATATCAAAGGTTGGGCTAAAGACGCTCAAGAAGTGATGGAGCAAGCTCGTGTGTGTGTTGCACCACTGCGATTTGGCGCGGGCATTAAAGGTAAATTGCTTGATGCGATGAAGCTACAAACTCCGAATGTGACGAGCGAAATTGGTAGTGAAGGCATGTTACCGCAAGGTGAGTTGCAATGGCCTGGCGCAGTTGCAGACGATATCGACGAGTTTGTTGAACAAGCTGTTGCTCTTTATAAAGATGAAGAGAAGTGGCTGAAGGCACAAAGCCAATGTCATTCGATCCTTGAAGCGCACTACGAGCAGAATCAACTGGGTGACACATTGATTGAGCGATTAACTGCGTTAGAGTCTGAACTTGAATCTCATCGACTGGATAACTTCTTTGGTTCGATGCTCAAGCACCACAGCATGGCGAGTACCAAGTACATGTCGCAGTGGATAGCTGAAAAGAACAAGACTAAGTAACTGACACAATAAACCGAATCAAATCATAAGCCCTTAGGTTAACGCCTAGGGGCTTTTTTCATGGGGGACGCTTTTAAATTCCAAACTTACAAATCGAAACATAACGCCATTACATTAGCATTGACTAATTTATATTTATTAGTAAACTCTAATCTAAGTTTATTAGTAAGACCTAATTTAAAGTTGCGACGAGTTAAATTTAAGTTTGTGGATGGGAGAGGTCGGTGATGAGTTTAATACCTTGGGATGCATTTTTCGGTGGCATGCTACTAGGCGCGTCGGCAATTGTTCTGATGTTGGGGATCGGGCGAGTTGCGGGGATCAGCGGAATCGTTAGCCGCTTATTGCCGTCTAGAAACAACAAAAGATTAGAATCAGGATCTGAATCCAGATCGGACACCAACACAGAGAAAACCGAAAAACATTGGCGACTTGCTTTTGTTGCCGGAATGGTCGCGAGCGGTTGGTTATTGATTCCAACGAGCTACCAACTTCCGCAATTAGAAGAGATCAACTTCGCAGTGGTTATCATCGCCGGACTATTGGTGGGCTTCGGTACCAAGATGGCGAACGGTTGTACTAGCGGTCATGGCATTGTCGGAATGGCTCGTTTGTCTAAACGTTCAATTGTCGCAACCTGTGTATTTATGGGTGTCGCGATGGCAACAGTGTTGGTTCAAAACCTGATTGGCTTGGGGGCATAATGAAAAACTCTTCATTTACTATCGTTATTGGCTTGCTCGCAGGTATTCTGTTTGGCTCTGGCATGATCATTTCAGGCATGGTTGATCCTAACAAGGTACTCGGCTTCTTAGACATTACCGGTAACTGGGACATCAGTTTGGCATTCGTTATGGGTGGCGCGCTATTGATCTTCGCCCCGTTTTATCATCTGGTCATTAAAAAGCGTGCTAAAGCCATCAATGGCGAACATTTAGATAGCAGTAACAATCCACTAATCGACAGAAAGCTGATTCTAGGTTCAACTGCCTTTGGTTTAGGTTGGGGGATTGCAGGCTTTTGCCCGGGGCCTGCAGTAACCAGCCTTAGTGGCGGTAACCCTACGGTATGGCTGTTCGTCTTAAGTATGCTGGTGGGGATGTGGCTGGCAGGTCGAACCAATAAGAGCTGCTAACAGTACGCCTACCATTTATTGCATGGCTGAGAGGATTCGATCTTATCTGACCAAACAGAGAGGCTGACCCGCTTTCAGTAAAAGCTAGTCAGCCTCTTTCTATATCTACTGTTTTCTATTATTTGCACTTATCTACAATCTGCAGTTATCTATAACTTACTGTTTGATCGTTGTTGAAACTGGACAGTGATCACTGAGTTTGTAGTCCAGAACATCTTGCGTTTCAAATACCTTTTGTTTCGCAGGAGAGGCATCCAAGGACTTGCTCACAACAATATGGTCAATCACCGAACGAAATTGATGTGTACGGTGATTGTTGCGGTTTGAGCGCACCTTACAATCTGCTCGAGTTTTTCTTGTTGCCAACTGAGCATCGGTATTTTGCGCCATATCTTTCCACATCCAATCTCGTGAATAGGAGAGGTTATGGTTAAAGTCGCCCAGAATCGCGTAGTCTTCGCCTTTACGTTCTCTTTGCTGTATCCACTTATTCAGTTGTTGAGCTTGGTCTTTGAGCCTTGAACAGTCACGGTTCGACTTGTAAGCGCCGCTGCATCCGGCCTTTAAGTGCACTGACAACATGTGAATTGGATTTGAATCCGTTTCCACAACCATATAACTGGCAAATCTGAGCTTGCTGTTAGCACTCGTTTCCAGAGGAAAGTCAGCGTAGTCGGTGAGTGTGATTTCTTTACGAACCGCGAAGCCCGTATATTGGTTCACTTCTTTGAATTGTCGGTTACTGTTTTTGGGCAATGAACGATCAGACATCAAGATTTTGTATTGATCGCCAGCGATGCGTTGAATGGCATTGACGTCATCGATTTCTTGAAAAGCGACCACATCCGCATTTAAGGATTGGAAATACTGTTCGAGTTTATCGAAATCTGCTTGGTTTCGTTTGGAAGAAAACTTATTCACAGCCTCGTTGGTTGATAACCATTCGATATTCCAACTGGATATGGTCAAAGGTTCAGCAAATGTCTGGCTACTGAGTAAGCAAGCTAACATTACCCACTTTTGAAGTCGTTTCATCCCAAATATCCCTAATTTTGGTGTCCAATATAGTTGAGCCGTTATCCTACAACACTTACCAAAAATTCAACTCTTTTTAGCAGTTTTTTTATTGTTACATTGTTTCTTTTCGACTTGAGAACTCACGTAATAATATTGGATTTATCTTGTTCAGCGAGCGCGTTTTATTGATCCAAATCAATACTCAAAGTTGGTGGTTCTCGTTAAATACGCCACAATATCTAGTGTTAGTTAAACGATAAATCGCTCTATATAGTGTGTTTGTGGATAAGTCTGTGAATACCTCAAGAGTAAGGAGAAGTGGTGAAATCAATCGTAATCAAGCGTGATGGCTCAAGAGCTCCATTCAGTAGAGATCGTATCCAAGCTGCAGTGGAAGCAGCATCAGACAAAGCCGATAAGGAAATTGCTATTTATGCTCTGAATGTGGCATTAGCAGTTGAGTTGAAGCTCGAAGACTACGATGAAGTTCATATTTCTGAAATTCAGACTTTGGTCGAGAACGAGCTAATGCAGGGACCTTATAAGTCTCTGGCTCGTGCCTACATTGAATATCGTCATGACCGCGACATCGCACGTGAAAAGCAAAGCGCTTTAACGCGTGAGATCGAAGGTTTGATCGAAGAGAGCAATGTTGATCTGATCAATGAGAACGCCAACAAAGACGGTAAAGTTATCCCAACTCAGCGTGACTTGCTGGCGGGTATCGTGGCTAAACACTATGCAAAAACTCACATTTTGCCGCGTGACATCGTACAAGCTCACGAGTGTGGTGACATTCATTACCACGATCTAGACTACGCACCGTTCTTCCCAATGTTTAACTGTATGCTTATCGACTTGAAAGGCATGTTAACGCATGGCTTCAAGATGGGTAACGCGGAGATCGACACGCCTAAGTCTATTTCTACAGCAACAGCAGTAACAGCACAGATCATCGCGCAAGTCGCGAGCCACATCTATGGCGGTACTACGATTAACCGTATCGATGAGGTTCTAGAGCCTTACGTAATGACGAGCTACGAGAAGCATTTATCTTTAGCGAAAGAGTGGGACATTCATAGCCCAGAAGCTTTTGCTATCTCTCGTACCGAGAAAGAGTGTTACGACGCGTTCCAGTCTTTGGAGTACGAAGTAAACACGCTACACACGGCTAACGGTCAAACACCATTCGTTACGTTTGGTTTTGGTCTAGGCGAAAGCTGGGGTTCAAAACTGATTCAGCAATCTATCTTGAAAAACCGTATCGCAGGTTTGGGTAAGAACCGCAAAACAGCGGTATTCCCTAAACTGGTGTTTGCAATCAAAGATGGTTTGAACCACCAGAAGCAAGATCCAAACTACGACATCAAGCAATTGGCACTTGAGTGTGCGTCTAAGCGTATGTACCCAGACATTCTTAACTACGACAAAGTAGTAGAAGTGACAGGGTCATTTAAAACGCCTATGGGTTGCCGTAGCTTCTTGAATACTTATGAAGAAAATGGTGAGTTGATTCATGAAGGACGTAACAACTTAGGTGTTGTTAGCTTGAACTTGCCACGTATCGCGATTAACGCGAAGCAAGATATGGTTAAGTTTTACGAACTGCTTGATGAAAAATTGAAGCTGGCTCGTCGTGCTCTAGAAACTCGTATTTCTCGTCTAGAAAACGTGAAAGCGCGTGTTGCGCCAATCCTATACATGGAAGGCGCGTGTGGCGTTCGTTTGAAAGCAGACGACTCTATTGCCGATATATTCAAGAACGGCCGTGCTTCTGTTTCTCTTGGCTACATTGGTATCCACGAAGCAATGACTGCGCTTTACGGCACAGACGTTCACTTGTATGACGACGGCGAAATGCGTGCTAAAGCGCTTGAGTTAGTGGAATACATGAAGCGTGAAGTGGAATCTTGGACGAAAGAGACAGGTTACGCATTCAGCCTATACGGCACACCAAGTGAAAACCTATGTAGTCGTTTCTGCAGCATTGATACCAAAGAGTTTGGTGTGATTGATGGCGTAACAGACCGTGGTTACTACACCAACAGCTTCCACTTAGACGTACAGAAGAAAGTGAACCCATACGACAAGATCGATTTCGAGATGCCTTATCCAGAAATCTCTAGCGGTGGTTTCATCTGTTACGGCGAATTCCCGAACATGCAGAAGAACATCGAAGCGCTAGAAAACGTATGGGATTACAGCTACACACGTGTTCCTTACTACGGCACCAACACGCCGATTGATGAGTGTTACGAATGTGGTTACAACGGTGAGTTCGACTGTACAAGTAAGGGCTTTACGTGTCCTAAGTGTGGCAACCATGACTCAACCAAAGTATCGGTAACGCGCCGTGTTTGTGGTTACCTTGGTAGCCCAGATGCACGACCATTTAACTTCGGTAAGCAAGAAGAAGTTAAACGTCGCGTGAAGCACCTTTGAGCTAACGAAGGATCTTAGTTAAGATCTGCGATCTTTAGCGAGTTAACTTAGAAGAGCTACGTTTCAAGAAATAAGATTGGTATCGGCGCTATGTCGATACCAATTCTTTTGTTTCAGTTCTTACAGCATTTCGCTTCAAACTATTAAGCAATAATGAGTTTCAATACTGCCTTATGAATTATCATCAATATCACCCAATCGACGTTGTAAATGGCCCAGGAACACGCTGCACTTTGTTTGTGTCGGGTTGTGTGCACCAGTGTCGCGGGTGTTATAACCAGTCGACGCAACGATTGGACTCTGGGCATTTGTTTACTCAAGAACTGCAAGACCAAATTATCGCTGATCTCAATGATCCGCGAATCAAGCGTCGTGGTTTATCGCTTTCTGGTGGCGATCCTCTGCATCCTGCAAACGTGTCTGAAGTGCTTAAGCTTGTTCAGCGTGTGAAAGCAGAGTGTGAAGGTAAAGACATCTGGATGTGGACTGGCTACGAACTCGACGAACTCGATGATAAACAGAAGCAAGTGCTTGAATACGTAGATACTTTGATTGATGGTCGCTTCGAACAAGATAAAGCGGATCCAATGTTAGATTGGCGTGGTAGCTCAAACCAAATCATTCATCGGTTCCAGCTTTAGTGGACTAACGTAAATTTACGACATACTACATTAGTACAAATAGTTAGCCTCAGCCCCTCTGCTGAGGCTTTTTTATTTTATGACGTAGTTAAATTTGTAAATTGATGGAATATTGAACTATCTGGAGTAGGGATTGCTAGGATGCACTGGATTCAACTAGAGTTATCTCCTAAAAATCAAAACTTTGATGAATTTCTGTTTCTTAAATTGTAAATAAAATGATAACTTGGAGGTCATTACTTGAATTTCAAAGGGTTGTGACTTTCATGTTTTCACATCTACCAAAACCAACTTTAGATCCAATTTTATCTCTTTCTGTCGCTTACCGCGGCGATCCTCGTACTGACAAAGTCGATTTAGGCATTGGCGTTTACAAAAACGACCAAGGCGAAACACCGATCATGAAAGCCGTTTCTATGGCTCAAGACATTGTTGTCGATACTCAGAAAACCAAAGCTTACGTTGGCCTAGCAGGCTGTGAAGAGTTTAACCAGAGCATGGTTGATCTGCTGCTTAAAGGGACTTCAGCAATGGATCGCGTTGCTGCGATTCAAACACCAGGTGCAAGTGGTGCACTTCGTATGTTGGGCGACTTAATGAAAGTCTCTCAACCAGACACCACCGTTTGGATCTCAAACCCAAGCTACGTTAACCATAAACCGGTGATGGAAGCAGCGGGCTTAAAAGTTCGGTACTACAATTACTTCAGTCCTGAAACGAAGCAAGTTGATACTGCAAGAATGTTGGATGACCTTTCAAAAGCGGGTCCATCAGACGTGGTACTACTGCATGGTTGCTGCCATAACCCAACGGGTGCGGATATCAACTTTGAAGCGTGGCAGGAAATCACCAAGTTATCTCAGAAGAATGGTTTCTTACCGTTCGTTGATATTGCCTACCAAGGCTTTGGCGATGGCCTAGAAGAAGACGCGAAAGGTCTTCAACATATGGCTAACAACGTAGAAGAGATGCTGATTACTACGTCTTGTTCAAAAAACTTCGGTTTGTACCGTGAAAGAACGGGTGCAGCGATTGTGATTGGTAAGAACAGCGAACACGTTGGTAACGCAAAAGGTAAGCTTCTAACGCTTGCTCGTTCAACTTACACGATGCCGCCTGATCACGGTGCCGCGTTGGTTAAAACAATTCTTCAGAATCAAGAGCTAACATCGATTTGGAAGCAAGAATTGAGTGAAATGCAGCAACGTTTGTTAAATCTGCGCCAAAGTTTATGTGATGAATTGCGAAATACTTACAACACGTCACACTTTGACTTCATTGAAAGCCATAAAGGTATGTTTAGTGTACTAGGCTTTAAAGAAACTCAAATGAATCAATTACGTGAGGAATATGGAGTCTATGGTGTTGGTGACGGACGCATCAATATCGCAGGCCTTTCTGAATCCCATATTCCTTATGTAGCTAAAGCGATAGCTAACGTTTCGAAATAAAAGGTGACTGAATGTATAATTGGAAAGCGATTGTAGTTTTAATGCTAAGTGGTGGCCTGTTTGCTTGTTCGACGACGACTCAAGTTCCTGTCGAGCCAGAGCAAAAGCCTCAAGTAGAACAACCTGTTGTGGATGACTCTCCAAAGACTGACGCAACTGAAGGCGAGAAAGTAACGGAACCTACAGAGAAGCCTGAAGAAGTAAAACCCACTGAGCCAGAAGTTAAACCTGAGCCAGTTGAAAAGCCACCAGCAAAACCGTTAAAAACGGATGATGGAAAACTGATTCTTGGTGAAGAAGAGTGGGTGTTTGTTCCTGGTTTGAAAGAAGCATTTAAAGCTCGTATTGATACAGGCGCAACAACATCTTCGATCAGTGCTGTAGATATCGTTGATTTTGAGCGTGACGGAAAAGACTGGGTTAAGTTTAAAATTGAACATGACGGTATCACAACCAAAGAGATCAGTTTACCGGTAGAGCGTTGGGTTAAGATCAAGCAGTCGAGCGCGGAAGGCACACAACGACGTGCTGTTGTCGTAGCTTCAATTCAAATCGGCGATCTGAAAGACAAAACTGAGTTTACGTTAGCAGACCGAACGCATCTTTCTTTCCCTATTCTATTGGGTAGAAGCTTCTTTAGAGATGTTGCGGTAGTGGATGTAAGCCAAAAGTACGTTCAAAAGAAAATTACTAAATAACGATACATCTCTTCCTCAAGCCTTTTAGTCTTGAAGAGAGATAGCTTTAAAAGCGATCAGATTAGAACATTTTTAGTATCGATAAATTGAATCCCTGTCAGTTCAACTGGTGGGGATTTTTCTATTTACACGTTAATAACGTATGAAAAGCATCTAAATGGTCTATGTTTACGATTCGTTTACGGTTTGGCCTCGACAACGTGATCGAGATCTCTATATAATCCGCGCTTCGATTTTTGTTTAATCCATACTTTCGTACTTCTTATTTAGGTTCTTGAAATAGCCTAATAATTATCTGTCAGTACACGCTTAGGAATTAGTTCTTTGATATCTACCGCGAACATCACAATGCAATTTGGCGCAGAGCCGCTGTTTGAAAACATCTCTGCTAAATTTGGTAACGGCAACCGCTATGGTTTGATCGGCGCCAATGGTTGCGGCAAGTCAACGTTCATGAAAATCCTAAGTGGTGCATTAACGCCAAGCTCAGGCAACGTTTCTATCACTCCAGGAGAAAAGCTGGGTGTGCTAAGCCAAGATCAGTTCGCTTTTGAACAATACAGCGTTATCGACGTTGTGATCATGGGTGACAGAAAACTGTGGGAAGTAAAACAAGAACGTGACCGTATTTACTCTTTGCCAGAAATGAGCGAAGACGATGGTATGAAAGTCGCTGAACTTGAAAGTGAATTCGCTGAAATGGATGGCTACACAGCTGAAAGCCGTGCAGGTGATATCCTAATTCAAGCGGGTATCGAAGAAGAGTTCCATTTCGGCCTAATGCAGCAAGTTGCTCCAGGTTGGAAACTGCGTGTGCTTCTGGCGCAAGCTCTATTTGCAAACCCAGATATTCTGCTTCTTGATGAACCAACCAACAACTTGGACATTCACACGATCAACTGGCTTGCTGAAGAGCTAAACCAGCGTAAATGTACAATGATCATCATTTCGCATGATAGACACTTCCTGAACTCTGTGTGTACGCACATGGCTGATATCGACTACGGTGAGCTACGTGTTTACCCTGGTAACTACGAGTACTTCCTAGAAGCTTCTGGTTTGATTCGTGACCAACTTCTAGCAAACAACGCTAAGAAAGCGGCTGAAATTAGCGAACTTCAAGATTTCGTTAACCGTTTTGGTGCAAACGCATCTAAAGCGAAGCAAGCAAGTTCACGTGCTAAGAAAATGGACAAAATCACGCTTGATGAAGTGAAATCATCGAGCCGTATGAGCCCATCAATTGATTTTGGTGAAGGCAAGAAATTGCACCGTCAAGCGCTTGAACTTAAAGAGCTTAGTCACGGCTTCGATGGCGAAACACTGTTTGCTGGTGGCAACTTGCTGCTTGAAGCGGGCACACGTCTTGCTGTTATCGGTGAGAACGGTGTGGGTAAAACCACGCTGCTACGTTGCCTAGTTCAAGAACTAGAGCAAAACGAAGGTATCGTTAAATGGTCTGAAAACGCATCGGTAGGCTACTGCCCACAAGATAGCACGACTGACTTTGACAACGACCTGAGCATCTTCGATTGGATCTCTCAATGGCGCACAGTGAAGCACGATGACCTTATGGTACGTGGCATTCTAGGTCGTCTATTGTTTACTGCTGATGACGCGAACAAGAAAGCGCGTAACTGTTCAGGTGGTGAGAAGAACCGTCTGTTATTCGGCAAGCTAATGATGCAAGACATCAACGTGCTGGTAATGGACGAACCAACGAACCACATGGACATGGAAGCAATTCAAGCGCTTAACGATGCGTTGAAGGTTTACACTGGCACACTTATCTTCGTAAGCCATGACCGTGAGTTCGTTTCTTCTTTGGCGACACACGTTATTGATGTGAAAGACAAGCAATTGGTTAGTTTCCAAGGTACTTATGAAGAGTACTTAGATCATCAGAAAAAGATGCTGATGGTTAATTTATAAAGTAAGTCGCTGGCTTAGGGCGTGAACGACTAAAAGCCAGCGAAACTAACAAACAAAAAAGCCCCGAACATTAATGTGTTCGGGGCTTTTCTATGTAATTTGTACAGCTATTTATTACTTAGTGACGAAACCTTAGCTTATCAATAACACCTAGGCAGCTAATTCAGTTTAGAAGCCGAATCGAGCAGACATTAAGATTTGATGGCCATAAGTACCGTTGTTTCGCAGATCTACACCAACAGAAAGTTGATCGGTTGAGTGAAAACGAGCACCAAAACCAACAATTGAGTTGCTGTTATCGTTATCAATCAGTTGACCAAGGCGTGCGTTGACTTCAACATTTGCAATGATCCAGGCTTTTACGCCGATGTTTACTTCCGTTTTAATGTCGTTTTCATCGTTTCGCTCGATGTTGTGTAACAGCATCTGGCCATAGATATCGGCAAACTGTCCAATCGGACCATTAAAGCCAACACCAGCTGCAGCATCCCAGTCACTTTCGAAACCACTATCAATACGACCGATAAAATGAGCATTTTGAGTAAATAGTGTTGTGAACTCACCACCAAACGTACTAGGGCTAGCCCCCATGCGTAGCTCGAATGTGTTGTAGTTAAAGTTGTTTGCAGACGCAGAGAATGAACACAGTGCAGCTAGTCCTAAAAGGACAGTCTTATTCGTGCAACCTAGCATGGTGACTCCATATAAATTGTATTTTTCGGCAGTATAATACAAAAAAGCCTGCAATATGCAGGCCAATTATTTGAAGTCAGTATGTTTTATATTTATCGCTTATAGAACTTGGATATGATCCACTTCGATTTCCGGTGTCTTGCCGCCTTCGTATTCGCCGAAGATACGTACTTTAGTATCAGCAGTTAGCGGTTGTGCTAGGCGGATATCATCATCCAATTCGATTTGAATTTCACTCTGTCCATCAGAGAAGACAAATGTATCATTCTTTAGCTGACGAACAATCTTGCCATCTACAATCGCTTCTTGCTCTGCGAACATGCTTGTGTCTGCAAGTAGTGTCGCAACAGAAACGGTTTCAATCGGCCCTGTGTAAGCGATAGCGCTCTCGTGCTTGCTATTGCTATTGCTGTTGTTGCTGTGGTGGTCACTAGCCATTGCGAAAGTAGGGGCAAGGATAATAGTAGATGCGATAGCTAATACAGTTTTTTTCATGGTGAATCCCTTAATGTTGTTTTTAGTAGAAACGTTTTTCTGAATTTGAAACGTTTCTTTTCGTTAGTACGTTTTATTTGTTGATGCGCTGCTTATCGTTCATAAGCTTCGTTTCGATGGAGCTATTAAACAACACTGGGGTTGAATCCAGAGTGAGTAACACATTCATTTTCCATTCATTTTATTGAGCATCTACTCGGCAATGACGTTAAGATGGAGGCAGAGAAATATTGCCTACAGCTATAAATTGAAAATTAAGAAATTAAGAAATTAAGAAATTAAGGATTTAAGTACAGATGCGATCACCGTTAAACGCCCTTATGGTTCAAGGAACAACGTCAGATGCCGGAAAAAGTGTTTTGGTGGCAGGTTTATGCCGTGTTTTGGCAAGGAAAGGAATCAAAGTGGCACCTTTTAAGCCACAAAACATGGCGTTAAACAGTGCGGTGACAAAAGATGGCGGCGAAATTGGCCGCGCTCAAGCCGTTCAGGCGCAAGCTTGTAACATTGAACCCACTGTTCACATGAATCCGGTATTGCTAAAACCCAATTCAGATACTGGCGCACAAGTTATTCTGCAAGGCCGAGCGATCAGTAATATGGAAGCTACGGGCTATCATGATTACAAGAAAGTGGCGATGGATACGGTTATTGATTCGTTTGACCGACTTTCTGAAGAATATGAAAGCGTGATGATTGAAGGTGCGGGTAGCCCAGCCGAAATCAATCTTCGCGAAAATGATATCGCTAACATGGGATTTGCCGAGAAAGCGGACATCCCAGTGATCATCGTTGCCGATATTGACCGTGGTGGCGTTTTTGCGCACCTCTACGGCACATTAGAGTTGTTATCTGAATCTGAACAAGCTCGCGTAAAAGGCTTTGTGATAAACCGCTTTAGAGGCGATATCGCGCTGCTTGAATCTGGACTTGATTGGTTAGAAGAGAAAACCGGCAAGCCTGTGATTGGTGTATTGCCATATCTGCATGGTTTTAACCTAGAAGCGGAAGATGCCATTACCTCAGCCCAAGAGTCTGACGGAGAAGCTAAACTTAAAGTCGTGGTGCCAGTGCTAACCCGAATCAGCAACCATACGGACTTCGACGCGTTAAGACTTAATCCTTCCATTGATTTACGTTATGTCGGTAAAGGTGAACGTGTAAACAATGCAGATTTGATTATCTTGCCGGGTACAAAATCGGTAAGAGCAGATTTGGATTACCTAAAACAACAAGGCTGGGATAAAGATATTCAGCGTCATTTACGCTTGGGCGGCAAAGTGATGGGTATTTGTGGTGGTTACCAGATGCTAGGAAATATCATCCACGATCCAGATGGCGTTGAAGGTGAGCCAGGAAGCAGCGAAGGTTTAGGATATCTGGATACTGAAACGACGCTAACACAACAGAAAACCTTAACAAACGTGCGCGGCACCATGACACTTGATGGTAAAACAGCACAAGTAAAAGGGTATGAGATCCACGTAGGTAGGACTGATGTCAAAGAAATAGCATTACCGGTTCAGTTAGAATCAGGCTGCCTTGATGGCGCTGTGAATCAAGATAACTCGATTTTTGGTACTTACCTGCATGGCGTATTCGATAACAGCGATGCGTTGTCGCTTATTTGCGAATGGGCAGGAGCCAACGATGTAACAGCGATTGACCATGAACAGCTTAAAGAGCTGGGTATCAATCGAATCGCTGATGCCATCGAAGAGTATTTAAATCTTGACTTGCTTTGGCCTGAATTAACCATTTAGGTCTGAATTTAAAAGCTTTAGCTGAGTTAATAGCTTTAGCTTTCGTTAAACCGTTGAGTCTGACTTAAAAGCGATCTCAAGAACTGAAACGAATAATAGATAAGTGATCACAATGAAAAAGCGAGTCATCCTTTTAACCATCGCCTTAACATCGGCATTGAGTTCTAGTCATCTTTTGGCTGCGGAAAAGCTACGAGTTTACGCTGCATCGTCGATGACGAATGCGGTTAACTTGTTGGTCAAAGAGTTTGAGAAAGATCATTCTGTCGATGTTATTCCAGTCTATGCGAGCACGTCATCTTTGGTACGCCAAATCGAAAGAGGCGCGCCAGCAGACATCTTTATCTCGGCAAACGAAAAATGGATGACGCATTTAGTCGATCGTCAATTGGTTTCTAGTGACAATGTCACAAACTTGTGCGAAAACGAACTGGTGTTGATTTCCCCGAAAGAGTCGCCAATATCTTTAGATCTCTCAAACGGTGACCAATGGGCTAAACTGCTAACGAATGAAAGACTTGCGGTTGGCAACACCATGTCGGTTCCTGCGGGTATCTATGCGAAAGAAGCGCTAGAAACGTTAGGTGTCTGGGACGATGTGAAGACTCGATTGGCACCAAGTAACAATGTTCGTATGGCATTGGCTTTGGTAGAACGTAGTGAAGCTAAGCTTGGCATTGTTTACAAAACAGATGCGTTGCTTTCTAAAGAAGTGAACCTCGTGTCGACGTTCCCATCAAATTTACATACGCCAATACGTTACCCTGTAGCGAAGTTGAGCGATAAAGTCGTCGCAGAAGAGTTTTATACTTTCCTAAATAGCGAAAAAGCGAAGGACACCTTGAACAGTTTTGGATTTGAAGTGCGTTAAATGATGTATTTATCGGAATACGAATACCAAGCCTTAATGCTGAGCTTGAAAGTCGCTGGGTTTGCCATATTGTGGCTTATTCCTATCGGCATCGGCTTGGCATGGTTGCTTGCTAAGAAACAATTTGTGGGCAAAAGCATTGTAGAAAGTATTGTCCATTTGCCTTTGGTGCTTCCACCTGTGGTCATCGGTTACTTGTTGCTAGTGATGATGGGCAGACAAGGCGTTATTGGCTCTTGGCTTAATGACGTGTTTGGTATCGTATTCAGTTTTAGCTGGAAGGGCGCGGCACTCGCGTGTGTTGCTGTCGCGCTGCCATTGATGGTTCGCTCTATTCGCCTGAGCCTAGAAACCGTAGACAGTAAACTGGAAGAGGCCGCAGCCACATTGGGCGCTTCACCTCTTCGTGTGTTTTTCACCATCACTTTACCTTTGATGATCCCTGGGATCATTACCGGCACCATGCTTTCATTCGCAAGAAGCCTAGGTGAGTTTGGTGCGACCATCAGTTTTGTTTCAAATATTCCCGGTGAAACTCAAACCATTCCATTGGCCATGTATACCTTTATCGAAACCCCTGGCGCGGAGATGGAAGCGGCGCGTTTGTGTGTCATTTCAATTGTGATAGCGCTTGGTTCATTAATGCTATCTGAGTGGCTCAACAAAAAGTCAGCAAAACGCTTGGGAGGAAATGCATGAGTGCTTTGATCCTCCAATATCAGCAACAGTTGGGTGAAACCTTTTTCGATATCGACTTAGAACTCCCTAGCAGCGGAATTACAGCGATTTTTGGTCGTTCTGGTGCGGGGAAAACTTCTCTTATCAATGCGATTAGTGGCCTTAAACAGCCAGACAAAGGCTTGATCAGCGTTTCTGGAACCATTCTGTTTGATAGTCGTAATGGCATTAATTTGCCAACCCACAAACGCAACGTTGGTTATGTGTTCCAAGAATCGCGATTGTTCCCGCACATGAAAGTCGCGGCGAATCTTAAGTACGGCATGAAAGGTGCTGACAAAGCGCACTTTGAGCAAATAGTCTCGCTGTTGTCTTTGGGCTCATTGCTTGATCGCTATCCAGCTCGCCTGTCTGGCGGTGAGAAGCAACGTGTGGCAATTGGACGTGCTTTGTTGTCTAAGCCGAGTATTTTGTTGATGGATGAGCCATTGGCCTCTCTCGACTTACCTCGTAAGCGTGAAGTGATGCCGTTTCTGGAAAACCTCTCTGAAACAGTGAATATTCCAATCATCTACGTGACGCACAGCCTTAATGAGATCCTACGCTTAGCGAATCACCTTGTGATCATAGAGCAAGGTAAAGTCATTTCGTCGGGTGTGACGGAAGAAGTGTGGGCTTCGAGAGCTATGCAACCGTGGCAATCATTCTCAGAACAAAGTTCATTGTTTGAGGGGACGTTGGCTGAGCACAATGACGATTACGCGTTATCTCGACTGAAGCTTGGTAAATCGACATCGTTATGGGTTCAGAAGGTGTCGAGCGACATTGGAGCTGCGGTAAGGTTACAAGTTAGGGCAAATGATGTCTCTATCACGCTAGAACAGCCGCAAGGCACTTCTATACGTAATATCCTCCCTGTGACCATTAAAAGCGTAGAGACGCACCAGCAAGGCTCAAACAAGCAGAGTGTTGCAGTAGAACTGGAGCTAGAGCCTGGTTGTTACTTGTGGGCCACTATAACCTTGTGGGCTCTGGACGAGTTGAGTTTGGAAATCGGTCAGCAAGTCTACGCTCAAATTAAAGGCGTGAGTGTCGCTCAGCGAGATATTGCCGTCACGCACTGATTCGAGCACGACCTTTGAGGCAATGAGTGAAATAAATTCGATCATTGTCTTTTCTATGTTTATTGCTTTTCAGTGATGCTTACTGCTTGTCAGCGAGTCTAACGTTTGTCAGTGATGCTTGATGCTTGATGCTTGATGCTTGCTGCTTGCGAGCGAGTGTGATGCTTGTCTGCAATATGAATACTTGTCCGCGATATGAATATTGATCTTGATTCCATGAATGGATACATGCGTCATTTTTTTACGGTATAACTGCCAGTTTTGCGCCACACTGTATGAGTGTTAAGGCATATTGCTTATTTGTCGAATGTCAAAAGCGACACTGACAAGAGCTTCAGTGGCAAAAACACAAACATATGGTGAGCGAAGCTCTCAAGCAACGAACAGAAAAAGCTGCAGGTACAAAAAAGCCGCATGTTTTAAATAACATACGGCTTAATCATTAATTTTTCGTTAAGCATTCAACCTAAATTTAGGTGCGATGAATAGCTTAGCGGATGAAAACTTCTTTGAAATCACGCTTCAAGATAGCATCACGGCGCGCTTTCTTGATTTGCTTAGCCATGTCTTTTACACAGTTATGTAAAATTTGGTCAAGCAGTTGAGCTCGGTACTCTTCTTTTTCTTCATCAGACATGCCTTCTGGAAGTTTAAGAGTAGGGAACTCCTCCATCATGTTTACGCCAGCGAAAGCTTGGCTAACAGAGATTAGAGCGTGGAATTGCTCAAAGTTGTCCAAAACATTTTGTGCGCTTGCTGGAAGACTGCTCCAAGTTTCACGCACTGCTTCTTCAGACACCTCATGAATAGAAGTAACCATGTTGTGCATCTCTTTAGGCACTTCATCAAATTCGATAACTTGGCGAAGCTCTGGTGAGATAGTGGTTAAATCGATTTCTTGTACTTCGTTGTTTGTAGCGTCTGACATAGTATTTCTCTTTAAAAAGAAACAATGCTAAAAAGATCTGTAAAAAAGTCAATATAATATAGAGATTAGGGCATGATTTAAGCCCAAATTTGAGCTACTTTGAATATTCAACACTAGATAAAGGTGATGTGATGATAGAAAAGGGATCTTCGATGCGCATATTGCTGGTTGATGACGTTCAACTAGACAGGATGCAACTCGCTATTCGACTCAAGCAATTGGGTCATGTTGTAGAAGCTGTTGGTAGCGGAAAAGAAGCCCTGAATGTTTATTCTGATTTTGATCCTGAACTCGTGTTACTTGATATTAGCATGCCAGACATGGATGGATTTGAAGTGGCTAATGAGGTTCGTGGCCAATTCCCAGAATGGGTTCCCATCATCTTTTTGAGTGGTCATGAAGAACCGGAGATGATTGCGAAAGCGATTGATGCTGGTGGTGATGATTATCTAATCAAACCGGTAAACAAAGTTGTTTTGAACTCTAAGTTGATTGCGATGCAGCGTATTGCGCACATGAGACGAGAGCTAAAACAGAGTACCGCCAAGCTCGAAGAACTGAATATTCTCCTGCAGCAACAAGCCAATGAAGATGGTCTGACTAAATTGTATAACCGTCGATATATGGATACTAAACTTGAAGAGAGCATTGCGTGGCACGGAAGACGTAATATACCCATGACTGTCATACTTCTTGATGTAGACTTCTTTAAGCCTTACAACGATAATTACGGTCATATTCAAGGGGATAAGTGTTTGCAAGGGCTTGCCAGTACCTTGAAGCAGCTTTTTGTGCGTGCGGGAGAGTTTGTCGGTCGCTATGGCGGTGAAGAGTTTGTTTTGATTCTTAGCGATACAGACAGTGAAGCCGCTAAGGTACATGCGACTCGAGTCAAAGAAGCTCTACATGAAATGAATTACGCCCATGATCACTCAACGGCTTCCGATAGAGTGACAGCGTCACAAGGTGTGCTCTCATTCGTGCCTGATGGGGGAGAATCTACCGCCTCTATTTACGAAAAGGTCGATCAAGCGCTTTACCAAGCGAAACAAAGTGGCAGAAATACCTTCATACAACGCAACATTTTGGAGCTTGCTCGTTAGTTGGTGAGCTCTTTGAAATATTTGAATTTATACTTTACTGGCGTTTTAGCTAGGAAGTACTTTAAGTGATAAGAGAAATGCCAGATTCAAAGTCATTTTATGTGACTAAAACATGCTGGACGCTAGCGGTTCCTCTATTTTTAACCGCGGCTCCTCTATTTTTAACGGTAGTGCCAACCACCGCTAATGCCAACTCCGTGTCTGATCTTTTCAGAAAGGAACTAGAGCAAACCTTCGCAACAAGCGTTCTGCTCAATGATACTGACGTGTTTACGTTTGGTATTAATAACTTTGACCCAAACAAAGTTTTTCGTTTAGATAATGAAGAGATTGGTTCGAACGATTCGGTGAGTCGAAGAAAAGATATTGCTTCAATCAGCCTTCCGTACACATTCGAGCTTCCTGAATATATTGAAGATAACCATCAAGAAGTCACTCTACGGTTGTCGGCATTACGGATCGAGAAAGATGTTGAATATGCTTCAACAACAAAATCTGATTTGCAAAAAGAGTCGGTAGTGTCTGGCTACGTGGAATTCGCGAATGTATCTCAGTTAGACGAATATTGGAGTTTCAGCTCTGCAATTGGTAATCATATTTCTTATTACCGCAATGACTTCGAATATCGATCTCCATTACTTGAGCCTATTCAAGAACAGTTGGACGGGGTCTATTACAATACCGATGCATGGGCATACATAATTGAGCCCAAGATCAAGCTGACCTTTGAAGACAAAAATGATTGGGGAAGATACAAACTCAGTACCAGTTGGCATTACTTTAATGGCTTCGGATGGGGAGAAGCCAATAACGGCGATATTGGTCACCCTGAAGGTTGGTATATCGCCAATGAAGCCAAGATTTTCTATGATCTAGTTCGTTGGGATAAAAACATCACATCGATGTACTCGAGTATAAGAAGAATTGATATAGGTGGT
Organism: Vibrio sp. NC2; assembly: GCF_025195005.1. Classification (NCBI taxonomy): domain Bacteria; kingdom Pseudomonadati; phylum Pseudomonadota; class Gammaproteobacteria; order Vibrionales; family Vibrionaceae; genus Vibrio; species Vibrio sp. NC2. The sequence continues at coordinate 90,198 of NZ_JANVFC010000002.1, forward strand.
GACACCGTGGCTTCTATGGGGACAACATCTTACTACGAGGGCAGCGTAGGTTGGTTGCTTAACCCAAATCTGTTTAATGACTGGGTCGATAATGTGGGAATAGGGTTTACGATCAATTACGGAAGCAGTTTGAAAGGCGGGAGCTTAGTTATTTTCTTTAACCAAGATTAAGCTCCCTCTAGTCGAGTTATCGACACTTAAGCTATCGACACTTACGTTTAGCTATCAACACACAGCTTGTTTCGGCCGGTTTCTTTCGCTTTGTAGAGTGCCTTGTCAGCAAGCTTCAATACTTCTTCAGGATGCTTGGTGGTTGTGCTATCAGACAGCCCAATACTCACCGTCACATTCACCACTTCCGATGGTTTGCCGTTCTGACCACGATTTTTGATACCCACTTCATGGTCATCAGGACGCTCGTGGCTATTACGAATGGTCATGTCGTAGTTTTGGATCTCTGAAATCAGAACTTGAAGGTGCTCTTTAGCCTGTTCCTTGTATTTGCCTTTAAAAATAATCGTGAACTCTTCTCCACCATAGCGATACGCTTTCGCACCACCGGTGGTTTCTCTAAGAATACGAGCCACCAGTTTCAGCACATCGTCGCCAATGTCATGGCCATAGGTATCGTTAAATGTCTTGAAGTGGTCGATATCAACCATCGCCATCGAATATTTACGGCCTAAGTGCTTCATATCGACTTCTAAGGCGTGTCGACCTGGGATGTTAGTCAGTTGGTCATTAAAAGCCATATCGTGGCTAGCAGACATCACATAGACGATGATCAGCGTGCCTGATAAGGAGAACATAGTGCTAGAGATGTACTGCACGTCAAAGAAGATGAACGTACAAGAGGACAGCAAGATAGTGCTATAAACGACAACATCAATAGAACGGTTGTACACCAGCACTAGGATGGCTGTAAGGCCAAGCAAGCAAAGGCTATACAACACCAAAACAAAAGGCAGTTTGGAGAAGTCTCTAACAATGAACAGTAGGCCTTCACTCCATGATTCAAAACCGCCAGCATGGAAATGAGAAACGATCAATTGCGCCCAAACCATAAACAGCACGAGAACGATGGCGTAGAGAAGCATCGACTTTGAATTGACACCGTTATCCGGGAAGGCATACACCAATAAGCAAGTGACCGGTACTAATGCCGCAAGTAACGACAGCTCTAATAAGGTGGTTCCAGTGTTCAAAGGGGTTTGCAAGCGAACTTGGATGATCAGGTAGGCTACTAGCATGGTTAATGACACCATGGCCATGCGTCCTTGTCTGAATGTATGGCATAGCAAAACGGCAACGCTCAATAAGATATATGGAAGGTTGCTAGCAAACCCTAGGTTTGAATCCGTCACGAGAATGACGTTGTTCATACCAGCGAATAAAATTGCCAATAAAAATAGAGGGAAGCAAAATCGAAACATGCTCGACGTTACAAAAGAAGATGCCATTTACGTGGTGAGCCTAATTATACTGATGATCTTGTAATTTAATTTTATACGTAGGATACGGTTAAACAAGCGAATGCCAAGCTTTTTGCTTAAATCAGAGCAAAAACATAGTCATAGGTCGCTAATGATGCAACCATTTTTATATGTATTTGAGTTGCTATTAACCATAGAACCAACTACACAGTATATATGAGAAATTAATTAGTCGTTATAGTTAGTTAACATGCAGTTAGTAAATCTGTAGTAATGAGTAGGGTATAGTAAGGTAACAATATGTAGGTCGTTGCCAATCAGGTTAGAACTCGATCTGTCGTGATAGCTACAAATGGAGGTGTGGTATGCAAATTAGTGTTGATGTTCACAACTATATGGAAACTCTGGTGGGTCAGGTTTTGGCTACCGAGGAATATGTGTCTAGTTATAACAACGAACAGTTGGCTGATCTCGCGTGTTTGGCTTTAGGTCAACTTAAGCCCATCTATATTCGTTTCGATATCGATTTTCTTTCGGCATTGCCAGAAGACAAATTGGTACTCTATAAACGAAATAGTGAGATCGCGGTCAAGAATGCTGAAAGTATGATTATTGACGATAGAAGACGCGAACGTGACGACAATGTGCCCGTTATATTTAGTCAACACAATTTTGATGATGACGTAGAATTGCAATGGTATGAAAAGCCATTGTTGAACCGTAAACAGTCGTGATAGTTTAGGGTTAATACGGTCATTTAAGGAGTAAAAAACGTGGGATTCTTTTCTAGATTATTTGGTGGCAAAGAAAAAACCGAACAAAAAGTAGAGATTGAGCCAGTCGAATATAAAGGTTTCAATATCTATCAAGATGCCATTGCAGAATCTGGTCAATACCGTGTTGCTGGGCGAATCGAGAAAGAATTCGACGGTGAAATCAAAACTCATCGTTTTATTCGTTCAGATGTTGTTTCAAACAAACAAGATGCCGATGAATTGATGCTAAAAAAATCGCAGATGTTCATCGACCAAATGGGCGACAATATATTTAGCTAACCAAATAGGGTTAGAATTGATGTTGGTCATAATTTAGAGAGCTTTCAGTGTATATGCTGAAAGCTCTTTTTAGTTTTAGGGACAAAGAACAGCTAGTAAGTTGTTATTTAAAGGATTATTTGCAAGTGGTTTGACCTCTTAGTTCGAGACGGTCGTCATTTCTTCAAATGAAGCGCTCAAATTCCATCCAAATCGTTATAAGTAATAACTTTTCCTGTTCTTTGAACAAAACGCTTGAAGTATTAGTTGTCGTTAGATACAAACGAATAAGTCATTCGTGCCAATAGTCAAGGAATAGCTATGCAAATTGGTGTACCAAGAGAAACACTCGCAGGTGAAACGCGAGTCGCTGCTTCGCCGAAATCGGTAGAACAGCTTCTAAAATTAGGGTTTGAAGTTTGTGTTGAATCACAAGCAGGTGCGTTAGCAAGTTTTGAAGATGCAGCTTATGAACAAGCTGGAGCAAAAGTTGTTACCGCAGATGAAGCTTGGAAATCCGATATTATCTTTAAAGTTAACGCTCCGATCGTTGACGAGTCTAAAAACGAAATCGATCTACTTAAAGATGGCGCAACATTGGTCAGCTTTATTTGGCCTGCTCAAAATCCTGAATTAATGGAACAATTGTCTACTCGTAGCATCAACGTGATGGCGATGGATTCTGTTCCACGAATTTCGAGAGCTCAGGCGCTAGATGCATTGAGTTCTATGGCAAACATTGCCGGTTATCGTGCCGTTGTTGAAGCCGCGCATGAGTTTGGTCGATTCTTCACGGGTCAAATTACGGCGGCAGGTAAAGTTCCACCAGCGAAAGTATTGGTTGCTGGTGCGGGTGTTGCTGGCCTAGCGGCGATTGGCGCTGCAGGTAGCTTGGGTGCGATCGTTCGTTCATTCGATGTTCGTCCTGAAGTAAAAGAGCAAGTCGAATCTATGGGCGCTGAATTCTTGGAAGTCGATTTCAAGGAAGATACCAGCGCGGGTGATGGCTACGCAAAAGAGATGTCTGAAGCATTCAACAAGAAAGCGGAAGAGCTTTATGCGGCTCAAGCAAAAGACGTCGATATCATTATTACAACGGCACTTATCCCAGGTCGCCCGGCACCTAAGCTGATTACCAAAGAGATGGTAGACAGCATGAGTGCAGGTAGCGTCATTGTGGATCTTGCCGCTGCGAATGGCGGTAACTGTGAATACACGGTTGCAGATCAAGTGATCACAACCGCTAATGGTGTGAAAGTGGTTGGTTACACCGATATGGTTGGTCGACTGCCGACTCAATCATCTCAGCTATATGCGACTAACTTAGTTAACCTGCTGAAACTGCTTTGCAAAGAGAAAGATGGCAACATCAATATCGACTTTGAAGATGTCGTCTTACGTGGCGTAACGGTGGTTAAAGAGGGCGAAGTGACTTGGCCAGCTCCACCAATTCAAGTTTCTGCTCAACCACAACAACAAGCTAAGCCTAAAGCGGTGAGACCTGAACCAAAAGTTCAAGAACCTGTCTCTCCAATTAAGAAAGCGGCGGGTATGGCAGTTGCTGTAGGTGCTTTCGCTTGGATAGCTTCGGTTGCTCCTGCTGCGTTCTTATCTCACTTTACCGTTTTTGTTCTCGCTTGTGTGGTGGGTTATTACGTAGTTTGGAATGTAAGCCATTCACTGCATACACCTCTGATGTCCGTAACTAACGCGATTTCAGGGATCATTGTAGTAGGTGCACTGTTACAGATAGGACAAGGAAGTGGCGTCGTCACATTCTTATCATTTATTGCCGTATTAATTGCAAGTATCAATATCTTTGGTGGCTTTACCGTGACCAAACGTATGCTTGAAATGTTCCGTAAAGACTAAGGAGTAACAGATGTCTGAAGGATTAGTACAAGCAGCTTATATTGTTGCTGCTGTATTCTTTATAATGAGCTTGGCCGGGTTATCGAAACAGGAATCTGCACGTGCAGGTAACTATTACGGTATCACTGGTATGGCAATCGCGCTGATCGCGACGATCTTTGGCCCTCATTCTGCTGGAATTGTGTGGATCATCATTGCTATGGTGATCGGTGGTGGTATTGGTATCCACTTCGCGAAGAAAGTAGAAATGACAGAAATGCCAGAGCTGGTGGCAATTCTGCACAGCTTCGTAGGTATGGCGGCGGTACTTGTTGGTTACAACAGCTACATTGATGCACCAGAAGCGGCAACGCATGCAGAGCACGTTATCCACTTAGTGGAAGTGTTCCTAGGCGTGTTTATCGGTGCGGTAACCTTCACCGGTTCTATTGTTGCATTTGGTAAACTTCGCGGCGTTATCTCTTCGTCAGCACTGAACATCCCTCATAAGCATAAGTGGAACCTAGCGGCTATCGTTGCTTCTACATTGCTCATGATCATGTTCGTTAAAGCTGACGGCAGCATGTTCGCATTAATGGTGATGACTCTTATCGCATTCGCATTCGGTTACCACCTAGTGGCATCGATTGGCGGCGCAGATATGCCAGTGGTTGTTTCTATGCTGAACTCGTACTCTGGTTGGGCAGCAGCGGCAGCAGGTTTCATGCTTGCGAACGATCTGCTTATCGTAACGGGTGCGTTGGTAGGTTCATCAGGTGCGATTCTGTCTTACATCATGTGTAAGGCGATGAACCGTTCGTTCATTAGTGTTATCGCTGGTGGATTCGGCCAAGACGTCGTTGTGTCTGACGGCGATGAAGAGCAGGGTGAACACCGCGAAACATCAGCTGAAGATGTGGCAGACATGCTGAAAAACTCAAAGTCAGTCATCATCACTCCAGGGTACGGCATGGCAGTAGCTCAAGCTCAATACCCAGTGCATGAAATCACGGACAAGCTAAGAGAGCAGGGCATCAAAGTTCGATTTGGTATCCACCCAGTGGCTGGTAGGTTACCGGGTCACATGAATGTACTGCTTGCTGAAGCAAAAGTGCCTTACGATATCGTTCTTGAAATGGACGAAATCAATGACGACTTCGATGAGACAGATACTGTATTGGTTATTGGTGCAAATGACACCGTGAACCCTGCAGCACTTGAAGATCCAAACAGCCCAATTGCTGGTATGCCAGTACTTGAAGTTTGGAATGCTCAGAATGTTATCGTATTCAAACGTTCGATGAACACAGGTTACGCTGGTGTGCAAAACCCACTGTTCTTCAAAGAGAATACGCAGATGCTGTTTGGTGATGCTAAAAAGAGCTGTCTAAGCATCTTAGAGCATCTATAGAGATCACCTCTAAGAAATCTGTAATAACTCTCGATAAGGAGCTCATTTGAGCTCCTTTTTTTGATCCTCAGAACGTGTCTTAACCCAAACCCACAACGAATGGGGTAAAGAAACCAAAGCAAAACCCATTCGAATGATGGCTGGATTCATCAATCAGCTAGCGAGTACGCCTGTGCAACACAATCCTAATATGATGGAATTTATCGCTATAACTCACCATTCCCACTGTTTTTCATGCGGTTAAAAATTTATCTTTGATAGCGAATGGTATATATTTGTTTGATCTATATGAATTTGCGTTGGTTTGTGATCATCAAAAGAACATTTACTCTTCTTATCGCTACGTTATCTGTGTCTGCAAACGCACTTGCTGACTCTTTACCTGAGCGTATCGATAATTTCACCAAACTCTTTGATCATGAAACCGCAATCGAATCTTATGATATTCGATTGTTGCAGGCTGATTATCCAACACGTTTGATCATGCCGTCTTCTATGCTGCCACAAACCGCAGAGTACCCATTAAAAGACATACAGCGTTTATACCAGTTATCAAAAACCTGTAGCGGGAAATTACCGTTAAGCCCGTTGATCACCGAGCCTTTGGTCTTTACTCGTGCAATGTGTAAAGGAACCAAGCTTTCTGATCGTTGGTTCAGCCGTAGTGGCCTAATTCACCCTGGCGGTGGTTCCTATGCGGCGCGATACGTAGAGAAGTACCCGGACAAGTTCGACTCTTTGAAACGCTTTATGCATATTCAAGAGCGTCCAAACACTGAGCATGATGAACTGTTATCTCGTTTACAAAACATGGACAGTGAGGCCATCACGGCACTACTAGCCGGTTCGAGCATGTTTGTCGAGCTTGACGAAATGTGGGTAAAACGCGGCGACAGATATTACCTGTACAAAGAATCAGACTGGAATGAAAACGCGACACTTGCTGGATTATCGTTCAGTTTGTCTTCAGAAGGCAAAAGCTGTTTTGTTCAGCGCGGTAATGTATGTTGGGAAATAGAAGATCATTCAGAGCTTCTGCAAGTCGCCATGTTTATCTTGGTGCTCGCCAACATCATGCTTGTTTTGGGGTGGGCAGTTTACCGTTGGAACAGTAAGAAACAAGAGATGAAGAGCCGCATGCTGGTGCTTCAAATTCTAACGCACGAATTAAGAACGCCGATTGCAAGTTTGTCATTGACGGTTGAAGGGTTCAGACGCGAGTTCGAACACTTACCAGAATCGGTATATGATGAGTTTCGTAGGCTGTGTGAAGATACTCGCCGTTTAAGACAGTTGGCAGAAGCAAGTAAAGACTATTTGCAATCAGACAACCAACCGCTCGCAACAGAGTGGGTACCAAGCGTTGAAGAGTGGCTTCAATACAAAGTTGAAGAAGAATTTGCCCCGGGTATTGAACTCCGTGTAAACAAAGACATTGCTGCAAAAATAAACGTATATTGGTTAGGAACGTGCATCGACAACCTGATCAGAAACGCCGTTAAATACGGTGTCGCACCAGTGATACTAGAACTGAATACTTCTGACAAGAAGCTGACATTCAAAGTTATAGATAATGGAGACTTGTCTCGCAAAGATTGGGGGCAACTAAGAAAGCCATTCGTAAGTAAGAGTGGACTCGGTTTAGGCCTGACGATAGTGGAATCTATGGTCGGAAAAATGGGCGGTCACATGACGCTTATCGGCCCCCCAACAACATTTATTTTGGAGATACCTTGTGAAACAGACATTGCTTCTCGTTGAAGATGATAAAAATTTAGCTGACGGTTTATTAGTTAGCCTTGAGCAAGCTGGATATGAATGTTTGCATGCAGAACTGATCTCTGAAGTTGAAGGCTACTGGGAACAAGCGGACCTAGTGATTCTAGACCGTCAACTTCCTGATGGTGACTCAGTAGATTCACTTCCAGGTTGGAAGAAAAAGAAAGACATCCCAGTTATTTTGCTAACGGCTCTCGTCACAGTAAAAGACAAAGTTGCGGGCCTAGACTCAGGTGCAAACGACTACCTAACTAAGCCTTTCGCTGAAGCTGAATTGTTTGCTCGAATTCGCGCGCAGTTACGCCTGCCTGATGCTGAAGATCAAGACGCATCAAAAGTGATGGCTCAAAATCTAGTTATCGATAAAGCGACACGTGAAGTGTTTTTCAATGAACTGGAAGTCACCCTAACGCGTACTGAGTTTGACCTACTGCTATTTTTAGCAAGCAACCTTGGCCGTGTTTTCACACGTGATGAGCTGCTTGACCATGTATGGGGTTACAACCATTTCCCAACAACACGTACGGTAGACACGCACGTTCTGCAACTAAGACAGAAACTGCCGGGTCTAGAAATCGAAACGCTACGTGGCGTTGGTTACAAGATGAAAGCGTAATGAAAAAAGCCTTACTTCCACTATTATTGTTGTCTTGCGTGGTGAATACCGCGCAAGCTGCAGATTGGTTTAAGAGTAGCGATACTCTAACTCAAGTTCATAAACACCTGTTGGATAATGACTTACCTCAGATGTTTGATTCACTAGTGGAAGTTTGGCAAATCAACTCTTCTCAATCACGAGAAGACCACCTCAATGAGCTGTTCGATCAAGCATTGAACAAAGATTGTGGTAAAACCCTCACCAGAAAAACACTCCCAGATTGGATCAGTTCAGTCGTCGTTAAAAGACACATTATTCAAAGCCCTGGCCGAGATACTTTTCGCGTATCGATTGATGTTGAATCCGAAAACAACATTCAAGATATTACCTTCGAGAAGTGGGTCGATAAGATCGTTTCATCGGACAGTGAGCTAACCAAAGACAGTGAAGTGGTAAACAACGCATCGGTGAGCCTATACCGCAAGCGTTACAATTTAGCATCTCAACTTGAATCAGGCCTGTATCGTTTAAGTGTGAAAGGTGATGGCGGTAATTCATGGAGTACTTGGATTATTCTTGGTGACGTTGCTTTTCGCCAGCAAGTTCGTTGGGCATCAAAAGACACGTGGCGCATCGATAAAAAAGAACTGCTGAATCCTTATTGTCCGCTTCCTAAGCTCGAAATTGGTTTGTACGATTACGTCGATGAACACTATGAGCAGGTGTGGGGTAAGAGCTATGAATCTGATTATCCAATGAACCTCACTGGCGAAGAACTTCCCAATGATCGCTACGTTTTAGCGGTTTCAATGGTGCATTCACGCTGGCAAGGTGACATAGCGATAGAACAAGCACAAACTATCAGTAAAACTTATGATATTTCTAGCGAAGAAGAGTTAAAGTAATTTAGAATTGAGCCGTTAACTATGTAAGGGATCTAACAAAGATAAACGGCATGAAAAATACGACTAAACTACTCGCAGCATCAATTGCATTCGCCAGTCTTCCTCTTTCAGCAGCAAACTACGCCATTGAAGCTCGTGGTGATGCGATGGGTGGTGTTGGTGTTGTTTCAGCAAACTTCCTAACCGCTCCATTCTATAACCCAGCACTTGTTGCCATTTATCGTCGTAACGATGATATGGGTATGATCACGCCAAGTTTTGGTGGTAGCTATAACGACCCCAACGACATGAAATCGAACATCGATAGTGTTGTTGATGCATCAAACACCGCAGAACTCGATGCGGCGCTGAACAAATTGGATGGCAACCAAGCCAATGTTGAACTGGGTGGTGTAGTCGCCTTCGCACTTCCTAATCAATTTGTCGCGGCAAACCTTTTCGCTAAAGCCTACACAGAATCATTTGCGACACCTAACGTTTACACGACAGGTTCAGATGCAGATAAAGTGGAACTGTCTACCGTTGAAGCTGTTTCAATCGGTGTCGCAGAAGTCGGCCTATCTTTAGCAAAATACCAAACCTTTATGGGCCAACACATCTCATTTGGTATCACACCTAAAATCCAACGTATTTACACGTACAACTATGTTGCATCGGTTGATGATTACGATTTATCTGATGTAAGAGAAAACAGTGACGGTGAAACGGCATTTAACATGGATGCAGGTGCGCTTTGGTTCTTCGGCCCATTCCGAGTGGGTGTTGCAGCAACTAACTTAATCTCTCGAGACATCGAAACCAAAGATACGACGAGAACGCTAAACAGCAGCACAAGTAGTGCGACACACCAAGTTGGCGGTAAATACACTTACCAACTTGAACCGGTATACACAGTGGGTGCCGGCATTGTATCGGATTACTTTTCTTTCAGTGTTGATTACGACCTAAACGAGACTGAGAAGTTTACTTCGTTTGCTGATAACGAACAGATGATTCGTGTTGGTACTGAAGTCGATCTTCTGCGTCAGCTTAAGTTAAGGGGAGGGTACTACAAGAACCTGGCTTACTCTGATTCAGAAGGAACAGTCACAGCCGGTATTGGTATCTCGCCACTCAACTTGTTCCAGTTGGATCTAAGTGCAAACTACACAAACGAAAATGCAATGGGTGCTTCAATCAATTTCCTTGCTAGTTACTAACAGTCCTTATATAGTGCTGCTCCTAAATAAAGGAGCAGAGCATGCTAAACGACTTACCAACCCTTTCTCACGAAGAACAACAGAAAGCTGTTGAACGAATTCAAGAAATGATGACTCAGGGTATCAGCACAGGACAAGCGATCAAAATTGTTGCTGAGCAAATTCGTGAAGAAATGAGTAATAAAGAAGAGTAGGGCATCAGCCCTTCTTTTTTAACACCATAGTGCACTATAACTAAATATATTACCATCTAGTATATTATCTCGTACATACCAACTCTTTAGCTACCCTAAATCCCAACCTACCCAAACCCCTTAAATTCCGTTTATTCAGTAAGTTACGTCGGAGTAATCCACTTTTCAAGCTTTCCTTGGCTTTGGTTTGTAATTAAATTACAGCAAGATCTGAAAGTAAAACAATCGCCATTTTAGCTGTCAGCATTTGTGTCACCACGTCTAAGTGGTTAAATATATGGAGTTTTTTAAGGCTAGTGACGTTGTGACTTCTATTTTTAGCGGATACGAGTGTATGAATGTTCAGAAGCAGACAAATGAGGATTTCATCTAAAAACAGTGCGAGATAAATAACGACGGTAATGTTTAAAACCGATACCGCGAGTGATTAACCACTGGTTAGAGCGCGCTTTACTAGCCAAATTTGTGCATTTTAAAACAAGTGCTTAGGAAGCTAGAGGCGTACAGAAGAGCTGTTTATAGAGCGATTCAGGAACGATAAGTATCAACCTGAGAATGCTATCGATGGTGTTATAGCAAACGGTGTTATTACAGATGGTGTTATAGCAGATGGCGAGAGCGCGCTTATAGGCATACGAATCGATTAGAATGCTGATGAGACACTAAAGCTTATGAGGTTGTTTGGTCTGCGGTTAAAAATTTAACGGGTGCTTAAGTGGAGAGTAGATATCGACAGGGCATTAATGGCGTGTGATTGAGTACTGGCCGAGAGTTGAATGTGTAACTGCAGTCCAGTCTAGCGAGGCTTAATAAAACGTAACGACTTGGTTTCGTCCGTTGTCTTTAGCTTTGTAGAGCGCTTTGTCTGCACGTTTGATGGCAGTACGTATCGATTCATGCTCCTTAAGCTGCGTTACTCCGGTCGAAGCCGTTACTTTAAGCGCTTTAGGCCAAGGGCTTTGGTCCATTGCTAGGTAAAAATCATCGATAGATTCGTTACACCGTAGCGCAGTTTGTTCCAGGCAAACGAGTAGAAACTCCTCACCACCCCAGCGATAAAGCAAGTACTGCTCACCAAGGCTCTCGTTCGCCGTTGCGACAAACTGAATAAGTACTTTGTCACCCACTTCATGGCCATGTTGATCATTGATCTGCTTAAAATAGTCTAAATCAAACAACGCGATGTGAATGGTTTTTCCTTGTTGCACCAGCCATTCGAAATCATAGAAGGTATCTAACGCTTCGGTTCGGTTTCTACATCCGGTCAACGGATCGGTTGTTGCCTTTACCTTTAACTCTTCAATTTCTTGGGTTAAATAGCGTTGTTGCTCTGCTGCACGCGTTTTGCTTCGCTGTGCGATATGTAATGCGCAACCTATATAATAGATGGCATACGTCACCCATAATCCAACCAAAAGCTCAGCTAACAAAGCTTTGCTGATGACTTTACCGTGGAAAACAATGCTCGAGATCTTAAGTGAATGGTGCCCATCGAGCGTGCTGGATCCAAGCCCGAGCTCAACAGACACCGCGTTTGTAATGTCTACCGCGCTACTAGTAATAGGTTGGTTGTAATGGTCAATCCACCAAAACGGGACGTTGAAGTAGTTTAAGTCGATGTGGTTTTTATCTGGTAGCGAGAAGTCTAAGCGATTGAACTTGTTCGACATAGCATCGCCTTTCACGCTGTAATTCTTGTTGTAATTACGAATGTAGAAGCGAAACCTTGGGTCTTCTTGGCCTTGGTAATCCATATTAATGGTGACCGAATCGAACGTAGAGAGATCGAGCCCTTTATCTTGTGTCGATATAACGAATTCAATTTCACAGAAGGGTAAGCTATAGGTCCGTTCAAAGTCACACTGTAACTCAATGCCATCTTTTGATCTGTGTAACGAGCCTACGGTGCCACCATCGTGGTCTCTGTCTGTGTTAACGCGTGTAGGGTATTTGTCGGGTGTAATAACGTAGCTTTTATTCATGAGCGTATTAAAAGAGATCAACGACACTAGCGTGATTGCTAGGCAAAAAATCGAAAGGAATATGTTGAGTTTTCGGAATGCTTTGTCGCTCATGATACTAACCCGTACACGTGATTCGAATGTAATGCGCAATGCCTTAGAGTTGGCGCAATCAGAGATTAGAGTATTAGCATTGATAAAAGAGCTATACCCAAAACTGATCCAGAACTGACGGTTATACAGGAAAGCGCACCATTAGACCAAATTCAAGTTTAAATATTGAACGCAGACCCTTGATTCTGAATGTTATTTGCTCAATAAGTGCGGTTTTTACGGGGGGAATAATTTAACTGTATATTTATACAGTTAAATTTAAAGTGGCTCGGTTTGTGTAATCAGAGCGGTGTGTGCGAGCTTCATGACGAGACACGAGGCCACTGTTTACTGTTCATCAATTAAAGTGGGGGCAGTTATGTTGCAGTGTCACTTTTTGGGGCTCAGTTTTATCGAAACACTTTGTTAGCTATTTAATCTTTCGTAGCACTCATCTTGTCTTTCATTCCCAATTACGCGTCATATGTCGAACAAGGGTTCAATGCACTACAGAACATCCCAAATCCTTACTGGTTTGTCGTAGGAGCCGTTGTGGTCGATACGCTAGGTATGCGCGCTATGGTGCGATACCTACTTGAATACTGCGCATCTAGATGGAAAACGAAGTGATGGCGTTTCTTGAGGCGTTAATCATTGCATTGATTAACGGTGGAGTCTCAAGCCTTGGCACGATTGCAGCTTTGAAAACGGACATCAATTGGATAAAGCGAGTGCAACAAGACCAAGAGCAACGGATACGAAAACTGGAGATACCGAATGAAAGGAAACAAGTGCAAAGGCCGCCGACCAAACGGCCAACTTAAGAAAGGATACACGGTCAAGAACGGGCGCGTGGTGAGGGCGAATACTACACGCAGCGCTACAAGAATCACCGATAAGACAGACCAATCCAAAGAGCCACTTTGTTATAAAAGTGGCTCCTTTTTTATCCTCTCTATAAGAGACTGAGCTATCAGCACCTAGTTTTAGAGCTAATGATTTAAATCACTGTTATAACTAGGGTTAATGGGTATAATCACTTCCTAAAATCAACTCAGACAGAAAAGTCCTTTTTCTAAGTGTAAAATTTCCCGTCTGATGGCGCTATATGGTTAGGCTCTGAGGGTCACAATGTATATTGAGTCACAAGAAAAAATTTACTATAGCAATAAAGAGCCAATACCATTAGATGATGTTATTGGATCATTACAAGGGTATTCCGAGCTAATCAAAATGCTCCCAACTGTACTTGAACATCTTGATGATAACCTTGTGATCGAAGACATTAAGGTTTTCGTTGATGAAGTCAGCAAAGGAAGTCTTTGGGAAGTTTTAGTAATTGGTTTAGCTTTTGGTAGTCAGCAATCGTTAGACTGCCATTTAACCGGTGTAAACGAATGGACCCATGAAAAGCTTATGAATGCTGGAATCACTAACAAAAATATTCGTAAGGGATTGATCGTTCTGGTAGCAATACTAGCCGTAACAGGAGCTTCGATGGCTCTTGATCATATGAAAAAGTTGCTTGGTGGTCGAGATGAGAGTACTGCAACAATTCAAGCCAATAATAATATATTCATCAATATAGGTGCAGAGGCATACAGTACAACTCCAGATGCTATTCAGTCTGCAATTGCCCATGCAATCGAAGTCCATGGGCAAAAAAAAGTAGCTAGAGAAGCAAGAAAAATCATTGCACCAGCTAAATTGGAGCAGGGAGCTGAAGTTAAGTTTTTCTCAGGTGCAAATAAATCTGATACTCCAATAGTTACTTTTGATACCGAGTTAGTAGAGGCTTTGCCAAGTTATGACTTCAACGAAGGTGATGTAACAATCCCTAAAAATAACGTCGATGTTTATATTACTAGTATGGACTTAGAACGTCATAAAACAGGTTGGGCAGCTCATATCCCCTCAATTTCAGAGAGCAAAAGGATTCCAATTAGCTTTAACTCAGATGAGAACCTTGAACAAATTGCTCTTGACCGAAATTATAAAGCTAACATTACGATTGTATATGGGCGTGATACAAAGTCCGGTGACCTAAAACCAAAGCGCGCGCTGATCATTTCTCTTGGCCAGAAGCTAGAAAAAGGCTTTAAAGGCACAAGAATATAATGTTTCAAGCAAACCACTCAAAGTTGGTGGTTTTAGTTTGGTGTCGTAGTGGTTAACAAATCAATAACTTTTTACAATTAGGAGATGTAAGTTGGAACAATTAGCATTAATTCCTCGAGTTGAGGAAGGAGAGATCATTCCTCAAAGACTAGCTGATGGTTATATTAGCGCGACAGCTCTATGTCAATCAGTAGGGAAGCGATTCACTGATTACCGAACTCTAAAAGGTACACAAGAATTTATTAATGAGTTGTCAGCACAAACTAAATTAAGTGAAGAGCAATTAATTCATGTGATTCGCGGGGGCGATCCTAAATCTCAGGGGACATGGGTTCATCCTTATTTAGCTATAAATTTAGGTCAGTGGCTCTCTGCAAAATTCGCGGTTAAAGTTTCACAATGGGTAACGGAGTGGCAACAAGGGGGAGCAAAGGCAGTAATGCCTGCTCATATTGATCGGTATATTCAAAATCGAAGTAAAGTACCTTATGACCGATTTTCTATGTTAAATGAGTTGACCTTGAACCTCATCGCTCCTCTTGAGCAAGCTGGCTACACTCTTCCTGAGAATATGGTTCCTGATATATCTGAAGGTAGAATGTTTTGTAAATGGCTGAGAGACAACAAGGGAATTGAGCCGAATGATTTCGATATGTATCAACATAAGTACCCTGATGGGCGTATAGTTCCTGCCAAACTATACCCTATTGAACTATATCAGGATTTTCGAAGACATTTCAATGAAATTTGGTTACCAGTTCAAGCACCTAAGTATTTTGGAAAGAGAGATCAGGCTGCACTAGCCCATGTCCAGACCCTTTTATTGACCGCGCAATAAAAGTTAACAACTGTTTACTATTGATTCCCAATACCTTGGTGCTCTTACCGTAGGTTGGCTTAGTGGATAGGGGGCACAAGGCTAAAACCTTAAAGAGCGTTCAGTAATATCAAAAATCAACGTTAGAAAAAATAAGTAGGTAAAAATGAATCTAAGTGCTTTAGACGAAATCATCACAAATAGTCCAGAAATCCTTGAGCAATCAGCTCGTGATAACAACGCAGATGAAGGTGTTGTTTTAGGAATTGCTAGATTTGCTATCGGTAATGGGTACGATGCATTATCATCAAACCAGAAGTACCATTTTGAAAACTCTATTCGTCATTTAATCGAAGATGTTCAATGCTCTGGTTATACACATGAATTAGAAGAGTATCATAGTGAATGCGATAATGTTTTAGATGATGATGACTTAGTTGAATACTATCAAGAGCAAGGTGGTTACTGTGAAAGTTGCCAAGCTCAAGCAGACGCTGACGCACATAGTAAAGCTACTTTTATGGCAGACTAGACCGCAAAGAAAGTCATTCTGCTAAGCATGAGATCATAGCGTCAAGAGTTTAACTTTTGGCGTTATCTGGATCCTACATACATCGTCGCTTAACATCGAGCTTCTGACTTTTACAACTGTCTGTGGGGTTGCTGGATTACACCAAGCGTCGCCATCTTTGATTCTTTGACAACTATAAACTTATTCCTTTTCTTGTTGAAGATTTTCTTTGTATGTGCGTAACTTTCGTGTTCGCTGCACTCAATGTAATTCTTATTTAGTTGGTTAGTTCTTATCACCATATCTAGAGTGTGATCTTGTAACTCAAGCATTAAATCTTGGTTATCTTTTTTTGATAATAGGTACTTTCCTATATCTGTCATTGTAATGATGATTCCTTTATCTTCACAAATAATAAAAGTCTCATTGGGTAATAAATCTAATGTTAAGGTACTTGAAACTGAAGCAAAATCATCATCAGCTTTGGCGCCTAGTAATGGTTGAGGGTTTCCTGTAGGGGCCGGTTTAGTACGAAGAATCACTGGTACAGTAGTGTGTTCTTTAGTCCATCTATATATTTCAAAAGAAAGCCACTGAATGGCAGTTAAAATCTCTGTATGGATACTTGAACAGTCTAATCTTAAAATAGGTTCATGGTGAGCAATACGGTTTCTCAAGTCATTTGCTTCATTAATTCTAGTTTTAAATTGTCGGAATTTAGGTCCATTAATATTTAGCTTAGAGTAATTACTACGCCAAAACGCTTCGTAATTAGATCTAAAAAGGAAGTTAGACCAAAAATCAAACGAAAGAGCAGCTACTATGTCCTCGGTACTTCGATTGTTTACTTTTTGCCTTGCTTTGTTCAATGAGTTCGAACTATGTTGATTTAACATAGCTTGAAAAGCAGGATCATTAGGCCAGTTATCATTGAAAACTGAGCAAAATAGTTCATGTAACTTATTCCTCAAAGCCACTTCTAATATATGAAGTGGGTACAAGAACGCTTTTGATAACCGTGCATTATATAGGTACAGGTTGAAAGCGATATGCCAATCGTGTTTACCGTCATTAAAGTATGGCAATAGTCTTTCGTTAGATAGATCTACTTCTATCTGTTCAGCTCTACTTTTTGTTGTATTTACGATAATGTCTTTGTATGGGTATGCTTCTTGACTTTCCGCCATTATTACCTATAATCCTTTTTATAGCAGTTGTTAGGCCCCACTGATTATTCAAGCGCCTGCAGCAATCTATATGAAAACCCGAGACAGACTACAAGATAGTCCCTCTCGGGTTTTTGCTTTCCGCCTATAATAAGTGCTTTCAGATCAAAAGCATACCTCAAAGTTACTAGTTCTAAGTATTGTTTATCAAAATTAGGCGGTTTCTTCTTATTTTTCCGTCTGTTTTTTCGTAACGCTTCGAGTATTGCTTTCATGCGCTCAGGTGTCGCTTTGGCGCGTTTGGTGCCGGCGCTGTGCGGTTTGTAGAGTGAGGAAGTTGTGCTGCCATATTGTCGCTCTCCATTGGTGCTAAAACTTTTAATCTCGACTGCTAAAGATTGAGTTCACATCCATACTTTTATGTAAATCTCCGTGCTTGCGCTAAATCAATGAAAGCGGGTAGGCGAGTCATGTCTTTTTACGACCACTTTGTATCAGCCTTAGTGAGCCAAGGGATTTGGTTTCCATGAATTGACCCATTTCTGCCCAATGGGCGATTTTTTGGGACGGCGTCATTCCAGAGCCTTTGGCGGCTTTGAGTGCTTGGTTGAACAGCGCTTGATCGATATAGACACTCACTTTCATCGCTAATCCTATTTATCTTGATTATTATTTGAATTTGGCTGGGATCCAGGGCTTAGGCGGCATACGACGACCACCACGAAATGGCAAGGGATGCTCCTTAGCTGGATAGTATTTCGGGGACTCAATTTTGCCGTGTCGTTCAACCAGTTGCCGGTGCTCGTCACGCCAGTACGCAAAACTGAGCAATTCCTTGGGATTGAATTCCCGATCTTCAGAGGTAATGAGGATCGCGCGATAAACGTTAATTCGAAATCCGTTCCAACGATGATCTAAGGGCAAATAACCGCGAGCGTGAATATTTGTGAGTTTCGGTAAAGTGACTTAACCGATGTGAACATGTCTGTTCGTGACATTACGTAGATCTGAAGAACACAGAGTAATCCAATAATCTAACCAACAAACACAAGCTTTGTTGCGAGTTGTAAGTTGAGTTAAAAAAATTCAGCATGGAAACTTACAGACGAGCTCGTGTGAGAAAACTTAACTGGCTTAGTGGATAACACAAAACAGAATTCAACGTGTGTAGCGAACAAGAAACACGGTGGCGTGTGTGAAATCTGAAAAAGAAACGACAGCAATGCCCACAAGGTTTACACACAGCGCGCTGAATCATGAGTACAAGAAGATGTAAGTCAGACAGATGGAACAAATGTTCACGTTGATCGGCTTTATGCAAACGAATCATGTAGATGTTGGCCATTGGGTTAAAAGAGCGTTTAGAGAATGCTGGTGAACTCAATATGCTTGAGACACCAGTTGTAATAAGGGTTTTAAGGGGAAACGATGAAAAGAATAGCTTTAGAAAATAGTGACATTACTATCTGGGGCTTACATACTAAGTGCGTATTATGTACGTTATGTTAAATTGGTTTTGGCGTTTATAAGGCAGGTATCTTTATGTGATGCCCTGCCTTTATTTGGTGTCGATATTCTCTGATTTATACTGTGTATTTAACCATATTGGCTATTTACCATAAAATACCTAATAACCAGTGATAATAATCTTCGATTTTACCCCTGGCATTAGTTAGAGCTTAACCGCCAGCAAATTTAACTTTGTAGCCTTTCTTTTCAAGATGCGCTTTGAGCTTGTCACGAGCGTCGCCTTGAATCTCGATGTTGCCATCTTTTACTGAGCCGCCGCAGCCACACACTTTTTTGAGTTCCGCTGCCATTAGTTTTAATGGTGCGTCATCTAGGTCTAAGCCCGTTACGATAGAAACGCCTTTGCCTTTACGGCCTTTGGTTTCTTTTTGGATTCGAACGATACCATCGCCTTTAGGACGTTGGACTTTCTCTTCTTCAGGTTTAATGCGACCTGTTTCTGTTGAATATACTAGGCTCATAAATTACTTCTTTTGTTGCTCTGCTTTTTGTTTTGCGAGTAAGTAAGCTTCTATATGACGTTGGATTGCAATCTTGCCGCCTTTGATAAGACGCCCGTTAAACATGCAATACCACGCGTTAGGCTCACCGGTGTCATTCTTGATCTGATAGCCGTTGAAGTTTTCAGTTAGGCCACCAGTTCCTCTCGACTTATTTAATGCAGTGAACTCTTTAGGGTCAATAATAGACGCGGTGTCAATCCACCAATCAATACTCTTCTTCACGGCAGCTAGGTTGCCCTGAATCACATTGTTTTTTAACTTAGCACGCCAAATGGTGTTATTCGCATCCATCGATTGCAGATGGACGCTACGGTAAATTGAATTAGCCATATCTATTAATCATCTTTTTGTTTTCACTGTATTAATCATAAGTATACTTATAATGATATCAAGCATAATATGGTAAAAACACCTGTCGAGGTACGGTAATTTGCGAAAAAAAGTCCCTATTTTAACCGACTCTGTGACAATTAATTCATTTGTTGAAAAATTGAACAGGCACGCGACAATTGAAATTATAGATGAGTTAACAGGATACCAGTACTCTCGTAACTCACTGCTGGGTATCTACAGTGATTGGAATCGCTACCATGCGTTCTGTACTAAAAACCGTATCAACACACTCCCAGCCTCTATTACTGCTGTTCGTCGTTTTCTTGAGACTGAATCCAGTGACAGAAAATACGCATCTTTAAAACGTTACACTGCAACGCTTAGTTTGTTACATACTGTGTTGAGCTTTGCCAACCCAATCAAGCATAGACAAGTTCGTTTTGCCCTGCTCCACTTGCAAGCTCAAATGGCCGGCGACGCTAAACAAACCAATGCCATGACATCTGCACACCTCGCTGAATTAAACACGTTACTTTCAAATGAGAAGTCGAGCTTAAAAGAGATCAGAGATATCGCCATTTATAATGTGATGTTTGAGTGTGCTTTAAAACGATCAGAACTTAAGGCGTTATCAATGGGTAATGTCGAGTGCGTTGAAAATGATTACCAGATTACAGTAAAAGATTCAGTGTATCGGCTGTCGCAAGTAGCAAGTGCTGCACTTCAGCGTTGGTTTGCGTTTACTGGGACTCAAGACGAATTGCCGGTGTTTCGTGCGATAGACAAGCATGAGAATATCAGTCTGCAACCTTTAGATGATTCGTCGATCTATAGGATATTAAGAAGTGCAAGCGACTTACTTCAACTCGCAGAAAGCCACCATTTTTCAGGGAATTCGATTCGTGTGGGAGCCGCACAAGAGTTGTCAAAACAAGGCCTTAAGGTAAGGGAGATTCAGGATTTTGGTCGTTGGCTCAGCCCTGCAATGCCTGCGCAATATGTCGGTTATTCGGGGACTGCTGAGACTGAGAAGATGAAGTTTAAAGCACTGATCCCTTGGCAATAAGCTGACTATCTGTTGGCATTAAACCAATAGTTCCTTGGCTGTAAGCTGATGGCCTTTTTGTTGACAGTTAGCTTGTTTATAGACCGCGTGTTAATAGTTAGCTTTTAATAGACTGCTAGCTAAAAAACGGCGTGATCAATAGACGACTGACTTTAAAAACAAAAATCTTTGACTCTAAAAAAAGCTCGGACTCTTAAAAAAATAGCGCCTTGGCGGGTAAGCTCAAGGCGCTATTTTTTATTTAGCCAGTAGTGTAAGACTCGCTAAGATATTTTGGAAGAACTAAGAAATGCTCGTTCTCACACAGTTCTCTAGGAACTGGCTGAATTTGTGGCCATCATGTTCTACCATTTTAGGGAACATGGAAATTGGTGTCATACCTGGGAAGGTGTTGACTTCATTCAGGTAGATCTCGTTGTCTTGTGTTAAGAAGAAATCGATACGAGACAAGTGACGAAGCTTCATTTGGGTGAATACTTTACGAGCACTGTCTGCAATTAACTCTAGTTGTTCGTCTGTTAAGTTATTTGCTTCAACTTCGGTAATTGAGTGGCTGTCTGAGCTGTATTTCTCTTCGTAAGAGTAAAATGCGCCGTTAGGTGCAATCACCTCGCCCGGTTTACTGATGTGTAGCTCACCATCGATTTCATAAGCGGCAATTTCTAGCTCTCTAGGCACAACTGATTTCTCAACCAGCACTTGATCAGAGAAGGTAAACGCCTTATTGATCGCTTCGCTTAAGTCTTCCACTTGGTTAACTTGGTAACAACCTACAGAAGAACCTTGACGAGCCGCCTTCACGAACACTTTACCCCAATTTTCAAAAGCTTGAGTCGCTTGTGAATGCGCTTGGTCGTTGTTATCTGATAAAAACAGATACGGTGTATTTGGGATGCCAAGTGCGTCGTACCAAAGCTTTGACGTGATTTTGTTGAAGCTGTTGTTGCTCGCTTCAGAGCCACAGCCTAAGTACGGAATCTTAGCCATTTCAAACAATGATTGAATGTCACCTGTTTCACCCGGGAAGCCGTGAATACAAGGCACAATGAAATCGACTTTAGACTCTAGGTTGTCGCCACGTAAGGTTTGATTATTGATATCTAGATAAACCAATTCACCTGAATCAAGACACCAGCCTTCGTTTTTAATTTCAACTCTGACAACGTTAAAATCTGCAACGCTATTCAGTTGTTCAAAAAGGTAATTGGCTGAAACTAAAGATACTTCATGCTCTGAAGATCCACCGCCACAAAGTAGAAGGATGTTAATGGTGTTCATGGGTAAATTCGGTCCTTGAAACTAGGAATACTGACTTCAATGATAAACAAAAGTCGAAATAGGTACAGTGTTTTGAACGTTAAAATTGTGTTCGAAAGATCGAGCGATTAACTATTAAACAAAACTGCTGGTCTTAAAACAAAAGAAGGAGCATTTGCTCCCTCTTTCTGAATTAAAACTTAGTTCAACTTGTTAAGCGTTGGGTATTCAGAGTTCTTGATGTCATCAATGCTCTTAACAAACGGCTTCAAGTTTTGGAAAGTGGTTGGCAGCGTTGAGATTGCCTTTTTAGCTTCTAAGCGCGTTGCGTAATCACCGTAAAGTACTGTGAACCACTTAGTGCCGTTAACCATTTTGTAGTTTTCCCAAACTGGTTGAGAAGTCGTAGGTAGCATTTTCACGAAAGAATCGACTTTACTCTGGCTGCCAACAGCAACAACTTGAACCGTGTAACCAAAGCGCTGGTTCATATCTTGTTGTTTCTTCGTTGGGCCTGTCACTACTGCAACTGGCTTAGCTTTAGTCGTTTGAGTGACTTTCTGCTCAACAGGTTCGGTTCTGATCACGTTAACAACGTTTTCTTCAACAACGCCTGTTTGCTCAGATTGAGATACAACTGGAGCTTCAACTTTTGCCGTTTTGTACTCTTCTTGATAACTATCTGAAGTTACATTTGTAACGTAGTCGTCCGATACACATGCAGCCAAGAGCAGTGGCAAAGTCACAATTGCAAATTTTTTCATGGAAAGCTCTATATCCTTAATAATAATTACTATAAATCATGCCGATACGTCGGTTTAGAATCAAGTTAACTTTGAGATTATACACCATTAGTGGGTGACCTATTTCACAAACTTTATGCAGTGTTTGCTTATTCATCTGAATTCGGTGAATTTGCCATCAACCCGTGAGTGAAAAGTAAGTTACGATGAACTTACGTGCATTGCTAGGATATGTCTATGAATCATCTTGATCCCCTCCTTAAACCCCGTTCAATCGCTGTTGTTGGTGCTTCTCAACGAGAAACGCGCGCGGGATATATCGTCATGAATAATTTGTTGCACGGGGATTTTAAAGGTGCGGTGATGCCCGTTACGCTAAAATATGACTCGGTGGCAGGCGTACTCTCATACAAGAACATTTTGTCACTGCCTATCGTGCCTGACCTTGCGATTCTCTGTACCAATGCGACCCTTAATGTGGCCATTTTTGAAGAGCTGGCCGAGAAAGGCATAGCCTCTGTCATCGTGCTTTCTTCCGACATGCAGCAACAAAGCGATAATGGCGAAACGTATGATGCACGATGCCTAGCGATTGCTAAAAAACACAACATTCGGGTGCTTGGCTCCAATAGCTTGGGGATTATTGTCCCATGGTTAAATTTAAACGCCTCTTTCTCTCCAGTGACTGCGCTGCCAGGTAAAATCGCGTTTGTTTCTCAGTCTGCTGCAGTGTGTACTACGATTCTCGATTGGGCGAACGACAAAGAGATTGGCTTCTCAGCGTTTATCTCAATAGGCAATGGCAGTGACATTGAATTCTCGGAACTCTTGGATTATCTGAGTACCGATTCTCACACCGAAGCGATATTGCTTTATGTCGATAGCATTACTGATGCGAGGCGCTTTATCTCTGCAGCGCGTGCAGCGTCACGCAACCGACGAATTCTAGTGCTCAAAGGCGGACGAACAGCGAAAGGCCGAGCAGCGGCAATGGCACATACCGGTGGTGCCGATACCTTAGACATTATCTATGACTCTGCGATCCGACGCAGCGGTATGTTGCGAGTTAAGAACTTACATGAACTGTTTGCTGCGGTAGAGACACTGACTCATTCAGTGCCCTTGCGTGGCGAGCGCTTGGCTATTGTTACCAATGGTGGCGGCCCAGCAATTATGGCCGTGGACACCCTATTTGACCGCGGCGGCAAGCTCGCAGAATTCTCTGAAGATACGCTCGATAAACTCAGTAAGGTTTTGCCATCGAGTTGGTCTCATAGCAACCCTATCGATATTGTTGGCGACGCCGGCGATCAACGCTATATCGACACCATAAACATCTTACTCGATGGCGACGAAGCGGACGCGATTCTTATCATGCACAGCCCTTCTGCAGTCGCACATTCAGCCAGAACAGCAGAGCGAATTATTGAAGCGATTAAAAAGCATCCTCGCCACAAGCGCTTTAATATCTTAACGAATTGGTCTGGGGAGTTAACCGCAAGGCCGGCGAGAAAGCTGTTTACTGAAGCGGGTTTCCCAACCTATCGAACGCCTGAAAGTTCAGTGGTTGCATTCATGCACTTGGTCGAGTACAGACGCAACCAACGTCAGTTAATGGAAACGCCGACCACGGCAGAAAAAGTGCACATTGAAGACTTGGCAGATGCGAAAAGTTGGATAGAACGCCAACTACTGGATAAAGATACAGTTAGTCTTGATACTCACCAAAATAGTCAGTTTTTCAAGCACTTCAATCTTGATGTGTTGCCAACTTGGATTGCTTCCGACCCAAGTGAAGCGGTGCACATTGCTGAAACGATCGGTTACCCGGTCGCCGTAAAACTTCGCTCGCCAGACATTGCGCATAAGTCGGACGTTCAAGGTGTGATGCTCAATTTACGAAACAGTAGTGAAGTCGCGAATGCCGCTCAGGCAATTCTCGATCGATCTCAATTGTCGTTCCCTACTGCTCATATCCATGGCTTGTTGATTCAAGGTATGGCTAAGCTTGCGGGCGGCCAAGAATTGCGAGTTAAGGTCACAACGGACGAAACCTTTGGCCCTATCATTTTACTTGGCCAAGGTGGCTCTGAGTGGGATGAATCGATTGATGCCGCGGCTGCTTTCCCACCGCTTAACATGACACTGGCGCGTTACTTGATCATTAGGGCGATAAAAAGTGGCAAGATTCGCCTGCAAAAACTGCCTAACCCAATCGACATTGAAGGGCTCTCTGAGTTGCTGGTTCGTATATCGCAAATGGTAGTCGATTGCCCTGAAATACATGATTTGGATATCCATCCAGTACTGGCCAATGGTGACAAGTTCACGATATTAGATGCCGATATCATCTTGAAAGCGTACGAAGGCGATCCACAAGAACGTCTTGCGATTCGCCCTTATCCGGTCGAGCTTGAAGAGAATATAGTACTCAAGGACGGCACCGAAGTGTTGCTACGCCCTATTCTTCCTGAAGATGAACCGCTTCATGCTGACTTTATTAATCGCGTCTCTAAAGAGGATCTGTATAAGCGTTTCTTTAGTGATGTTGGAGAATTCAATCATGAGGCGTTGGCGAATTTTACTCAGATTGATTTTGATAGAGAAATCGCGTTTGTGGTGGTTCGTAAGGAACAAGGTGTGCCTGCGATTATTGGTGTATCGAGAGCGCTAATTAACCCAGAGAACACCGATGCCGAGTTCGCGATTCTGATACGTTCCGATCTGAAAGGTGTCGGCTTAGGTCGTATTCTTATGACTAAGGTTATCGATTACTGCCGTGCGAAGCAGACTAAACAGATGTCGGGCATGACGATGCCAACGAATAGAGGGATGCTGACACTAGCCCAAAAGCTCGGCTTCGAGCTAGATATCAGTTTTGAAGATGGTACTGCAGATATGGTGTTACCGTTACTTTAACGCCCATGTCTTTTTAAGATGTTGGATACACCAAGACTTGGCGTCGCCCATTTTGTTGCGTCGCCAAGCCATGACGATATCGATCGGCTGTGGTTCTGTACCCGAAATCTGCTGTAGAACGCCAGATTCAATCAGCGGCTTAGCAATACTACTCGGCAAGGTGCCAATCCCTAATCCAGTTGTCAGAGCCTCTACCTTTGCAGGGAAGCTTGTTACGGTTAAACGAGGTTGTTTCTCGAGAATGTTGCGACTCAACGCTGGTTGGTCGCGTGCAGTATCCGCAATTGCAATAACCCTGTAACTTTCCCTCGCTTTTTGATCGAACTCGCCAGAACGTTTATGAACGTAGTGGTTTGATGCCGCGACCCATACCATTTCCATCTTACCAATAATGTCACTTTTCATATCGTTTGGAATCGTGTCGAGCTTGGGACATACCAATAAATCGGCTCGGCCATCTGTCAGGGATTCCCAACATCCGGCTAAGATCTCTTCTTGTAAGCGAACACGTGTTTTGCTGATTTTCCCGAGTTCGTCGACCAACGGGAAGAAATTGGCAATAGGAATGATGCCATCAAAGGCAATGGTTAAATCTAGCTCCCAGCCATTAGCAAGAATACTCGCATCGTTAACGAGTTGTTCAGTGGCACCAAGAATGATTCTACCTTGCTCTAATATTAACTGTCCCGCTTCCGTGAAATTTGCACGGTGGCCTGAGCGATCAAAAATCATGATATCTAAGTCTTGTTCTAACTTCTGGATTTGATAACTCAATGAAGAAGGCGCTCGGTCCAGTTCATTCGCAGCAGCTGCGAAACTCCCACGACGATCAATGGCATCTAGTATATGTAGTGCTTCAAGTGTTATTAGGCTATGCATCAGTATCCAACTTTATAAATGAGATGTTTATCACAGAAATGGAAGTATTCACCAGCTAAATATCACAATTAAAGCTTTTAAAATACAATAAGTTATACGGTATTAATGGAGTTTTAACTGATAAAATCACCCACAAAGTGAAATGCAAATGGTAGTAATTATCATTTAGATCCAATATTGTCTCTCGTAAATCAAGATAAGACTATGGAATTAAGGTAACTATCAGATGTATAAGCAATCCCTACTCTCTGCTTCAATCGTTTTAGCGCTTTCATCAACATCAGCCTTTGCTGAAGATTATGCCCTATTTGACGAGGTTGTTGTATCGGCAACTCGTACCGAGCAAAACAAAGAAGATGTTTCAAGCTCAATTGAATCGGTATCGTCAGAAGATATTGATAATCAAATGTCTAACGACATAAAGCAAGCTCTTCAATACACTCCAGGCGTAGAAGCGCAAGGCAGTGGCCGCTTTGGTATTTCGGGTTTCAATATCCGTGGTGTTGAAGGTGATCGCGTTAAATTGATGATCGATGGTGTCCAACAACCAACCCCATACAACCCTGGCGCTACAGAACAGCGTAAATATTCAAACGCCATTGAAGTAGACACATTGAGTGTCATTGAGGTAAATAAAGGGCCAGCTTCTACATTGTACGGTTCTGATGCAATTGGCGGTGCTGTACTGCTAAGAACGAAGAACCCAGAAGATATGCTTAGAACTGATGGTGATGAGAACCGTTTTGGTATCAAATCTAGCTATACGTCAGCTGATGAACAGTTTAAAAACACACTTTCATGGGCGATGCGTAAAGATAAGTTAGAAACTATCGTTATGGCGACATACGCTCAAGGTCATGAGACAGAAACTCATTCATCAGGAAGTGAAGTTGAAGGTCCAGATCGTGGTGCTTCTAACCCAGCCGATACGGAATTAAGTAACTTCTTAGCTAAAGCATTCTACAATGTATCGGATTCAAACAAGATTGGCGTAACTTTAGAGCATTATCAGCGCCAATATGATGAGGATGAGTTGAATTACAATGGTTACCAGCTTATGCCGGGCTTTGTATACACTGATAACTATAACGAAGACACCAACAAACGTTTTCGTGCAACATTAGAGCAACAGCTTAAGTTGAATTCGTCTATCGCGGATTCGTTAGACTGGTCTCTTAGCTACCAGGACTCAAGCACTCTTAATAAGAACTACGACACGACACCATCAAGTGGTCGCCGATTACGTGAACGTGATGCATCAGACGTAAACATGCAGCTTGATACACAACTTTCTAAGTTAGTGAATATCGACGGCGCTGATCATGAATTTACTTACGGTTTTACTTACCTACAAAATGATTTTGAGTTAGACAACACCGATCATAAGTTTGACCGAGGCACCGTTACTCCAGGTAGTACGGGTATCCCTGATGCAAAAATCACGCAATGGGGTGTGTTTGTTCAGGATCAAGCGTTCTTCATGGAAGATAAGTTGATTGTAACCGGTGGTCTTCGTTATGACTCGTTTGTTGCTGATCCATCAACAGATGAAGGCTACACCACGGAATATGAAAAGAATGAAGATGATGCATTCACAGCGAAGCTAGGTTCGGTTTATCACATCAACGACAACTTATCTGTATTTGGTCAAATCGGTCAAGGATTTAAAGCTCCTTCAGTTTATGACTTGTATTACTTCTATAACAACGGCGCTATTATTGAAGCAAACCCTAATCTAAAAGCTGAAAGAAGTGTGTCTTATGAGTTTGGCCTTCGTGGCAGCAACCAACACGCTCGCTTCGAACTTAGCACTTTTTACACCGACTATACCGATTTCATCAATCAGACGAAAACGGGGGAGCAAAACGGTAGAGACGTAATTACCAAAGAAAACCTAGATAAAGTTACGATTTATGGTGCAGAACTTTCTTCAACAATTAACCTTGATACCCTGCTAGACGCACCATTCGGTACATACACTCGTTTGGCTGTAGCCTATGCTGACGGTGAAGATAAATCTAACGGAAAATCAATTGATTCGGTAGCACCTCTAACAGGAACAATTGGTCTTGGTATTGAGAGAGAAACCTTCGGTTCAGCTCTAAATATTAAAATGGTTGCTGCGAAGGATGAGTGGAACGCTGACGACAAGGTCGATGTAGCTGGGTACACCGTTGTCGATTTAACTGCTTATTACCGTCCTATCACGGATTTGACTCTGCGAGCTGGTCTATTTAACGCGCTGGACAAGAAATATTGGTTGTACAGTGAAACGTCTAGTAGTACACACGCCTCTAAGTTTAATACAGACTTTAAGTCTCAACCTGGCCGTAACTGGGGCTTGTCTGCAAACTACGAATTCTAATTCGTTAAAATCCTGAATTGCAGATACTAAAAAGCCAGCTAAATGCTGGCTTTTATTATTTCACTAAAAATTGTATCAAAAAGGGATAAAGTGAAATTACTTCTCTGCCATCTCTTTCTTAACCATTACTGCAGCAGCAATGATGAAAGTGATAATTAGGCCTAGTTCCATGATTAACTCCAAAGAAAATTAACATTAAACATATAATTCGCGAGCATGATAACAACAACCGATACAGAATGATACTTTTTAACCACCAATTCACTTTTTATTCGATTTAGATCAAAAAAGATGCCCTAAAGCATCTTTTTGTATATTAATCATTCATGAAACGACTAGATCAGCCAGGGAAACCATTAGGATTCGTTGACTGCCAACGCCATGTATCTTCCGTCATTTCAGTCAATGTACGCGTCGCATTCCAGCCCAGCTCTTTTTGAGCTTTAGCAGGGTCTGCCCAACATTCTGCAATATCACCTGGGCGACGATCGACCAGTTTATAAGGGACTTGTTTACCGCTCGCTTTCTCGAACGCTTTAACCATATCTAATACACTCGAACCGTTACCAGTGCCAAGGTTGTAGATATGAAGACCGTCTTTACGCCCTACTTTTTCAAGCGCTGCGATGTGGCCATCAGA